>JALYMU010000286.1 GCA_030773595.1 Actinomycetota bacterium | reverse complement strand
GGCCACCGCCACGCCGAGCCCGTGGTTGCCGCCGGAAGCCGCCACGACCGCGGCCGCGCCGGACTCGCGGGCGCGCACGACCGCGTTGGTCGCGCCGCGCGCCTTGAACGACCCGGAGACCTGCATGTGCTCGCACTTGAGCAGCACGGGGCGCCCCTCGATCTCGACGCGCAGCAGCGGCGTGCGCCGAAGGTACGGCGAGATGCGCGCCGCGGCGGCCTCGACGTCGCGCCGGTGCAAGGTCGAGGTCACGACGCCTCCGGAGGTACGCGCGGACGGGGAGCCCGCCGGCAGTGTGCCAGGCACGGCGTCCGTCAGGCCCGGCGACGGTCGCGCTCGGCGCGCTCCAGACGCTCCCAGACCCGGGCCAGCTCAGCGTCGGCGGCGGCCATCACCGAGGCGTCCGCGACGACCTGAGGCGCCGCCTCGGGCACCGCGCCCACGACGGCGAGACGCGACACGGTCGGGGGGTGGCTGTCGTCGGTGCGGTGACGCTCCCGGCCGGCGAGCCGGCGCAGCCGCTCCCGCTCGTGCTCGGGGAGCGCGGCGAAGCGCTCGGCAGCCACCTGCCACAACGGCCGCGCTTCGGAGCGCACCACGGCGGTGTCCATCGCGCGGTCCAGCGCCGGGGCGGCGAGCAGGAGCTCCAGGAGGCGGTGCGCGGCGCGCGGGCCGGCCAGTCGCGCGCCGAGGATGTCGGCGTAGTGCTCTGCCCGCCGGCCGGATCGCAAGGTCAGGAGCCCCATCAGGACCTCCAGGCCGCCTACCAGCCACGCCACCGGCGCCAGGATGAGGCGACCGGTCACGGCACCCAGCGATGCGAGCATGCTCACGGAGGTCTCGCCGTCAGCCTCGTAGGCGCGGCCGCGCAGCCCGACGTACCACGCGTCGAGGATGCCCATGGCGGAGGCGACGAGCCGGCGGTGCCGGACATCGCCGTTGACGTCGTGTCCGAGCTCGTGCGCCAGCAGCGCGATGCGGGCCTGCGGGTCAAGTGCCATCCACAACGGCAGGCCCAGGGATAGCGTCCCGTCGCCCCCGCCAGCCGGTGTGCCCGAACCACGCGCTGACGTCCCCGTCGACCACCACGATGGCGGGCGGAGTTGTTCCCGCCGCGGCGGCGACGTCCCCGACCAGCCGGTGGAGGACGGGAGCCTCGTCGGCCGGAACCACGGCCGCTCCCGCCGCGAGCCTCGCCGGCCTCGGCGCGCCGAGCGCGGCCGCGGCGAGCAGGACCAGGCCGACGAGGACCGTCGCGGGGTTGGGCGGCGCCAGGAGGAGGCGCACGCCGGCGACGGCCGCCATCACCGCCACGGCGACGACACCGGCGGCGAGCAGGTACGTCGCGACCCGCGCTAGGTCCATGCCGGGTCCCCCCACGGCTCGGCGCTCGGCCGCCGCCAGGAGCGAGGCGCCCAAAGCATCCTCGACCCGCGCGACGTAGCGCTCAAGCCTCGACGGGGTGCCCTCGTCCGGGCAGTCGAGGCCCCACTCGCAAGCCGGGCACCAGGCGACGTAGCCCGGGTCGCGCGGGTAGACCGAGCGGCAACACGGGCACACGGCGCGCGTCGAGGCATGGCTCGTGGTCACGTCGCCATCGTCGGACGCACTCGGGCACGGCTTGCGTCCCCAGGCAGCCGCTCACCCGCTCGGCCTACCGCCGGCAGCCGGCATGAGAGGGTCTACCCCACCCAGCATCCATAGATCTTCGGGATCACGGGGTTGCGCGAGGCCGCCGAAGCTGCGCGCCGCCGTCACGTCCCGGGGCCGCGAGCACGATGACGTCGAACACCTCGTGGCCCTTGGCGAGCCCCTGAGCCTCGAAGCGGGTGACGGGACGCCACGGCGGGCGCGGCGCGAACCCGGCGTACGGGTTGTGCAGCCCCGGCTCGCCCGCGACGACGGCGAGCATCCGCTCGGCGTACGGCGCCCAGTCCGTCGCGCAGTGCAGCCGTCCGCCGGGCCGCAGCCGCGACGCGACCAGCGAGGCGAAGGACGCGTCGACGAGACGGCGCTTGTGGTGGCGCGCTTTCGGCCACGGGTCGGGAAAGAAGACGCGGACCTCGTCCAGCGACCCGGGTGCGAGCATTCCGGTCAGGACGTCGAGCGCGTCGCCCAGAAGCACCCGGACGTTGGTCAGCCCGCGGCGGGACAGCTCGTGCAGGAGCGCTCCCGCGCCGGGGGTGTGCACGTCGACGGCGAGGACGTCGCGGTGCGGCTCGGCCTCCGCGAGCGCCGCCGTCGTCTCGCCCATGCCGAAGCCGATCTCGAGGACCAGCGGCGCGTCGCGGCCGAACACCCCTGTCCGGTCGAGCAGCGCCTCGCCCACGTCGAGCCCGTACGACGACCACCGCTCGTCGAGCGCACGCTGCTGGCGCGGGGTCACGCGTCCTCGGCGCGGCTTGAAGGTCCGTACGTCGCGCCGCCGGACGACCTGCGCCGTCACGCGCCCGGAGTGGCGTTCAGGGCGTCGGGGCGGACGAGCACGCGCGTCGCGCGGAAGTCCTGCTCGCCCCCGTCGGCGCCGACGTACTCCAGCTCCACGACCTGGCCCACGCGCACCTCACCGGGCGGCTTGACCACCGCGAGGTCGAACCGGCACCCGCCCGGGACGTCGGCCGTGTCGACCACGCCCCACCCCTCAGTGGCGACCCACTTGGCGACCGTGCCCGTCGTACGTCGGGATTGCTCCATGTGCCCATGGTGCCGGTCGCGCCGCAGCCGCTGGGACAGGCCCGGACATGGCGGCGCCCGCGCCCGGACGGATCCGGGCACGGGCGCCGGAACGCGTCGCTCAGTCCCCGGCGGGGGCGAGCGGGCCGTCCACGAGCTGACCACGAGCGTGCGGCACGGCGAGCGAGCCGGCAGCCGCCACCACGGCGTACTGCTCGGGACGGCCTTCGACGTGCAGCTGCGGGAGCCGGCGGTCGAGGGCGGCCGGAAGCCACCAGTTCGACCGGCCGAGCAGCTGCATGACGGCGGGCACGAGCAGCAGGCGCACGACCGTTGCGTCGACGAGGATGGCCGTGGCCAGCCCGATGCCGATCACCTTCAGCACGACGTCCTCGCTCGGCACGAACGCCGCGAAGACCGCCACCATGATCGCCGCCGCGGCGCTGATGACGCGCGCGGTGATCGCGAGCCCCGATGCGACGCTGCCGCTGCTGTCGCCCGTCTGCAGCCAGCGCTCGCGGATGCGGGACAGGAGGAAGATTTCGTAGTCCATCGAGAGCCCGAACAGAATCGCGAACATCAGCACGGGCACGAACGCCGGCAGCGGGGTCTCGGTGTCGATCCCGACCAGCCGCCCGGCCCAGCCGCCCTCGAGGACGAGCGCCACCACGCCGTACGCCGCGGCGATCGAGAGCAGGTTCATGACCGCTGCCTTGACCGCCACCACGACGCTGCGGAACACGACGAGCAGCAGCAGGAACGACAGCCCGACGACGCCGCCGATGAGCGCCGGCAGGCGGGAGGCGATGTTGTCGCTGGAGTCGATCGCGCCCGCCGTGACACCCCCGACGTAGACCGTTGCGCTCGTGCCCGACGTGGCGGCCGGGATGAGCTCCTCGCTCAGCGTCTCGACGAGCCGCTCGGTGCGTGCGGACTGAGGCGAGGCATCGGGTACGACGGTCAGCACGGCCGTGTCGTCCGCCGGGTTGACCTGCGGTGGCGTGACCGCGGCGACCCCGTCGGTGGCCCGGATCTGCTCGACCAGCGGGGCGAGGGTCTGCGTGGAGGCGCCGTCGCGCAGCTCGGCGACGAGGACGAGCGGCCCGTTGGCGCCGGGGCCGAAGCCCTCGCTAACCTACCGCGCGTGGGCACGCGCTCAGCCGGAGCGGTTCGCGCTGCTGTTCGGGCTGCCGGCGCAGGGCTACGCCGCGCCTGAGGACGGGCCGACGGTCGAGGCCGCGATGCGTGCCTTCTCCACGCTGATGGGGCTCGTGGCCGAAGCCGACGCCGCCGGGCTGCTCGACCCGCCGAGACATGGGGTGTCCCCCGCGCTGGCCGCCGCCTTCGCGGACAAGGACCGTGACGTGCTGCGGCCGGATCTCCACCAGGGCTGCATGCTGGCGTGGAGTGCCCTGCACGGCTTCAGCTGCCTGGACGCCTACGGACACTTCGACTGGCTGGGCGCGGCCGGCGCCGACGCGCTGTTCGAGGCGCTGCTCGATCGGGTCGGCGAAGGCCTCGGCTTCCGCCGTCCCGAGGCGGGCGGTACCGCCCGTACGGGCGAGCCTGACCCGCCGGCGGGTGGGTAGACCGACGCCGTGTTCTTCTTCTTCTCCAACCGCCTCGGTTGCCTCGGCTCGCTGGTCCTGTCCCTGGTCGTGACGGTGGTGCTGCTCCTGCTCTTCAACGTGCTGTGACGTCGACCGGGTCGCGGCCCGCCAGCGTCCCGCGGTTCCCCATGCGTGGCGTCGACGCCGCCTGGCTCACCTTGCACACCGCCGTCAACCCCATGGTGATCACGGCTGTCCTCCGCTTCGCGGAGCCGCTCAGCGCGGACCGTCTGCGCCGCCTGGTCCGGGAGCGCCTGCTCGCGCCGTACCCCGGGTTCGCGCGCCGCGCGGTGCCACCGCGGTCGGTTTTCGACGAGCCGGTGTGGGAGGACGCTGCGGTCGACCTCGACCACCACGTCGTGCCGGTGCAGCTGCTCGGACCCGGCGACGACGCGGCGCTGCTGTCCGTGGTCGGGGACCTGATGAGCACGCCCGTGGACCTGACCCGGCCGCCGTGGCAGCTGCACCTGGTCGAGGGGTACGGCCGGGGCTGCGCCGTCGTCGCGCGGCTGCACCACTGCATCGCCGACGGGATGGCCCTGGCCCGCGTGCTGCTCGACCTGACCGACGACGTGGGACCCGTGCCGGTGGACTCGGCAGTGGTCGCGTCGGTTCCCGGCAGCACCGTGGTCGGGCGAGGGAGCGCCGTGCCGGTACGCCGGGCACTTGAGGCAGCGGTCGAGGCGCTGAAGGTGGGCGGCGTCGTTGAGGGCGCCGGCGGCCCCGCCCGGCGAGCGCTCGCCGCCGTACGGTTCGGCGTGACGGTCGCCGCGCGGGTCCTGCGAATCGTTCTGCTGCCGCCGGACCCCCGGACAGCACTGTCGGGCCGGCTCGGCGCTCGAAAGCACGCCGCGTGGACCCGGCCCGTGGACCTTGACGAGGTGAAGCGGGCGGCCAAGCGGCTGGACGCCTCGGTCAACGACGTGCTGCTGGCGGCCACCGCCGGCGCCCTTCGGCGCTACCTGCTCGCCCGCGGTGGACGGGCTCGAGACGTACGGGTCTTCGTGCCGGTCGACCTGCGCCGCCGCGGCGAGCCCGTCGGGCGGGACCTCGGCAACCGGTTCGGCGTCGTGGTCGTGAGGCTCCCGGTGGGCGAGCCGGACGCCGACGAGCGCGTGCGCGTGGTCGGCGCCCGGGTCCGTGCGCTGCGGGCCTCGGCGGAGGCGGCCGCGGCCTACCTCGTCGTCAACATCCTGGCGGCGCTGCCGGCGTGGGCCCGGACCGTCGCCATGCGCATCCTCGGCGCGAAGGTCAGCGCGATCGTCACCAACGTCCCGGGTCCGTCGACGCCGGTCCGGATGGCCGGCGCCCTGGCCAGCAACGTCGTGTTCTGGGTGCCCCAGACCGGCTCGGTCGGTGTGGGCGTGAGCATCTTCAGCTACGCCGGGAGCGTGACCGTCGGCGTCGCCGCCGACGCGGGGATCGTCCCCGACCCCACCGAGATCGCGCGCCACGTCGAGGCGGAACTCGCGGCACTGATCGGCTAGCCGGAATCCACAGTGGCGCCGTGCACCAGCGGCCACCTGGGACCGCCCGGCGCCGACCTCGCCGCAGCGGTGTAGGACTGGAGGTCCGACGACCGCCGTCGACAACGGAGGCAGGCATGCAGCAGCGCTCGCTCGGCCAAGGGCTGACCGTCTCGGCCCAAGGTCTCGGGTGCATGGGGATGAGCGAGTTCTACGGCACGGCGGACGAGTCCGAGGCGGTCACGACGATTCGCCGCGCCCTAGACCTCGGCGTGACCTTCCTCGACACGGCCGACATGTACGGCCCGTTCACCAACGAGCGTCTCGTCGGCCGGGCCATCGCAGGGCGCCGGGACGAGGTCGTCCTGGCGACCAAGTTCGGCAACGAGCGGCGGCCCGACGGCACCCGCGTCGGCGTCAACGGGCACCCGGACTACGTACGCCGGGTTTGCGACGCCTCGCTGGAGCGACTGGGTGTCGACGTGATCGACCTCTACTACCAGCACCGGGTCGACACGAGCGTCCCGGTCGAGGACACGTGGGGGGCGATGCGCGAGCTGGTCGAGGCGGGCAAGGTGCGTCACCTCGGCATCTCCGAGGCCGCGCCGCCGACGATCCGGCGGGCGCACGCCGTACACCCGGTCACGGCACTGCAGACGGAGTACTCCCTGTGGTCACGGGACCCGGAGACCAATGGCGTGCTGGAGACGGTCCGCGAGCTCGGCATCGGGTTCGTCGCGTACTCACCGCTGGGTCGCGGCTTCCTGTCCGGACAGATTCGCACGGTCGAGGACTTGGAGCCCGACGACTTCCGGCGCAGCACCCGCGGTTCCAGGGCGAGAACTTCCGCCGCAACCTGGACCTCGTGGACCGGGTGCAGGAGATCGCCGCGGGCAAGGGCGTCACGGCCAGCCAGCTCGCGCTGGCGTGGGTGCTGCACCAGGGCGACGACGTGGTGCCGATCCCCGGCACGAAGCGGGTGCGCTACCTGGAGGAGAACGTCGCGGCGACCGACGTACGGCTTGCTGAGGAGGACCTGCGGCGGCTGGAGGAAGTCGCGCCGGTCGGCGCCACGGCGGGCGACCGCTACCCGGACATGTCGACCGTCCACCGCTGATCGGGCGGCCGTTCCGGGCCGCGAGTAGCCCCTTGCGCAGCGGGTAGTCCGCCGGCCAGGAGAACCGAAGCCGGGAGGCCGACATGGTGCAGTACGGCGGGCAGGACGCGGGTCGACGCGAGGAGGACGTCGACACCGACACGGCGACGGCGAACAGCCGCATGGTCAAGGGCGGCGTCGGGTCCGACGACGCCGGCGCGGCCGACGCGACGAGCACCACGGGCAGCACGCCGAGCGGGGAGTTCGTGGGGCGTACGGCCGGCGCGGACACCGGCTACGAGGAGGAGACCGGCGCCGAGGTGCGCGCGCGGGAGGAGTGACGTCGAGCGACGGCCCTCGAGCCATGCCGGGCGAGGCGTCGTCGCTGCACGGGTCGCGGGGGCCCGTCGGGTCGGGCATGATCGGCCGGAGAACGAGCGCACCACCAGAACTGGCCACCGACGAACCCCTAGGACAGGCGATGACGCTGACCGTTGCGACCCCGACTCCCGCACCCCGCGCCGCCGACGAGCTCGCGTCGTTCCTCGCCGTACGGTCGCTCACCGACCGGCTGGCGTCGCTGCTCTCGGCCGAGGACCAGACCGCCCAGTCCATGCCGGACGCCAGTCCCACGAAGTGGCATCGGGCCCACACGACATGGTTCTTTGAGGAGTTCCTCCTCGGCCCGTCCGGCCGGTACACACCGTTCGACCCGACCTTCCGCTTCCTCTTCAACTCCTACTACGAGGCGGTGGGCCCGCGACACCCACGGCCCCAACGCGGCCTCGTCACCCGGCCGTCGGTGGCGCAGATCGGGCGCTACCGCTCCTACGTCGACGCCGCCGTGAGCGAGCTCCTGGAGCTCGGGATCGACGACGCTTCCCGCGCGGTGGTCGAGCTGGGCGTGAACCACGAGCAGCAGCACCAGGAGCTGCTCGTCATGGACGCGCTGCACCTGCTCTCGTGCCACCCGTTCGGGCCCGCGCTCGTCGAGCGGGACGAGGAGGACGACCCGTCCCCGGCTCCGCTGACGTGGCGTGCGGTGCCCGGGGGCCTGCACGAGATCGGCCACGACGGCGACGGGTTCGCCTACGACAACGAGGGACCGCGCCACGCCGTGCACCTGGTGCCGTTCGAGATCGCCGAGCGTGCCGTGACGAACGAGGACTGGCTGGCGTTCATGGCGGACGGCGGCTACGAGCGCGCGGACCTGTGGCTGTCCGACGGCTGGGCAGCGGTCCAGCAGCACGGCTGGCGTGCCCCGGGGTACTGGCAGGAGCGCGAGGGCCGGTGGCTCGCCTTCGGCTCCGGCGGCGTCCGCCCGCTACGACGCGGCGAACCGGTCTGTCACGTGTCGTTCTACGAGGCCGACGCGTACGCGCGCTGGGCCAGTGGCCGGCTGCCGACCGAAGCGGAGTGGGAGGTCGCTGCCCGTGACGTCGCGGACCTGCGCGGGCAGCTGATGGATCCGCAGCGGCTGCACCCCGGCCTGGCAGGGCGGCACATGATCGGGGACGTGTGGGAGTGGACCTCGAGCGCCTACCTGCCCTACCCGGGCTTCCGCCCGGTTGAGGGCGCGATCGGCGAGTACAACGGGAAGTTCATGTGCGACCAGCACGTCCTGCGTGGCGCGAGCTGCGCGACTCCCCCGGGGCACGAGCGGCCGACCTATCGCAACTTCTTCCCGGCCGGCGCGCGCTGGGCCTTCTCCGGCCTGCGGCTGGCGCGGGGATGACGGCAACCGAGGACACCCCAACCGAGGACACCGCGGCGAAGGACACCGCGGCGAAGGACACAGCGGCGTCGCGCCGGGCCGGCGCGCGGGTGCGGATCGAGCGCCATCTGCCGCCGTCAGCGATGCGCGCGGTGCTCGAGGCCGACGTACGGGCGGGGCTCAGCGCGACGCCGAAGACGTTGCCTCCCAAGTGGTTCTACGATGCCCGCGGCTCCCGGCTCTTCGACGCGATCACGCGCCTGCCGGAGTACTACCCCACGCGGTGCGAGCGCACGATTCTCGAGGCGCGAGCACCCGAGATCGCGGCGGCGTCACGCGCTGACACGCTCGTGGAGCTGGGCAGCGGCACCTCGGAGAAGACCCGGGTGCTGCTCGACGCGATGCACGGCGCCGGGACCCTGCGCCGCTACGTGCCCTTCGACGTGGACGAGACGGTGCTGGCCAAGGCTGGGCAAGCCATCGCGAGTCAGTACGCCGGCATCAGCGTCCACGCCGTCGTCGGTGACTTCGAGCACCACCTGCCGCTGCTGCCGGTCGCTGGTCGCCGGATGATCGCCTTCCTCGGCGGCACGATCGGCAACCTGGTGCCCGAGGAGCGCACGCGGTTCCTTCGGACCCTCACCGCCACGATGGCGCCGGGTGACAGTCTGCTGCTGGGCACAGACCTGGTGAAGGACGAAGGCCGGCTCATCGCGGCGTACGACGACAGCTCCGGCGTGACCGCGCAGTTCAACCGCAACGTGCTGCGGGTGATCGCCCGGGAGCTCGGCGCGGAGGTCGACCCCGACTCCTTCGATCACGTCGCCGTCTGGGACCGCGACAACGAGTGGGTCGAGATGCGCCTGCGATCACGCTGGAGCCAGGTGCTGCGCGTCCTCGACCTGACGGTGCCCTTCGCCCGTGGCGAGGAGATGCGCACAGAGGTGAGCGCGAAGTTCCGGCGCGAGGGCGTCGCGCGCGAGCTCGCGGCGGCAGGGCTCGGACTGCGGTGCTGGTGGACCGACCCCGCCGGGGACTACGCGCTGTCGCTCGCGACCAGAGGGCTCGCGACCTAGTCCCAGCCCAGCTCGTGCAGCCGGTCGTCGTCGATGCCGAAGTGGTGCGCCACCTCGTGCACGACCGTGACGCGCACCTCGTCGACGACTTCGTCGGCGTCCTCGCACATGCGCAGGGTCGGTCCCCGGTAGATCGTGATGCGGTCGGGCAGCACGCCGGAGTACCACTCGCCGCGCTCGGTCAGCGGCGTGCCCTCGTAGAGGCCGAGCAGGTCGGGGTCGCCGCCGGGCGGCTCGGGCTCGACGAAGACCGCGACGTTGTCCATGAGGCGCGCGAGCTCGGGCGGGATGCCGTCGAGCGCCTCTCCGACGAGGCGGTCGAACTCCTCCTCCGACATCTCGAGCACCCGCCCCTCCTGCCCTGCGGTGGTCGCTTCGAACTGGGCCGGCAGCCGCGCCGCGGGATCCGCTTTGGAGATCGAGGCCGCCGTCCCCTATGCTTCCAGCGTCCCCAACGGCAGAAGACGCCGTGGGCCCGCGAGCCCTCATCGTCTAGCGGCCCAGGACACCGCCCTTTCAAGGCGGCAGCACGGGTTCGAATCCCGTTGGGGGCACGGCACGACCACGGGGTCCCGTGGAGCAGTTTGGAGTGCTCGCCACCCTGTCAAGGTGGAGGCCGCGGGTTCGAATCCCGTCGGGACCGCTCGACACGCAAGCCCCGCGCCGCTCGGCGACGCGGGGCTTCGTCGTTCTCGGTACGACGGCTGGGGGTCCGCGCCGGCGCATGCCCACGCTTGACGCCGGTTAGCGGGTCGGGGGTGACCTCCGACGACACGGCCGGTCCTCGGCACACGTCCCCGGAGGGGTGGCAGCGCGACGACAGACCTAAGCCGGGTCAGCGGGACGTACCGCGCTCCCTCGCCCCGATGGCTGGCGTGGACTTGGCTCGGTTTCGCCGCCTTCTACGTCTTGTCGTCGCTGCTCGCACTGGCCTTCGGCCGGCAGCCGAGCCGATTCAATCCCGCGCTGTTCAATCTCCCGGTCGGTCTCCTCTGGGCGGGCGGCGCGTACTTCGGCTTTCGCCCTCCTCCTGCAACAGCCGTCGACGCGGACGGTCTCAAGGTGCGCCGCCTTCGGATGCGACGCATCCCGTGGCAGGACGTCGCGGAGGTCCCACCGGTGCGACAGTGGGACGACTTCGTGACGGTTCGCCTCCACGGCGGCGAGTCGGTGCGTCTCGTCGGCTTCCCCAAGGACAACGCCGGCGCGCTCGCCGCCGTCGTACGAGCGCGTCGGAACGTGGGCTGATGTCGCCGTGGTGACCACCGGCAGCGACGAGCCGCCCCGGCGGTCGCGTAACGACCTCGAAGCCGTCAAGGGCAGCTACTTCACCAAGCCCCCGCGGTGGGTGCGGTGGATTTACGTCGCGGTGGTAACCCTGTACCTGTATCGGGCAGCCTTCGATGCCGACACTGGCGCAGAGCGCGCCTGGAGCGTGGTCATGGCGGGACTCTTCGTGGTGGTCGGCTTCCTGGTCGGCCGCCCGTCCGTCGCGACGACGGTCGATGACTTCGGCGTACTGGTCAGGCGGTACGTCGGGTTCAGGCACGTCGGGTGGCGCGAGATCGACGCCGTCCTGCCACCGCGCATACCGCACGACCCCGTGCACGTTCGTCTGCGCAGCGGCAGCACGCTGCGGCTCGCGGGCTTCCCGCAAGAGAAGGCCGACGCCCTCGCCGCCGTCGTGCGCGCCCGCAGCGGCGAACCGGTGTGACAACGGCCGCAGGCATGCCGGTAGACTGCGTGCAGCCCATCGAGGGCAGGTAGCTCAGTCGGTACGAGCGTCCGCCTGAAAAGCGGAAGGTCGGCGGTTCGACCCCGCCCCTGCCCACCAGAAAGACCGCAGGTCAGCGCCGTGCTTCGTCTCGGAGACCGCGCTGCCGCCCCCGGCTTGCTAACGCTTCTGCTAACAGGAGCGCCGCTGGGCCGCGACGACGCGCAGGCCACGGGCGTCGACCACGTGCTCAGACTCGCCCTCGCGTTCCCTGCTGATCCGGGCCAGCAGCCGACCCGGTGTGACCGAGGCGGTCCACACCATCCCACTGCCGCCGTTGTGCGGTCGGCCGCCAAACCACTGAGCTAGCTCCCGGTCGTCCGTCCAGGACCACCCGCGCCGATGGGCTGGCAGCGCGCCACGGTAGAGGCGCAGCGCTCCCATCGGCCGCTCTGCCGGGACTCCCTCGACCGTGTAGCCGGCAAGGTCGAACAGTCGGCGCCAGAGGTCGTCATCCAGCGTGCGGTTCGGCCACTCGCATCCGCACCACGCCGATGGCACGCACGCGGCGGCCGTGTCGGCGGTCAACAGTCCCTCGGCCATGAGGTCGACGAGCAACGCTGGGCCGGAGTTGCGACCGAGCCGGGACAAGGCGGTCTCGAGCTCGTCGGGCGTCGGGTCGCCCTCGTTGAGGAAGTGGTTGACCATCTGCTCGGCGGTAAAGACCAGGGGCACGGCGCCCACCCCCTACGCCTCGTCCCCGGCGGGCAGCCGGCCGGTGCGGCGCATCCAGTCCTCGAT
>JALYMU010000285.1 GCA_030773595.1 Actinomycetota bacterium | reverse complement strand
GGCCAGAGCCGGTCGATCCGGTAACGCTGCTCCGGGTCCGGGACGGCGAGGAAGTCCGAGAGGAGCGTCGGCGTGGGAAGTGCGCTGGCGCGCTCTGAGCGCAGTCTGCGGGCCGCGTCTTCCCTGACCCGCAGTCGCTGTACCTCCTCGGCCACGGCGCGGTTGTGCGCCGCTTGACGCTCCCACTCGTCGTCAGGGTCGACGGGCGGTTCGATGTCCTCGAGGGCCGGATCGTCGTCGAGGTCATCGAGGTCGACCAGCTCGTCGAGGGTGTGACCAGCGGCGAGATGGTCGTGCAGGTCTTTGCCGGTCGCTGCCACGACGATGCGGACTGACGCGGCCTTGCCGGCGAGGCTGGAGGCGACCTGGGCGGCGTGCTTGCGGCCGGGTTCGTCACGGTCGGCCACGACGATGACGTGCGCACCGGTCAGCGTCTCGGCGTGCTGGTCGCGCCATTTCCCGGCGCCGCCCGGGTTGCAGGTCGCGACCGCGCCCACGAGCTCGGCGGCGTCGGCGTCCTTCTCCCCTTCCACGACGTAGACCGTGCGGCCTGCGGCCACGGCCTCGATCACCTCGGGGAGACGGTAGAGGACGCGTCGGGTGTCGCCGAGCCGCCAGGTCCACCCGCCGCGCCCGTCTGGGCGGCGTTGGCGAAAACGCTTGCCGGGCCGCCGCTCGACGACGAACAGCACCTCGCCGTGCTCGTCGAAGTACGGGTACTCCACCACGGGCCCGGCCAGCTGCTTGGGCGCCGAGGTGTCGTCGAACAGGTCCGCGGGCGTGAGCTCGAGCGCGGCCAGGACGTCCGCGAGGTTGCACCCGGCGTGACAGTGCAGCAGCACCCGTCCGTCCTCACCACGGGAGACCGAGAGGGACGGGGCGCGGTCCTCATGGGCCGGACAGCGGGCCATCCGCTGCCCGTCCGGACCCCGCGGCGGCGCGCCCGTCCGTTCGGCGAGGCGTTCCAGCACGCCGGCGTAGGCACTCACGCGGCGGCGCTCCCGCGAGCGATCGGCAGACATGGGCCACAACCGCCGTAGGTGAAGATCAGCGGTCCCACGGCGACGAGATCCGGGTGGATCACGTCGACGAGATCGCCGCAGACGTCGCACCGGGCGTCCTCGACCGTCCCGCGGACGGCGGCGAGCTGCTCCGCCGAACACGGCAAGCAGAACAGCCGGCCGGGTCGCCACGCCATCGCCACGACGACCGTGGGCGCGGTGCCCTTGATGTGCGGGCAGCGACGGAGGCGGCGCTCGGCGACGTCGCTGGCGATGCGCTCGAGGTGGTCCCGCAGCCACGGCGACGGCGCGGCGTACGCGGTTTGGCACGGATGCACGGACGGCATGCCAGTGGCGAGGGTGAGGATGCGGCGGGCGTCAGCCGCCGCGGCGGCCACCTGGTCGCGCAGGAAGGTGTCGCGCGGGTTCACCGCGCCTCCCACGCCGTCGCAAGGTCCCGTAGGTACGTGGCCGCCTGACGCATCCGCTCCGGTGTGACCGGCATCCGGTACGCCTTGGCGTGCGGAAGGTCCGGGTCGTACTTCTCGACGTGCGCCGGCGCGTTCTCCGGGTGCATTCCGAGCTTGGCGAGGAAGTTCACGGCCCGGGCGAGGGACTGGGTGTAGGCGATCCGCGACGCTTCCGCTTCGCGGGCGAGCGTGCGCTGCGACACGGAAGGGCGGGTCGCCGGGTCGCTCTTGCCGCGCTGCTCGTCCGGGCGTGAGGAACGCGAGAGAGTGTCCGTCGTCCGCCGGGCAGACGTGGGTGGCATCATGGCCGTGTCGGTGGCTGTGGTGAGCGATCGACGTGGAGGCGGTCCTGCCCGGGGCCGCCTCTGTCGTGTGCGCCTGTCATGCCGCAGGAGTGCGCGTCGGCGTCCCCCGACAAGGAGTCGACGTAGCGCTCGAGCGCGGCCTGGGGAATCCGTCGAGCACGCCCGATCTTCACCGAGTCGATCGCGCCGGACGCAATGAGCTGGAAGATCCGGGCCCGCGAGATGCCGAGGAGCTCGGCTCCCTCCTCGGGGCGGTAAAGCAAGCGGTGCATCCTTGCCCTCCCGTACTAAGTCGTCTGGACTTGGTACGACGGTAGGGGACGACGCGGGACTCAGAGGGATTGACACTTGGTACTAACTCGTGCGAACTTGGTACATATGCGGATCGCTCCTGGCCCAGGCGGTTGGACTCTTGTCGAACGCGAAGACGAGGGTGTCCGAGGCGACCTCTACGTGCGGTTGGAGAAGAGCCACGACGAGCGGTGGGTCGTGCGAGAGCTGTATCTCGACGGCCAGGGTGAAGAGATCACCGCAGAGGCCCTGAGACGGATACCGCTCGCAGCGATCGTTTCGTTCGCCGTCGAGGACGAGGTCGACGACAGGAACATGACCGCTTTGGCCCAGGAGCCGGGCGTCCCGATCTCGCTGCTGGCCGCGAATTTCCTTCGGTTCCCGGGCGACGGCGACGACTGGATCGCCGACAGCCTGCGATCGCAAGAGCCGGGCAGTCCTGTCCGGGCGCCCGAGCGGCCTCGGCGCCCTCCGTGGCCGCCCGGCAGCGACGCGCCGCCGAAGTTGTCGCCCCCGGCCGGTCGCGGACTCACTGATGCGTTCCTCGCACAGGTCGCGGAAGCGTATCGCTGGGCAGTGCGCCGACGGAGGCCGCCAGCGCCACTCATCCACGAGCTCGTCAGCCAGAACTACTCCATCCACACCGTCCGGAAGTGGATACGCCTCGCCCGCGAACGCGG
>JALYMU010000284.1 GCA_030773595.1 Actinomycetota bacterium | reverse complement strand
GGCCCGCGCCGCGGCGCAGGACGCCGCCGACGACCCGTCCCACGTGGGGGAGGCGGTCGAGGCCGTCGCCGAGGGCGACCGGGTCTTGACGCACCTGTTCGAGTGCACCTCGCCCGCCTACCGGGGCTGGCGCTGGGCGGTCACGGTCGCCCGCGCCAGCCGCGCGAAGCTCGTGACCGTCGACGAGGTCGTGCTGCTGCCCGGCCCGGACGCGTTGCTGCCGCCGGAGTGGCTGCCGTGGTCGGACCGGCTGCGTCCCGGCGACCTCGGCGTCGGTGACCTGCTCCCGACGCCCGCCGACGACCCGCGGCTCGTGCAGGGCTTCGAGGCCGTGGTGGGCGGGGAGCTGGCGTCGGCCGACGACGAGGACGCCGCGGCGGTGTGGGAGCTCGGCCTCGGGCGCGCCCGGGTCCTCTCGCGGATCGGGCGGGACGACGCGAGCGACCGCTGGTACTCCGGTGACCGTGGACCGGGCGCACCGATTGCCCTCGCCGCGCCGGCACAGTGCTCGACGTGCGGGTTCTACCTGCCGCTGTCGGGCACGCTGCGCCTGACCTTCGGGGTGTGCGCGAACGAGTACGCCCCCGACGACGCCCGCGTGGTGTCCGCGGACCACGGGTGCGGGGCGCACTCCGAGGCGGCCGTCGTACCCAGCGCGCCGGCCGTGCCGCCGCCGGTCCTGGACAACCTCGGCTATGACGTCGTGTCCGTCCGCCCGCAGCCGCGGGAGGGTTCGGTCGACGAGGCCACGCCGGGGGAGGACCTCGGGCACAGCTGAGGCGGCGGGGTATCGGCCTGCCGGCCTCAGCGGTCCTGACGCGGCGGTTCCGCACGGGCAAGGTCGTCCGCGACGAGGTCCTCGCCGGGTCCGGAGCTGCTCAGGACGCCGCCGTCGACGCCGGCTGCCCGCGACAGGACGCACACCGGGCAGGACCGATCCGCCGCGTGGTCGCCCGGCACCGGGTAGGACGCCCCGCACGTCGCGCAGTGCACGCGGTGCTCGCCGGGCACGGGTGGCCCGGGCACGGGTGGCCCGGGCACGGGCGGCTGTGCCGGCGTGTTGTCCGGCGGCGGGGCGGGCGTGGCGGCAGCGGACTCTCCCGTGGTCATGCCGGTCATTGTCGCGGTGCCCCTGGTATGCGTCGTCCCCGTCCCCGGCGCGGGCCGCGGACGCGTGGACCTCCGACGGTGCACGTAGAGTCGCGGCCGCGAGCCCCTCGCGAGGCGGATGCGGCGCCCGCGACGTGGCTGCGGCTCCAGCGGGACCGCGCGAGGACGGGAGGGAAGGCGGTCATGACGAGCGCACCCGACCGTGGTGAGCCGGGCGGGGACTTCCGCGACGAGTTCGGCACCGCGTCGGTACGCCGGCGCGTCCTCGAGGCCTGGGCCGCCTCTCCCGCGAGGTTCCGGGAGGACGCCAACGCGGAGGAGGACCACGCCCTCGGCGGCTACCGGGACCGCCTCGTCGTCGAGCTCGCGCAGAACGCCGCCGACGCGGCGGCCCGCGCCGCAGTGGTCGGCCGGCTCCTCCTGCGCCACGACGGCAAGGTCCTCCTCGCGGCCAACACCGGTGCACCGTTGGAGCGCGCCGGGGTCGAGGCACTGTCCACGCTGCGCGCCTCGGCCAAGCGCGACGGTGAGGCAGTGGGGCGCTTCGGTGTCGGCTTCGCCGCCGTCCTCGCCGTGACCGACGAGCCGGCCATCCGCTCGACGACCGGCGCGGTGACGTGGTCGCGGCGGCGCACGGTGCAGGCCGTGTCCGGCGTACCGTCCCTGGCCGAGGAGCTGGCTCGCCGCCGCGGGCACGTGCCCGTCCTGCGCCTGCCGTTCCCGGGCCTGCCGGATGCGCCGGCCGACGTCCCGCAGGGCTACGCGACGGCGGTCGTCCTGCCGTTCCGTGACGAGGCGGCCGCCGCACTCGCCGACCGGCTGCTCGCCGAGGTCGACGACCCCTTGCTCCTCGCGCTGCCCGCGTTGAGCGAGGTCGTGATCGAGCGACCGGGGAGCACCCAGACGCTGCGGGACGTCGACCGGCGGTGGTTCGTCGTACGGCGGTCGGGGACGCTCGATGCCGAAGCCGTCGCCGACCGACCCACCGAGGAGCGTGCTCGCCGCGCGTGGTCACTCACGTGGGCGGCGCGCCGCGACGGTGCCCCGCCTCCCCGGACGTTGCACGCGCCGACGCCGACCGACGAGCCGAGCGGCTTGCCCGCGCTCCTGGTCGCGACCTTCCCGCTGGACCCGTCGCGCCGGCACGTGGCAGCAGGTCCGCTCCGCGACGCGATGGTGCGGCATGCCGCGCGCGCCTATCCCGCGCTCGTCACCCAGGTCGCCGGGCTCGCCGCGACGCCCGGCTCGTCGGTGTCGCCGGGGCACGCCCTTGCCCTCGTGCCGGGGCCCGTGCCGGTCGGCGCGCTCGACGCAGCGCTGCGCGCGGCGATCGTCGCGGAGCTGGCACGGACTCCGATGCTTGCGGCAGCCACCGCGGATCCGTCCTCGCCGGTACGGGCGCCGTCGCTCGCGACTGCGGAAGGCGCTGACGAGGTCGGCCCGGGGGCGACCGATGCGCAGGCGCGTCCGTGGCTGCGCCCGGTCGACGCGATCGTCGTCGACGGGCTCGCCCCCGAGGCGGTTCGCGCGCTCGCCGCGACCGTGCCGGGAATGGTCGACCCGGGATGGATTGCGCGTGGGGAGAAGCTGGACGCGCTCGGCGTCCGCCGCGTACCCCTGGCGGACCTGGTCGACGCGCTCGCCGGCCTGCGTCTGCCGGCCGCGGGCTGGCGGCGGGTCTACGACGCGTTCCAGGCGTGCGGGCCGGCGGCGCGCGATTCGCTCGGAGCGCTGCCCGTGCCGCTCGCGGACGGACGGGTGGTGCGGGGTGCGCGCGACCTCCTCCTTCCCCACGACGACCTCGGCGCACCGGCCGCCGCGCTGGGATGGCGCGTCGTGGATCCCGACGCGGTCCACCCGCTGCTCGAGACGCTCGGGGCCCGTCGGGCCGAACCCCGCGCGGTGCTCGACGACCGCCGTGTGCGCGAGGCCGTCCTCGGCGCGTGGGACGAGGACGACGAGCGGATGGCGGTGGTGTCCGACGCCGTCCTCGTGCTCGTGGCGGCCGCACGCCCCCGTCCGGGGGAGCTGCCGTGGCTCGCCGAGCTTGCGCTGCGTGACGAGGAAGGCGCGTTCGCCCCGGCTCGGGGGCTGGTTCTGCCGGGCAGTCCGCTGCATGGGCTGCTCGACGGCGTCGGGGAACCTGACCCGGCGCTGGTCGACAGGTGGGGTGCCGGGACGCTCGCCGCCGCCGGTGTCCTCGCGACCTTCACGGTCGAACGTGCCGACGAGGTGGCGCTGGACGAGTCGTGCGACCACGACCTCGACGACGAGGACGGCTATGTCGAAGAGCTGCGGACACGTGCCGGGGACGGCGAGCTGCCCCCGGTGCTCGGCGAGCTGATCGCCGTACGCGATCTCGACCTCGTGCGCCCGGACCGATGGGCTGACGCGCTCGGGGTGCTGGCGGCTGACCGTGACACGCGCCAGGCGTTGCTGGCCCCCGCGCGCGTCCGGCGGGCGGACGGCCGGGTCGTCGAGGGCCCGTCCTACACGTCGTGGTGGCTGCGCCGGCACGCTCGCTGGGGCGGGCGTCGACCCGGGGACGTTCGCCTGCCGTCGGCCGACGCGTTGCTCGAGGGCCTGTGGGACCCCGCCCCGAGCGGGGACGTCCCGCCTGAGGTCGACTCAGAGGTTCTCACGGCTGCCGGCGTGCGGACAACTCTGGATGCGCTGCTCGCGGAGCCCGGCGGGCCGGACGCTGTGCTGGACCGCCTGGCCCGTCCGCAGCGCCCGGTGAGCCGGGCGCAGCTACGCCGGATCTACGTCGCGCTGGCCGGAGTGGAGCCCTCGAGGGTCACGCCTCCGCGAATGCTACGCGTGCCGGCCGGGGACCGGACGCGCGTGCTGCCCGCCGAGTCGGTGTGGGTGCTCGACGAGCCGCAGTGGCTCCAGGTCCGTTTCCTCGCCGTACTCGCCGTGCCGCTGCGGCTGTCCTCTGAGCTGGCCGACGTGCTGGACCTCCCGGTGACGAGCGAGCGGCGCCTGGACCCTCTCGTCGGCGGACGAGTCGTGCCGGTCCCCGAGGTCGTCCGGATGGTCCTGCCGGCCGCTCCGGCGACGTGGATCGAGCACGACACGCTCACCGTCGACGGAACCGCGGTCGAGTGGTGGGTCGACGCCGCCTCCGTGGTGCACGCCTGCACGGTCGACGGTCTGGCGCGGGCACTGGCGTGGGCGGCGGGCGCATGGGGTGCGCGGCACGCGACTGCGGCGGTGCTCGCCGATCCCGGTCAGGTGGAGACCGTGCTCGCGGAGGGCGAGCTCGACGGCTGACGAACGCCCGGCGTACCTCGCCCGGGGCGCGCACGCAGGCGGGGGCCTCCGCTAGGGGGCCCGACGCCGCCGGCCGCCGGTGGCGCGCCATGGATCCTGCAACGGTGCCGTCGCATCCTGCGGGGTCATCCCAGCCTGCGCTGGCGTCCCATCCCGCGGTGGCGTCCCACCCTCGGGTGTCGTGCTCGCGGGCGGGTCCTGCCCGGACGCCGCGGGCGGGACACGATGGCTCGCCGGACCGCCCACGCCGCGGTCGCGGCGCCGGTCGTCGTGTCGGCGGCAGTACTCCGCGCCGAACAGCCCGAGGCCGACACCCGCCAGGCACGTCCACAGCCACCACCCGCGCCCGGTGTCGGCCAGCCGGCCGTGGAACGGGAGGAGCGCCAGGAACGCGACCGCCCAGATCGCCGTACCGATGTTGAGGACCCGGCTGGCGTCGACCTGCAGCGGCTCGACGACGGGTCGCCGCCGAGCATGGGACTCCCGTTCCGAGCCGCTGGTGGGCTCCTGGGGCGTGGCCACGGCGTCAGGCTACCGACCTGCGGGCCCGAGCCCGCCGGTCCGGTCGGAGCGGGCCGACAGGCAGTGACGTCCGAGGCAGGACAGACACGCCCCCACGCGGATGGGGTGCTGTCGGTGCTGTCTGGCAGGCTTGCGCCTGTCGGTGTCGACGGGCGCCGCCGCGGTGCCGGAACCGAGCGGAAGCGATGAGTCGTCCGGGCGCGAGTGCGGTGACACAGACCCCGCCACCGGAGGCTCGGCGAGGAGGCTTCGACGGCTTCTTCGGCATCTCCACGCGGGGGTCGTCGGTGCAGCGCGAGGTCCGCGGTGGTCTCGCGACGTTCTTCACCATGGCCTACATCGTGGTGCTGAACCCGCTCATCCTCGGCACCGCGAAGGACGTGGAGGGCACCGTCCTCGGCACGGACAAGGTGGCCGCGGTGACGGCGCTCGTCGCCGGGCTGATGACGATCCTCATGGGCGTCGTCGGTCGCTACCCCTTCGCCATCGCGACCGGGCTGGGCCTCAACGCCTTCGTCGCCGTCGCCATCGCCAGCCAGGTGACCTGGGCCGACGCAATGGGCCTCGTCGTCATCGAGGGCCTGGTCATCACCGTGCTCGTCCTCACCGGCTTGCGTACGGCGGTCTTCCACGCCATCCCGGAACAGCTGAAGACAGCGACGGCCGTGGGCATCGGCTTGTTCATCGCCTTGATCGGCTTCGTCGACGCCGGGTTCGTCCGACGCATCCCGGACGTCGCTGGCACCGTTGTGCCGCTGCAGCTCGGTGTCGGGGGCAACCTCCAAGGCTGGCCGACGGCGGTCTTCTGCTTCGGACTCATCCTGACGGCGGTGCTGGTCGCACGTCGTGTCCGTGGCGCCATCCTGCTGGGCATCCTTATCACCACCGTGCTCGCCCTCGTCATCGAGGCGCTCGCGCAGATCGGGCCGTCGTTCACGCCTCCGGACAAGGTCAACCCCACGGGGTGGAGCCTCGTCGTCCCGCAGCTGCCCGACACGCTGGCCGCCGTCCCGGACCTCAGCCTGCTCGGCAACTTCAGCCTGTTCGGCTCCTTCGAGCGCGTCGGCCTCGTCGCCGCCCTGCTGCTGGTCTTCACCCTGCTCATCACGGACTTCTTCGACACGATGGGATCCGTGGTCGGTCTTGGTGCGGAGGCGAACCTCCTCGACGAGAAGGGCCGGTTGCCGGGCGTCGAGCGCGTGCTGTTCGTCGACTCCCTCGCCGCCGTCGCCGGAGGCGCAGCGTCGTCGTCGTCCAACACGACCTACATCGAGTCCGCTGCGGGCATCGGTGAGGGCGCGCGGACGGGCCTGGCCAACGTCGTCACCGGCGTGCTCTTCCTGCTGCGATGTTCCTCACGCCGCTGGTCCAGGTCGTGCCCTTCGAGGCCGCCACGCCTGCTCTGGTCATCGTCGGCTTCCTCATGGCGACCCAGATCCGCAACCTCGACTGGTCCGACTACGGCATCGCGATCCCGGCGTTCCTGACCATCGTGGTCATGCCGTTCACCTACTCGATCGCCAACGGGATCGGTGCCGGCTTCGTGAGCTACGTCGTGATCCGCGCAGCGCAGGGCAGGGCTCGGGAGATCCACCCGCTCCTGTGGGTGGTTGCCGCGCTGTTCGCTTTGTACTTCGCGATCGCGCCGATCCAGAGCCTGCTCGGCATCCGCTGAGTCGGGCTCGTACTGCTCGGCTCTTATCTGCGACGCTCGAACGGCTCACGGCCGCAGTCACCAGCGGCAACCGCCAAGCCCGGTGGCCGCCGCAAGGGCGGCCCCCGACGGCCTCAGTACCGAGAGCGCGGGTCGATCGCCCTCCATGCGACGGCGCCGGCGAGCAAGGCGGCCGGCAGCCACAGGATGTCGCCGCCGCGCTCGGGCAGCGGGACGCCGACCGCGCTCGTGCGCGTCGTGACACAGTCACCGCCTTTGGGGCCGTCGTAGCACCCGGTCACCCCGAACAGCCGGAACAGGACAACGGTGACCACCAGGGCCGCGATCACGGTCCCGACGACTCGCACTTCGCCTCCCAGCGGCTGCTCCCCATGCTCGACCAGGATGGGTAGAGGTCGTCGGGAAGTGAAGCACCTCGGCCAAGCTGACCCCGGCGTGGGGCGCGCGGTGCGGGGCCGCCGCCAGCCGCGACGGAGGTGCCTACGGTCGACCTGCCCTTCACTGCCAGCCACCTGCCGCAGTGCTGCCCTTCTACGTCGCGATCGCGCCGATCCAGAACCTCCTCGGCATCCGCTGAGCCGTGCCCCAGTGCGGCCACCCGCGCTGCCGCTCTCGCGACCTTGAGCAGAGATCCTGCATAGGAGCTACCAAGAGCCGCGCCTACGAGCCCGTTCTCAAAGAGCTCGTCGGTTCCCTTGCGCGTCAAGTAGACCGTGGTCCGGTAGGTGCTCGACGACAACCAGGTCTTCCAGACCGAGAGGTACGCCCGGTGCCACGCAGCGCGGCGCGGCGATGCTCGCAGCGGCGCTGTTGGCGGCCGCGGTGCGGGACGCGCGCGCGGAATGACGCGGATCGAGGGCCGGCGCACGCTCGGTCGTTAGCGAGGCTAATGAGGTAGGCTAACGGTCATGCCGAGCATGACGCGCACCGCGCAGCTGTCGAGCGAGCTGCGGATCTCCGTGATGCGGCTGGCCCGCCGACTCCGCGCCGAGCGGGCGGACACGTCGCTGTCGCTGAACCAGCTCGCCACCCTCGTCACGCTCGACCGGCATGGCGCCCTGACACCGAACGAGCTCGCCGGACACGAGAAGGTACAGCCGCCGAGCATGACGCGGATCCTCACCGCGCTCGAGGAGCGCGGCCTCGTAGCACGCGCTCCGCACCCCACCGACGGGCGCCAGCGCCTGGTGTCCCTCACTGACGAGGCCCGCACGATGCTGCGGGAGGACCGCCGCCGCCGGGACGCCTGGCTCGCCTGCCGGCTCGCCGAGCTGACGCCGGAGGAGCGCGCGGTCCTCCACCGGGCGGCACCAATCCTGGAACGGCTGGCGAGCGCGTGAGCCCGACCTTCCGGTCACTGCGGATCCGCAACTACCGGCTGTTCGCCGCCGGTGGCGTGATCTCCAACGTCGGCACCTGGATGCAGCGCATCGGCCAAGACTGGCTCGTCCTGCAGCTGACCGGCAGTGGCGTGGCGCTGGGGATCACGACCGCCCTGCAGTTCCTGCCGATGCTGCTGTTCGGACTCCTCGGCGGAGTCCTCGCCGACCGCTACCCGAAGCGTCGCGTTCTCGCGGCGGCCAACGCCGCGCTCGCCGTCGTTGGTCTGGTCCTGGGGCTGCTCGTCGTCACGGGTGCGGTCGCGGTGTGGCACGTCTACGTGCTCGCGTTCCTCCTGGGCACGGCGACCGCGGTGGAGAACCCGACGCGCCAGTCCTTCGTCGTCGAGATGGTCGGGTCGGAGGAGCTGCCCAACGCCGTCGGGCTCAACAGTGCCAGCTTCAACGCCGCGCGGGTCGTCGGCCCCGCACTGGCCGGCTTCCTGATCGTCGCCACCGGGAGCACAGGGCTCGTCTTCCTCCTCAATGCGGCGTCCTACCTCGCGGTCCTCGCCTCGCTTCGGGCCATGCGCCCGTCGGAGCTCTCACCCGCCCCGCGGGTCGAGCGCGCGCCCGGCCAGCTGCGGGAGGGCCTGGCCTACGTCGCCGCGCGGCCCGACCTCGTGCTCGTCCTGGTCGTCGTCTTCTTCGTCGGGACCTTCGGGCTGAACTTCTCCATCACGACGGCGCTCATGGCGACGCAGGTGTTCCACAAGGGCGCCGGGGAGTACGGCGTGCTGGGCTCGGTCATGGCGATCGGTTCGCTCACCGGGGCGCTACTGGCGGCCCGGCGCGGTCGGCCGCGGCTTCGCCTCGTCGTCGGCGCGGCCGTCGTCTTCGGCCTGCTGGAGCTGGCGGCGGGACTCATGCCGACGTACGAGACGTTCGCCATCATGCTCATCCCGGTCGGGCTGTCCGCGCTGACGTTCATCACCGCCGCCAACGCCACGCTGCAGCTGCGGGCGGACCCTGCCGTCCGCGGGCGGGTCATGGCGCTCTACATGGTCGTCTTCTTCGGCGGTACTCCACTCGGTGCGCCCATCCTCGGCGCCGTCGCCGAGCACGCCGGCGCTCGGTGGAGCCTCGTCGTTGGCGGTGTCGTCTCGGCGGTCGCGGCGGTCGTGGCCGCCGCCGTCGTGATGCGCCGCCAGCACCTCGTCGTACGCGCGCACCTGCGGCCGCGCCCGGAGCTGCTCGTGCTTCCCGAGGCGGTGGCGGCCGCGGGCCAGCGCGTCTGACGGCGCCGGAAACGGCGTCGATTCTGTCGGACGTCGGTGCGAGGCTACGCCGCATGGATCTCGAACCGGCGCCGGAGCGCTACCTGTCCCTGCTGCGCGAGGACGGCGAGCGCCTCGCGGCCGTCGCGACTCGCGACCTCGACGCCTCGGTGCCGCCGTGTCCCGGTTGGACCGTCCGGGACGTCGTCGTGCACACCGACCACGTCTACCTGCACAAGATCGCGAACATGGCGACGATGGGGCCCGCGGAGTTCCCGCCTGAGCCCGCCGCCACCGGGGATGCCGTCGAGTGGTTCCGCGGCGCTCATGCACGCCTGCTGCACGAGCTGGGGACCCGTGGGCCGAGCGCGCCGTCCTACACGTGGTGGAAGCCCGACCAGACCGTGGGGTTCTGGTACCGCCGGATGGCGCAGGAGACGGCGGTGCACCGGGTCGACGCCGAGACCGCGCTCGACCAGCTGTCGCCGGTGGCCGACGACCTCGCCGTGGACGGCGTCGACGAGGTGCTGCGCCGGTTCCTCGGGCACGACATGTGGCGGGACCTCTCGCCGGAGGAGTGGGGCGGCGTCGACGCGCACGCCGGGGAGGGTCAGTCGGTGGGCGTGCGCACCGGCGGCTGGTCCTGGCAGGTGGAGCTGCACCCGGGCCGGATCGACGTCACCGACGGGACGGATTTCGCGGACGCGGTGGTGACCGGCGAGCCGTCCGAGGTGCTGCTGTGGCTCTGGGGCCGCCGCCCCGATCCCGTAGTGCACGTCGACGGGGACGCTCGCGTCGTGACCGCGCTGCGGGACCGCCTCACCGTCGCGACGCAGTAGTGCGGCTCTTCGTCGCCGTCGTCCCTCCTCCGGACGCGGTCGGCTCGCTCGACGCCGCCGTTGGTCCCGTGCGAGCCGGGAACACCGCGTTGCGCTGGGTGCCGCCGGAGAGATGGCATCTCACGCTGGCGTTCCTCGGCGAGGTCAATGACCGTACGGCGGGAGACGCCGCGGCCCGCTTCGCCCGTGCCGCCACGCGCCACGAGGTCCTACACCTGTCTTTCGCCGGGGCCGGACGGTTCGACGGGCGCGTGCTTTGGGCGGGTGTCACGGGGCAGGTAGACCGGCTGCGCAAGCTCGCCGCGTCCGTGCAGGCGGGCGCGCGGCGCGCCGGCGTCGCGGTCGAGGAGCGCGCCTACCGTCCGCATCTCACGCTCGCGCGGGCGCGCAGCCCACTCGACCTCCGCCCGATGGTGGCGGCGCTGAGCGGCTACTCCGGCCCGGCGTGGAGTGTGGACGAGCTCGTCCTGATGCGCAGCGTCCTCGGGCCGGATCCGCGCTACGAGGTCGTGGCTGCGTGGCGGTTGAAGGGGACCGTCGCGTCGGAGGACGAGGCCGACATGCCTCGAACCTTCCCCGGCGCCAGCTAGCGCATGCTCGCCACGGCGACCAGCACGAGCAGGGCGACGAGGGCCAGCGGGACGATCCAGCGCCGGGTCCGGGGGTCCACGCCCCGAACGTACCCGGGCGCCGGACGGCGCAGGATGCATGCGGACGCGTGTGGAAGCCTCGGACCGTGACCTCATCCTCGACCGCCTCGGCTCCCTCGGCGGCCGTGCCGCAGGAGCTACGCCGTGCGGCCATGGCGACCGCCGCCGTGTTCGCGGTCAGCGGCGCTGCGTTCGCATCCTGGGTCTCCCGGCTGCCCGCCGTACGCGATCGCCTGGGCGCCGGCGAGGCCGAGCTCGGTCTCGCGCTGCTGGCTCCCGCGGTCGGGTCCTTGCTGACCATGCCGTTCGTGGGACGGCTCTGCAGCCGGTGGGGAAGTCGACGGGTCGTGATCGCCACAGCGCTGCCCGCCGCCGGTGTCCTCGCGGCGCTGCCGCACTCCGGCAGCATCCCGGCGCTCGCCGCGGTGCTGTTCGTCTGGGGCGCGCTCTACGGCGCTTGGGACGTGGCGATGAACATCCACGGCAGCGAGGTCGAGCGGCGCGCGGCCCGTGCGTGGATGCCGCGCTACCACGCGTGTTGGAGTGTTGGCGGATTCCTCGGGGCGGCGGCCGGAGCCCTCGCCGCCCGGGGCGGCGTCTCGGTCGGGGCCCACCTCGCGGTGGCGGGGCTGACCTGCGCGCTCGTGCTGGTCGTCGCGGTGCGCCGCTTCGTCGACGACCGGGGGCAGGACGCCGGCGACCGGGGGCAGGACGCCGGCGACCGGGGGGATGACGCCGGGCCGGTGCCGGAGCAGGCGCCACCACGGGAGTCGCTGCTGAGCCGGCGGCTGGTCGGCATCGGCGTCATCACGATCTGCGCCACCCTCGCCGAGGGCGCCGCCGCGGACTGGCTGGCGATCTACCTGGCGGACGAGCGCTCGGCCGGGGAGTCGGCTGCCGCGGCCGGCTTCACGTTGTTCGCGGTGGCCATGGCGGCCGCCCGCTTCGCCGGCACGACGGTGATCGAGCGTCTCGGCCGCGTCGTCACGCTGCGCGCAGCCGGAGTCGTTCTGGCCGTCGGCGTGGCGGTCACGCTGGCCGCGCCCGGGCTCGCCGGGGCCTACGCCGGTGCGCTGCTGTGGGGGCTCGGCGTCGCGATCGTCTTCCCGGCCGCGATGAGTGCCGCCGGTGACACGGACAGCCGTTCGAACGACGCGATCGCGCTCGTGTCGACGATCGGGTACTCCGGCTTCCTGTTCGGCCCTCCGACGATCGGGTTTCTCGCCGAGGCCACCGGCCTCGGACGGGCCCTGTGGGTGGTGACCGTGATGGGCGTCGCCATCGTCGGTCTGGCCGTCGCGTCCGCGCCACGGGATCGGCGCGGGCGGACGCTGCACGGGTCACAGGAGCACGCCACGTCGTGAGGGCGCCGGCACGACCGGCCATGCGCCGTCGTGCGACGCTGAACCCGTGCCCGAACCGCTCGCCGACGCCCTCGCCCGCGTACGCCCGCTGCTGCTCGACCCGGACGGACTCGTCCGGGGCGTCGGCGCGGGACGGCGGCGCGGCGAGGCGCCGCCGTGGCGCCGGGTCGAGCTGCGCCCGGTCGTCCTCAAGGCCGGCCGGCGGCTCCAGGTGGTGCGCTACGACGAGCGCCAGGCCCACACGGTGAACGTGCCGTACGGCGAGGCCGAAGCCGTCGTGGACGAGCTGCTCGCCGAGGCCTTCGGCAACTGGCACGTCGAGACCGCCGGCGAGGTCGTCCAGCTCCGGGTCACCAAGAAGGGCGCGGCGCAGGTCCACACGTCCGCGGGCACGGCGCCGCGCCGGAGCACGCACGACCGCGCCAAGCAGCACCTCCTGGACCCCGGCGACCCGCTCTTCGACGTCATCGGCGGCGGCGGCGACAAGCGTCGTCAGGTCGATGCGTTCCTGCGCAGCCTCGAGCCCGTGCTCGACGACGCCCTTGCCGCCGGGCGCCTCCCGGACCGACCGCTGCGCGTCGTCGACCTCGGCTGCGGCAACGCCTACCTCACCTTCGCCGCCTTCCGCTACCTCACCGCGACCAAGGGCCTGCCGGTCCGGATGGTCGGCGTGGACGTCCGGCCGCAGGCCCGGAAGCGCAACACCGAGATCGCGGCCAGGCTCGAGGCAGCCGGTTCGCTGGAGTTTCGGGAAGGCACGATCCGCGAGGCTCCCGTGCCGGGCGCGGACATCGTGCTCGCTCTGCATGCCTGCGACACCGCGACCGACGAGGCACTGGCCCGGGCGGTCCAGTGGCGTGCGCCGCTCCTCCTGGCCTCACCCTGCTGCCACCACGACATCTCCCGCCAGCTTCAGGCCGGGAAGCCACCGGCGCCGTACTCCCTACTGACCCGGCACGGCATCCTGCGCGAGCGGTTCGCGGACACCCTCACCGACGCCTTGCGCGCCGCGCTACTGCGAATGGCGGGCTACCGCGTGGACGTCGTGGAGTTCGTGGACTCCGCGCACACGCCGCGCAACCTCCTGCTGCGTGCGGTACGCACCGGGGGTGAGGCGCCCGCCGGTAGCGTCGAGGACTACCGTGCGCTCGTAGGCGCGTGGGGCGTGCGGCCGTGCCTGGAGCAGCTCCTGGGCGACGAGTTGCCCGGTGACCTCGGGGCCGAGGCATGACAGCGCCCCCGCGCCGCGCGGACGGGCGCCGCGCCAGCTCCGTTTCCCGAGTCGCGCTGGCGCTCGCAGCCGGTACGGCGTGCGCTGCGGCGCCCGTCGTCCTCGCACCCGCCGCTGCGGCCGGCGTCGTCGCGCCCGTCGCCGGCGCGGAGACGACACCCACGACGGTGCTCCGGTTGCATGACCCGCGCCTGGTGGAGTCCAGCGGCCTCGTGGCAAGTCGCCTGCACCCGGGGGTCCTGTGGACCCACAACGACGGGGACGATGGGCGTCTCTACGCGGTCGACCGCGCCGGGCAGACCACGGCGGTCTACCGGCTCCGTGGCGTCGACGCCCGTGACTGGGGGGCTATCGCCTACCACCGGGCCGAGAGCGGCCGGACACATCTGTACGTCGGGGACATCGGCGACAACAGCGGCACGAGGTCGAACGGCATCCTGGTGCACGTCCTCGACGAGCCTGCCGAGCTCACCGGTGGCACGCTGACGGCGGCGTCGTACCGGCTTCACTACCCGGACACGCCGCTCGACGCGGAGGCACTTCTGGTGCACCCGCGCACGGGGCGCCTGGCGGTGGTCACGAAGGGCATCCTCGGGGGCGCCGTCTACTCCGCGCCGCCTCGGCTCACGCAGGAGCGCCCGAACGTCCTCGAGCGCGCCGCCGGCGCTCCCGCGCTGGTCACCGACGGCGCCTACGTCGATGCCGAGCGGTATGCCTTGCGCGACTACGGGGCCGTGCACGTCGTCCGCGCCTCCGACGGCGAGGTGGTCGACTCCCTGGACCTGCCGCGACAGCGTCAAGGCGAGTCGCTCGCTGTCACGGCGGACCGGCACTCGCTGCTGGTCGGCAGCGAAGGCCGGCGCAGCCGCGTATGGCAGGTACCACTGCCGGGCGCGCCGGCGAGCTTCCGTGCCCGAGCTTCCGCGACGCCGTCGCCGGAGGACGACGACGAGCTGCGGCCAAGGGAGCCCCGCCAGATTCCGCCGAGGCGGGTGTTGGCCATCCTCATTCTCGCCGCGGTGGGCGCGTTCCTCGCCTGGCGGAGGCGGCGCTGACCCCATCCGGGCGCGACGCCACGCGCGCACGACCGAAGCACGGGGAATCAGGACGTGTGTTCCGGAGGGCCGGGGGCAGACAGCCACGGTTCCCGCCCGTTCTCGAGGAGGATCCCGTGGCCCGTGACACCCTGTCCCGCTCCCTGCACGACGTCGGACTCGCCGCCTGGTTCGGCGGCACGCTCGCCAACGCCGTCGCCCTCAACTCCGCCGCCGGCACCGCCGACGACCCGTCGCAGCGTGGCCGGGTCGCCAACGCCGGCTGGGACCGGTGGACGCCGGTCAACCTCGCCGCGATCGCTGCGCACCTCGCCGGCAGCGTCGGTCAGCTCTCCGGCAACAAGTCCCGCATCGCCGCACAGGAGGGTGTGGCGACCATGACGACGGTCAAGACCGCACTCACCGCTGCGGCGCTCGGCGCCACGGCCTACAGCCGGGTGCTCGGCCGGCGAGTGTCGGACTACGGCGACGTCCCGGTCGAGTCCGGTGCGCAGCCGACGTACTCCACGCCGCCCGAGGTCGAGAAGGCCCAGTCCCAGCTGCGGATGCTGCAGTGGGCGATCCCGGCGCTGACCGGCGCGCTCGTCGTCGTGACATCCTTCGCCGGCGAGCAGCAGCGCCAGACCGAGGTCAAGAAGGGCGTCCTGCGAGGGCTGCTGCCCTTCTGAGCGCATGTCGACGCCGCGCCTCCCCGCGACCGGTCCGGTCGTGGGGCGGTGTGGTGGCGAGGGCGCCCGCCGCGGGCCGTGCGCTTGCGAGGCACCGGTGATGCGGCGTCCCTAGGCCGCCGACGCGCGACCGATTGGGTTCAGGACGACGGTCGCGATGGCTCCCGCGAGCAGCACGGGCACGACGAGGAACGCGACGTGCGTGCCGGCCGCGTCGGCCAGCGAGCCCAGGACCCACGGCGCCACGCCGATGGCCAGGCCGGCCCCGAGCGAGGCG
>JALYMU010000283.1 GCA_030773595.1 Actinomycetota bacterium | reverse complement strand
CGCCGAGGCAGCCCGTCGCGCCGAGGCAGCCCGTCGCGCCGAGGTACCCCTTCCGGAGGCCCGCGGGCGCCGGGACGTCGGCCCCGAGCCGGTGCCCCGTCCAGACCCTGAGCCGCCTACCCGTGACACCAGCAGCGGTGGTGTGCTGTCGCGACCCGGCTATGGCCCGATCACCTCGTCCTACGGCATGCGGCTGCACCCGGTGACCGGCATCTACAAGATGCACGACGGCACCGACTTCGGCGAGGGCTGCGGGACGCCCATCCGCGCGGCCGCCGCCGGTGTCGTGATCTGGGCGTCGTACCAGGGTGGCTACGGCAACCAGGTCGCCATCGACCACGGCCTGATCGGCGGGGAGAACCTCGTCACCAGCTACAGCCACCAGTCGCGCTTCGCGGTGCGGGCGGGGACGTCGGTGAGCCGCGGTCAGGTCATCGGCTACGTCGGCTCGACCGGCTACTCGACCGGCTGCCACCTCCACTTCATGGTCTACGAGAGCGGTCGGCACGTCGACCCGATGGGCTTGCTGTAGGCCGGCGCAGTGCTGCTGCGAGAGCGTGCCTGCGCCCGCGGTGACGTGGGGCGGCATGGAGCGCGTGTCCTGCGGCTCCGCGCGGCCGGCTCGCCGGCGCGGTCATAGACTGCCGGGCATGCCCGCGCCGCCCTCACGGTTGCTGCGACGTGCCGGGGTGCTGCTCGCGCTCGCCGGCGCCTTCGGCGCAGGTGTCGTGACCGGTGTGGCCGGGAACTCCGCGCCGAGCAGCCCGACGGCGGCCAGAACCTCCCCCGGTGTCCTCGACGAGGCCGCGGCCCGGATCGCCACGCGGGCGGCGCGTCCGCTCGACCGGCGTGCGCTGGAGCAGGCGGCGGTCGAGGGGATGCTCGAGACGCTCGGAGACCGCTGGGCGAGCTACTACGGACCTGCCGACGCCGCCTCCTTCGAGGCCGAGCTCGACGGCCGCTACACCGGCGTGGGGCTGTGGCTGCGGCCAGCGAGGCGCGGTCCCGGAGTCGTCGTGGGCAGCGTCGTCCCGGACAGCCCCGCGGCGCGGGCCGGCATCGGGGTGGGAGACCGGATCGTGGCGGTCGCCGGGCGTACGACGGGCCGCGACGTCAACGAGGTCGCGACCGCGCTGCGCTCCGGCGCGGCGCGCACGACCACGCTGACGATCCAGAGCCGCACCAGCCGTCGTACGGCGACGCTGCCCCGGGTCGCGCTCGCCCCCGAGACCGTGGCCGTCGAACGGCTGCCGGGCTCGGTACTGCGCCTGCGCGTCGGTGCCTTCCCGCGGGGCGCGGGGCGCAGCGTCCGGGTGCTCCTGCGCCAGGAGCAGGAGGCGGGCCGCCGCGGCGTCGTGCTCGATCTGCGCGGCAATCCGGGCGGCTACCTCGACGAGGCGGTCGAGGTCGCCGGCGCGTTCCTCGACCGTGGGCCCGTGGTCCTCCTGGAGCGTCGCGGCGAGTCCCGGCGGAGCCTCGAGGCACTGGGGGGCGGGGACACCACGACCCCGCTCGTCGTGCTGGTCGACGCGGCGACCGCGAGTTCGGCCGAGGTCGTGGCCGCTGCGCTGCAGGAGCGGGGACGGGCCGTGGTGGTGGGATCGCGGACCTTCGGCAAGGGGTCGGTCCAGGAGCCGAGTCGTCTCAGGGACGGCTCCGCGCTCGAGCTGACGGTCGGGCGCTACCTGACGCCCTCCGGGCGCGACCTCGACGGCGTCGGCGTGGAGCCCGACGTCGCCGTGGACGCCCGCTCCGCACCCGAGTTCGCCCAGCGCCGCGCCGGCGAGGTCCTCACCGGCCTGGTCGCGGCGATGGGCACGAAGGGACGTGGGTAATGGCCAGGGAGAAGGGTCGCAAGCTCGTCGCGCAGAACAAGAAGGCGCGTCACGACTACACGATCGAGGACGTCTACGAGGCGGGCCTGGTGCTGACCGGCACCGAGGTCAAGTCACTGCGGGCCGGCCGGGCCTCGCTGGTCGACGGCTTCGCCTCCATCCGCGACGGCGAGGTGTGGCTGCAGGGGGTCCACATCCCGGAGTACACCCAGGGCACGTGGACCAACCATGAGCCGCGCCGCACCCGCAAGCTCCTGCTCCACCGCCAGGAGATCACCAGGCTGATCGGCAAGACCAAGGAGACGGGCCTGACGATCGTTCCGCTGTCGCTGTACTTCAAGGACGGCAAGGCCAAGGTCGAGATCGCGCTGGCGCGCGGCAAGAAGAACTACGACAAGCGCCAGGCCCTCGCGGAGAAGCAGGCGACGCGCGAGGCCGCCCGGGCGATGTCCCGGCGGGGGCGGGAGTAGGGGCGACGTGCGGGCGCAGGGGCGCTGACGCGCCCGTTGAGGCGCCGGCCGGCGCGGGGCTCGGG
>JALYMU010000282.1 GCA_030773595.1 Actinomycetota bacterium | reverse complement strand
CCGGTCTTACAAACCGGGGGTCGGGGGTTCGACACCCTCTGCGCCCACCGACACGGTTGTGCCGGCGCGCGTGGCGATGCCGGCTCAGATGAGAAACTTCGCGGTGACTCCCGGGTCTTGTCGTCGTACTTGCCACAGTGTCGGCACTCGAAGTACCGCCCGCCCTCGTCGTTCTGCCGGAGCACGAACGCGTGACGTCCCAGCCGGCACCACCACCGCTTGTCCGCCATGCGCACCACTCTCGCCGGATCGTCCGATGCCGGCAAGGCCGGGCGTCCGGCCGACGAGCATTGCCGGGGGCTGACGGCCGCCGCTGGGCACGGTCGTGCAGTTCTCGCCCGATGCACACCAGTGTGACGCTCGACGCGGGCGGACAGCACACGCGGCTGGTGGAGCGGCTGGTCGCCGTACCGGAGTGCTGGCGCGGCGCTGGGCTAGCCTTCGCCCCGTGCCGCACCCGACGCTCGCCGACGTCGTCGCCGTGATGGACGCGCTCTACGACCCGTCCTTGGCGGAGTCCTGGGACGCGGTCGGGCTCGTCTGCGGGGACCCGTCGGCGGAGGTACGCCGGGTGCTGTTCGCGGTCGATCCGGTCGACGTGGTCGTCGACGAGGCGCTGGCGTGGGACGCTGACCTCGTCGTGACCCACCACCCGCTCTATCTGCGCGGCACCACGAGCGTCGCCGCGACGACGCCCAAGGGCCGGGTGGTGCACCGCCTGATCGGCTCCGGGGTCGGGCTGCACGTCGCGCACACCAACGCCGACGCCGCCGACCCCGGTGTGTCGGACGCACTCGCCGAAGCGCTGGGCCTCACTCGACTGCTGCCTCTGCTCCCCGCACCCCCTGAGCCGCTGGACAAGCTCGTGACGTTCGTCCCGCGCCCGGACGCGGACCGGCTCGTCGATGCCCTCGCCGCAGCCGGCGCCGGTCGTCTCGGCAACTACTCCCGCGTCGCGTTCGTCGCCGACGGTGTGGGCACCTTCCGCCCGGAGAAGGGCGCCGAGCCCGCCATCGGTGCCGTGGGACAGGTCGAGACCGTGGACGAGACGCGGATCGAGATGCTGGTGCCGCGTGCCGTCCGGGCCCGGGTCATCGCGGCGCTGCGCGACGCGCACCCCTACGAGGAGCCGGCCTTCGACGTCCTCGAGCTGGCCCTGCCCCCCGGGCCACGCGGACTGGGTCGCGTGGGCGAGCTGACGCGCCCGCAGCCCTTCGGGAAGTTCGTGCGCCACGTCGCCGCGGCGTTGCCGGCCACGGCCGCCGGCGTCCGAGGCGCCGGACCGCCCGACCGCCCGATCCGCCGGGTCGCGGTGATGGGCGGCGCGGGGGACAGCGCGTTCGATGCCGTACGCCGGGCCGGCGCGGACGCCTACGTCACCGCGGACCTGCGCCACCACCCGGCGTCCGAGGCGCTCGCGTACGACGACGCACCCTGCGTGGTCGACGCCGGGCACTGGGCGAGCGAGTGGCCGTGGCTGGCCGACGCGGCACGCCGCCTCGGTGCCACGCTCGCCGAGCGCGGCACTACGGTGGACACTCGCGTGTCCGTCACGGTCACCGACCCGTGGACCTGCCACGCGGTGACGCTGCCGCACGGCGACCCGCCCCACGGCCACCCGCCCCACGCCGACCCGCCCCACGACCTCCGAGGAGCCTGAGCTGAAAGCCTCGCCGACCGACCAGCTCCGTCTGCTCGAGCTGCAAGGCATGGACACCCGCCTCGACCAGCTCGCGCACCGGCGCAAGTCGCTTCCCGAGCACGCCGACCTGGCGCGCCTCGACGCCGAGCTCAGGCACGTGTCGGACCTGCTCGTCGCCGCGGAGACCGAGCAGGGCGACGTGGAACGCGAGCAGGCGAAGGCCGACGCCGACGTCGAGCAGGTCCGGGCACGGGCCGCTCGGGACCAGCGCCGCCTCGACGCCGGCCACGTTTCCTCGCCCAAGGAGCTGGAGAGCCTCCAGCACGAGATCGCCTCACTGGCGCGGCGGCAGTCAGAGCTCGAGGACGTCGAGCTCGAGGTGATGGAGCGGCTCGAGGGTGTGCAGCAGCGCCTCGCCGAGCTCGGTGCCCGCCGCGACGAGCTCGACGGGGAGCGGACCTCCGTGCTGACGCGACGGGACGCCGCCCTGGCCACGATCGACGAGGACGCGGGGACTACCCGCGAGCTGCGCAACGTGCTCGCGGGGCAGATCGCGCCCGACCTCGTCGCGCTCTACGAGAAGATACGGGCCCAGAACGGCGGCATCGGCGCGGCGGCGCTCCAGCACCGCCGCTGCCAGGGGTGCCGGCTGGAGCTCAACACCACGGACATCAACCGCATCCGCGACGCGGTCGAGGACGAGGTGCTGCGCTGCGAAGAGTGCCGGCGCATCCTCGTCCGCACCGCCGAGTCGGGCCTGTAGGTGGGGCGGCGGCTGGTCGTCGAGGCCGACGGCGGCTCACGCGGCAACCCTGGCCCCGCGGCGTACGGCGCGGTCGTGCGCGACGCGGGCACCGGCGAGGTGCTCGCCGAGCGGGCGGAAGCCATCGGCAGGGCGACGAACAACGTGGCGGAGTACCGCGGGCTCCTCGCCGGGCTGGCCGCCGCACGGGAGATCGACCCTGACGCGTCGGTCGAGGCGCGGCTGGACTCCAAGCTCGTGGTGGAGCAGATGTCCGGGCGCTGGAAGATCAAGCACCCCGGCATGCGGCCGCTCGCGATGGAGGCATCGCGGCTGCTGCCGCCGGGACAGGTGACCTACACGTGGGTGCCGCGCGAGCAGAACAAGCACGCCGACCGGCTGGTCAACGAGGCGCTCGACGGACCCGCCCGCCGCGAGACCGCCGTCCCCATCCCGGATCGGCCGCAGGTCGACGAGGCCGAGCCTGAGCCGGCTGCGCCCAACGTCCTGCGCGGGTGGGCGCCGGACCTCGGCGCGCCAACGACGCTGCTTCTGCTGCGGCACGGCGAGACCCCGCACACGGTGGACAAGCGCTTCAGCGGTCGCGGCGGCGACGACCCGGGTCTCACCGAGACCGGACGCCGGCAGGCCGAGCGCGCGGCCGCTGCGCTTGCTGCCCGCGGCGGAGTCGACGCGGTCGTGGCGTCACCACTGCGGCGTACGGCGCAGACCGCACAGATCGTCGCCGATGCCCTCGGCGTGCCGGTGCGCACGGAGGACGGCTTCGCCGAGGTCGCCTTCGGCGAGTGGGACGGGCTGACCTTCGCGGAGGTACGCGAGCGGTGGCCCCGCGAGCTCGACGCATGGCTCGCCTCGCCGTCGGTGGCGCCGCCGGGCGGGGAGTCCTTCGAGCAGCATGCTGCTCGCGTGCGCCGTTCCCGTGACAAGACGCTCGCGCGCCATCCGCAGTCCACGGTCGTGGTCGTCACCCACGTGACGCCGATCAAGCAGCTGGTCCGGATGGCTCTGGACGCGCCGGACTCGGCGGTGTTCCGGATGGAGCTTGCACCGGGGTCAATGAGCGTCGTGCAGTGGTGGTCCGACGGCGGCGCCTCGCTGCGGCTGTTCAACGGCACGGAGCACCTGACGGCGCCGTCCTGACCCGCGGGGCCGTGACCGCGCTGCACTTCCCCTGACTGCCGGCGAGTCAGCCCGTGCAGGTCAATCGCGGAGCACCACGTCGAGCCGCCACGGTGCACCCGGGCGGGCGGGGCGGCCGAGCTCGGCGTCGAAGCGGCCCCGCAGCGCCTCGGCAACGTCGTGGACCGATACCTGAGCAGCACCGGTCCGGAGCAGGTGGCGCGCGACCTCCCCGCGGGTCTGCTTCGCCGAATGGCTCACGACGCTGCGGACGCCGTCGCGGTCTCGGACGAGGTGCACGGCCACCCACCGGCGCGCGAGGTCACCCCTCGGCCGCCATGCCGTGACGTACTCGGCAGAGCTCTGGTCCACGACCGCCCCACGCCGGCCTGCCCCGGGGGCGAGCTCGGAGTCGAGGACGGCACGCCATAGCGCGGCGACGGGACCGATGCCCGGAAGACGGACGGCCATGGACAGCCGGTAGGCCGGCACCGGGTCCGCGAGCCGCAGAGCACCGAAGAGCGCGCTGACGACCACGACGGTGCGCTCGGCGCGGCGGCGGGCCGCGGGGTTGAGCGTCGCGAGGGCGAGGGCTTCGTAGAGGACACCGGTGTAGAGCGCGCGCACGGGCGCCGTCGAAGCGTCGCGCAGGAGCGCGTTGCGCGCCACCTCGCCGGTCAGGCCGGGGGGGAGCCGGAGCACTTCCCGGGCGGAGTCCGGGGCGTCCAGGCAGAGCGGTCACGGCGTCGAGCAGCGTGCGGCGGTGCGGGCCCAGTCCGGCGAAGCTGAGGCGGTCCAGGTCCAGGGGCACTCCGTCACCGCTGCGCTTGGCCTCCGACGGCGGCAGGACGAGCAGCACGGACGCGGAGGCTAGCGAGGGCTCGTAGGCTGCGCGGATGCCGGCCCCGTCTCGTCTGCGCCTGCGCCCCGTCGAGGGTCACGCACTGCGTGCCGCCTTCGCCCAGATCCGCGATGAGCTCGGGGTGTCCGCGGCGTTCCGACCGGAGGTGCGCGCCGCGGCCGTCGACGCCGCAGCGCGACCGCGCCCGCCTGCCGTCGACCGGACCGACCTGGAGCTCGTGACGATCGACCCTCCCGGGTCGATGGACCTGGACCAGGCGGTGCACGTCAGCCGGCACGGCGATGGTCACCGGCTGAACTACGCGATCGCGGACGTGGCGGCCTTCGTCACAGCCGGGGATCAGGTGGACCGCGAGTCGTTCCGGCGTGGGCAGACCCTTTATGCCCCGGACGGCCGGATACCGCTGCATCCGCCTGAGCTGTCCGAAGGCGCCGCCTCGCTGCTCGAGGGTCAGGACCGGCCGGCCGTTCTGTGGACCGTCGACGTGAGCTCCGACGGCACGATCGTCGACATCGACGTCGTCCGCGCGCTCGTCCGCTCGCGCGCGCGACTGGACTACGAGACCGTCCAGCAGCACCTCGACGCGGGCACTGCGGACGACGCCCTCGTGGCGCTGCGCGAGCTGGGGCGCGTGCTGCAGGAGGCGGAGCGGCGGCGCGGCGGCATCGACCTGCCCGCGCCCGAGCAGGAGGTGGTGGCCGACGCCGGTCGCTACCACCTGGAGTTCCGTTCCCGACGGCCGGTGGAGGGCTGGAACGCCCAGATGTCGCTGCTGACAGGACGTGCGGCGGCGGCGTTGATGCTCGATGCGCGCGTCGGCATCCTGCGCACCCTTCCGGAGGCGCCGCCCGAGGGAGTCGAGCAGCTGCGCCGCGCCGCGACGGTGCTCGACATCGACTGGGGCCCGGCCGAGTCCTACGCCGACGTGGTGCGCCGCTGCGACGCGACGGAGCCGGCCCACCTGGCGTTCCTCCAGCAGGCGACCGTCCTGCTCCGAGGCTCCGGCTACACGCCGTTCGCGGGTGCCGCTCCGGAGACGTCCTGGCACGCCGGCGTCGCCGCGCAGTATGCACACGTGACGGCACCGCTGCGCCGCCTCGTCGACCGCTTCGGCACCGAGTGCGCCCTCGCCGCCTGCCGCGGCGAGGAGCCTCCCGAGTGGGCGGTCGCCGCGCTGCCCGAGCTCCCCGCCGTGATGACGGCGAGCGACCGGCTCGCGGGAGCCCTCGAGCGAGCCACCATCGACGTGGTCGAGGCCGCGGTGCTCGCGCCGTACGTCGGTGAGACGTTCGAGGCGGTGGTGGTCGAGGCGTCCACCGACGCCGGCACCGTGGCCCTGCGCACGCCCGCGGTGCGGGCTCGCTGCGCGGGCAAGGCGCTGCCGGTCGGTCAGCGGGTCGTCGTACGGCTGGCCGAGGCGTCGTTCGACGACCGGAAGGTGCGCTTCGAGCTCGCCTGACCCGCTCCGCCCGGCGCCGCAGGTGATGCCGCCTACGTCAGCGTCCGCGCCGCCCGGTGGGCGCAGGCGAGGGGCAGCCGCGAGACGACGGAGTCGTACGAGACGTCCACCATCTCGAGCACGTCGTCGACGGGAACGATGCCGGTGAGCGAGACCCGGTTCCACCCGTAGCGACCAAGGTAGGGCGCCACGAGCACCGCGGCGGGGAACCTGTCGCGCCACGAGCGGGCGTCCTCGGCGTCGCGCCCGCACTTGACCATCAGGCCACCCGGGTCGAGCGCGAGGTTGACCAGCGCGAACATCTTGCCGCCCACCTTGGCGACGACGTCGTCCTCGCCGAACGGGTAGGTCTCCTCGGCGCCCGGCTTGGCGAGGCAGTAGGCGATCAGCTCGTCGCGGTCCATGCGGGCACGCTTGCACAGCCCGCCGACAGTTTCGGCGGCCGTCGCTACGATGCTGTGCGGACGAGCCGGCCGGGCGGCCGCGTCGACGCCGGCAACGGCGTCGCCGAGGAAAGTCCGGACTCCACAGGGCAGGGTGGTGGGCAACACCCACCCGGGGCGACCCGCGGGACAGTGCCACAGAAAGCAGACCGCCGCCGGTCGGGCGACCGCCCGGCGGTAAGGGTGAAACGGTGGTGTAAGAGACCACCAGCGCCCGGGGTGACCCGGGCGGCTCGGCAAACCCCACCCGGAGCAAGGCCAGACAGGGAGCGCCCGAGGGCTGCCCGCCCGAGCTCCCGGGTAGGCCGCACATGAGGTCACCGGCAACGGTGGCCCGAGATGGATGGCCGCCGCCCACGACCCTTGCGGTCGCGGGCACAGAATCCGGCTTACAGGCCGGCTCGTCCCTTCTAGTTCCCCTGACCTGCGGCTTCGTCGGCAAGTTGCACGCCTGGGGCACGATCGGGGCACAACAGCCGGTCGAGAGCTCCGCGCCCGGCCGCCTCGGAGTCGGGGAACAGGTGGCCGTAGGTGTCCATCGTCTCGGCGATGGTCGCGTGCCCGAGTCGCGCCTGGATGGCCTTCGGGTGCAGCCCCGCCGCGATGAGCGCCGAGACGTAGAAGTGCCGCAGGTCGTGGAACCGCGTTCCCTCGGGAAGCCCCGCCGCCTGAACCGCCTCCCGCCAGCAGTCACCGAACGACGAGCGACGCACGGGCCGCCCGAGTCGGTTGGTGATGAGGACGCCGTACGGTCCCTGCGACCACCGCTGCATGTGGGACGTGACCGCCTCGAGCACGACGTCGTCGACGGGGACCACTCGGCGCGATGCGCGCGTCTTCGGCGGACACAACACCGGCTCCGCGCCGTTGACCCCCTGTAGCTGCTCCTCAACGTGAACGCGCCGACGCAGGAAGTCCACCCGCGCGGCTATGAGCCCGAGTGCCTCTCCTTCGCGTAGACCGGCACCAGCACCTAGCCACACAGCGAGCGCGTAGCGCGCTGGCATAGCCGCGGCGAGGGCGACCACCGACACCGGGGCGAGCGGCTCGACGACGCGCTGCTCGACGCGGGGGAGCGGGACGCGAGCGCATGGATTGGACGCGATGAGCCCGTCATCGACGGCCGTCTGGACGAGCGACCGAAGGACCGCGTAGACGGTGCCGACCGTGGCCGGCGCGAGGCGCGAGCTGAGCGCGGCAACGAACGCCTTGCAATCAGTCCGTCGCAGCGACCCGAGCGGGCGGCCCCCCAGCGCCGGGATGACGTGGTTCCGCAGATGCGCCTGGTAAAGATCCCGCGTCGTCGGGCGCACGTGAACCAGCGACGGGAGCCACCGC
>JALYMU010000281.1 GCA_030773595.1 Actinomycetota bacterium | reverse complement strand
ACCGTGGCGACGGCGGCCGGGTCGCTCGAGCCGGCGGCGGCGAGGACCACCCCCGTCGCGGGCTGCGCCGGGAGGACACCGCACTCCAGGAGCCGCCGGTGCGCCGTCGCGTCGAGCAGCGGATGCGGCCCAAGCACAGGTGCCTGGTGCGCCCGCACGCCGGGGTGGCGCCGCAAAGCCCGGCGCAGCTGACGGGGGAGGTCCACCGAGGAGTGGTAGGCCTCGCCGAGAAGCAGCGGCACGACGACGAGGTCGCGCGCGCCGTCCGCGGCCAGGCTGTCGAGCGCGTCGCCGACGGAGGGCTCCGACAGCTCGAGGAACGCGCTGCGAACCGGCACCTCGCCGACCCGCGCGGCCACCCCGGCGGCGATGCGCCGGATCGTCTCCGCGTGACCGGGACGGCGGCTGCCGTGCCCGACGAGCAGGAGTGCGGGGTCGCTCATGCGTTGATGCCGCACTCGGTCTTGGACAGGCCGGCCCAGCGACCGCTGCGCGGGTCCTCGCCCGGCGCCACCGCACGGGTGCACGGGGCACACCCGATGGACGGGTAGCCCATCTGGGTGAGCGGATTGACCAACAGGCCGAAGTAGTCGATGTAGCGGTCGATGTCGAACTGGGTCCACGCAACCAGCGGATTGATCTTGACCTTGCCGCGCCGCGCGTCCCACTCGACGATCTTGGCGTCGCGCCGGGACGGTGACTCCTCCCGGCGTACGCCGCTCACCCACGCGTCGTAGTCCCGCATCGCCCGGCGCAGCGGTGCCACCTTGCGCAGCGCGCAGCACGCGTCGGGGTCGCGGCGCCACAGCTCCCCGCGGGTCGCCTCGTGCTCCGCCCGCGACTGGTCGGCGGAGACCGTGACGACGTTCACGGGCAGCATCGCGGCGACCGCGTCACGGGTGCCGATCGTCTCGGCGAAGTGGTAGCCGGTGTCGACGAACAGCACGTCGACCCCCTCGCGCACCCGCGACACCAGGTGCGGCAGCACCGAGTCGGTCATCGACGACGTCACGGCGAGGCGCGGACCGAACGTCCGCACCGCCCAGTCGAGCACGAGCAGCGCGTCGCGCCCGTCGTACTCCTCCAGGCCCTCCATCGCGAGGCGCTCGAGCTCGAAGGCGTCGAGGCGCTCGCCGACCTCCAGCGTGCTGGTCATGTGCGGACCTCGATCCCCAGGAACTTGACGGCGAAGACGCGGGTGCAGGACCGGCACAGCCACTGGCCGTGGCCGCCCTCGTGCGGGCGCAGGTCCTCGTCGCCGCAGTACGGGCAGTAGAACGGCGTGGCGCGCTCGCTCACCGCAGCTCGTCCTCGCTCGCACGGGCCACCCACTCGGCGAAGCGCTCGCCGTCGCGCCGAGCCGCGGCGAAGCGGGCGACGACCCGCTCGACATAGTCGGGCAGCTCGTCGGCGGTCACCTTGTGGCCGCGCAGCTTGCGCCCGAAGCCGGCATCGAGACCGAGGCCTCCGCCGAGGTGCACCTGGAAGCCCTCGACCTGGCGGCCGGAGTCGTCCATCACGAGCTGACCCTTGAGCCCGATGTCGGCCACCTGGATCCGCGCGCAGCTGTTGGGGCAGCCGTTGAGGTTGATCGTGATCGGCTCGTCGAAGTCCGGCAGGCGCTTCTCCAGCTCCTCGACCAGGGTCATCGCCCGCGCCTTGGTCTCCACGATCGCGAGCTTGCAGAACTCGATGCCCGTGCAGGCCATCGTGTTCCGCCGGAACGTCGTCGGGCGGGCCCGCAACCCGAGCACGTCGAGCGCGCCGACGAGCGGCTCGACCTGCTCCGCGGCCACGTCGAGGACCAGCAGCTTCTGGTGCGGCGTGGTCCGCACCCGGGACGAGCCGTGGGCCTCGGCGACGTCCGCGAGCTGGATCAGCGTCGTCCCGGAGACGCGGCCCGCCGTGGGCGCCGCGCCGACGTAGAAGCGACCGTCGACCTGCCGGTGGACGCCGACGTGGTCTCGTGGGCCGTCCGGCACCGGGGGAGCGGGCCCGTCGGTCAGCTTGCGGTGGAGGTACTCGTCCTCCACCACCTGGCGGAACCGCTCGGTTCCCCAGTCGGCGACGAGGAACTTCAGCCGCGCCCGGTTGCGTAGCCGGCGGTAGCCGTAGTCACGGAAGACGCCCGTGATCGCCGCCCAGACCTCGGGGACCTCCTCGAGGGTGACGAAGACGCCGAGCCGCTGAGCGAGCATCGGGTTGGTCGACAGGCCGCCGCCGACCCACACGTCGAAGCCGGGCCCGTGCTCGGGATGCCGCACGCCGACGAAGGAGATGTCATTGATCTCGTGCGCGACGTCCTGCAGCGGGGAGCCGCTGATCGCGGTCTTCCACTTGCGCGGCAGGTTGGAGAACTCCTTGCTGCCGATGAAGCGGCGTGAGATCTCCTCGACCGCGGGCGTCCCGTCGACGATCTCGTCGGCGGCGATCCCGGCGACCGGGCTGCCGAGGATCACCCGCGGGGTGTCTCCGCACGCCTCCGCCGTCGACAGTCCCACGCCCTCGAGCCGCTCCCAGATCGCGGGGACGTCCTCAACCCGGATCCAGTGCAGCTGGATATTCTGCCGGTCCGTCACGTCCGCGGTGTCGCGAGCGTAGTCGCGCGAGACCTCGCCGATCACGCGCAGCTGCTCGGTCGAGAGCTGGCCGCCGTCGATCCGCACGCGCAGCATGAAGAACTCGTCGTCGAGCTCGTGCGGCTCGAGCACGGCGGTCTTGCCGCCGTCGATCCCGGGACGGCGCTGAGTGTAGAGCCCCCACCACCGGAAGCGGCCGCGCAGGTCGGTCGGGTCGATGCTCGAGAACCCGCCGCGGGAGTAGATGTTCTCGATGCGGGCGCGGACGTTGAGACCGTCGTCGTCCTTCTTGGTCCGCTCGTTGGGGTTGAGCGGCTCGAGGTGGCCCAGCGCCCACTGGCCCTGGCCCCGCTTCGAGCGGTCGGCGGCGCGGGGGCGCGGCGTGCTCGTCGTACCGGTCGTCGTGGGCGCCATGCTGGTTGCGCGTCTCCGTAGGTCGGGGCGCGTGGCACGACGCAGGGCGGCCTCGACGATGAGGGATGCGCCGGCGTGCCGCGCGCCGCTGAGTGGTGCGGTCGCGAGGTCAGCCGCGCATACAGACCGCGCTCGACACGTGGCCGTGGTCCACGTGGAGCCGCGCGACGAGAAGTGTCGGCGTGGCGGTCATGCGATCCAGGTTGACACCCGTCCTGATCACCGGCAAATCTCGTCCGTACTGCGAGACGTGCGTCCGGGCGTACGGCGGCGCGCGGGGGCGGACGTCGTGCCACGGTCCGGCCTCCGCTGCGCCGCCAGGTCGCCTTCGGCGTGGAACGCTGTGTGTCGCCGCGGCGCGGACTACCGTGGGCGCGTGGCGACCGCAACCGTATCCGGGCAGCCGCGCCGCTCTACCAGCCGCGCGCTCTGGCGCGTGGTGCGGGAGACGGTCGCGAGCTGCCTCCGGAACCGCGTCACCGGGCTCGCCGCCGAGGTCGGGTTCTTCGCCCTGCTCTCCCTTCCTCCACTCGTGCTCGGACTCGTTGGCTCGATCGGCTACTTCGGTGGCTGGCTCGGCCCCGAGACGGTGGCGGACGTCCGGTCGGAGATCGTCGAGCTCGCCCGCGTGGCGCTCACCGAGCGCAGCGTGCAGCAGGTGATCGAGCCGACGCTGAACGACGTCCTCGACGGCGGCCGGTTCGAGCTCGTGTCGCTGGGCTTCGTGCTGAGCATCTGGTCCGGCTCCCGGGCGCTCAACGTCTACGTCGACACCATCACGATCATGTACGGCCTCAGCGGCGTGCGCGGCATCGTGCGGACCCGGCTGCTCAGCCTGTCGCTCTACGTCATCGGGCTCGTGCTCGGGACGGTGTCCGTGCCGCTGGTGCTGGCCGGCCCCGAGTTGGTCGACCGCCTGCTGCCCGCGCAGCTGGACCGGCTGAACTCCCTCTACTGGCCGCTCGTGCTGGTCGGCACCATCGCGTTCCTCGCGACGCTCTACCACGTCAGCGTCCCGGTCCGTACGGCGTGGTGGCGCGCGGTGCCCGGAGCCGGTCTCGCGGTCGCGATCTGGATCGGCGGGAGCTACCTGCTGCGGTGGATCATCGCCGCGAGCGTCGGAAGCACGTCGATCTACGGGCCACTGGCCGCGCCAATCGTCGTCATGCTCTGGCTCTACGTCCTGGCCATCGCCGTCCTGATCGGCGCCGCGCTCAACGCCGCGATCAGCACCGTGTGGCCGATGCGCAGCGTCGAAGACGCCCGCGACGCCGCACCCGCACCGGACCCTGCGAGGGTCCTGACGCCGGTCCGGCCGCCGGCGCAGGCTGGACCGGCCAACGTGCCCCCGCCCGCTCCGGCGGGCTCGGCGTC
>JALYMU010000280.1 GCA_030773595.1 Actinomycetota bacterium | reverse complement strand
GGCATGGGGCCCGCAGCCCCGCGGCGCGCGAGCCGCCCCCGCGCACGGGCGCGGGTCCGCCGCCTGCGCCACTGACCAGGGCGTCCTCGACCGCAACGGCGGGCTGACCGGTCGTCGTCCCTCCGCGCCCCGGACACAGTTCGGCCCGGCCGTCGCACGCTTCCTGCCCCGCGGCCGTCCGAGCGCCCTGAGACAGAACCTGCACGGCCGGGCTTCCGCATGCAATGCACGTACGGCGGCCGCCCGGGCACGTGCCAGGACGACCGCCGTACGACGGGTGCGAGGTCAGGCCCAGACCAGTGCCTGCTCCGGGTGCTCCAGCAGCCTCGCGACGTCGGCGAGGAACCGGGAGCCGAGGTCCCCGTCGACGAGGCGGTGGTCGAAGCTGAGGGCGAGCTGGGTCACCAGGCGCGGCTTCACCTTGCCCTTGTGGACCCACGGCTGTTCGCGGACCTGGCCGAAGCACAGGATCGCCGCCTCGCCCTGGTTGAGGATCGGTGTGCCCGCATCGACGCCGAAGACGCCGACGTTGGTGATCGTGATCGTGCCGCCCTGCATGTCACCGGGAGGAGTGCGCCCCTCACGAGCCGTGCTGACGAGCAGGCGCATCGCCTCGCCGAGCTCGCGCAGCGACATGCGCTGGGCGTCCTTGATGTTCGGCACGACGAGACCGCGTGGCGTCGCCGCGGCGATGCCCAGGTTGACGTAGTGCTTGACGACGATCTCCTGCGCGGCCTCGTCCCAGGCGGCGTTGATGCCGGGGTTGCGCCGGATCGCCAGCAGCATCGCCTTGGCGAGCACCAGCAGCGGGCTGACCTTGACGTCGGCGAAGGAGCGGTCCTCACGAAGCCGATCCACCAGCCGCATCGTCCGCGTGACGTCGACGGTGACCCACTCCGTGACGTGCGGCGCGGTGAACGCGCTCGACACCATGGCCTGGGCCGTCATCTTGCGCACGCCCTTGACCGGGATGCGCGTCTCGCGCGCCCCTTCCGCCTGGCGCTGGTCGGGCACCGTCTGCGGACCCTCGGGCGCGGCCCGAAAGGCCTCGCGCTGGGCCACTGCGGCGGAGCTCGCTCCGATGCGCTTGGCCCCCTCGGCGGCCTCGAGCACGTCGGCGCGCGTCACGATGCCACCGGGCCCGCTCGGGGTCACGGCGCCGAGGTCGACGCCCAGGGACTTCGCGAGCATCCGCACGGGCGGCTTCGCCAGCACCCGGACGGTCCCGCCGACCGGGGCCGCGCCACCACCGTCGATGCCGACCACAGCCTCGCCGCCGCCGTCGGAGCCGAGCCGGGAGGGGTCGGCGGCCACATCCTCGACCGAGGGCAGCGCGGCGGGTGCCTGCTCGACCGGAGGCTCGGAGACCGGCTGGGGTGCCGTCTCCAGCGTGGTCTGCACCGCACGCTGGCCGAGCTCACCCTGGTCCGTGCTCGGCGTGGCTCCGCCGGCCTTGCGCGGCCGGCGCTTGGCCTCCGTCGTACGCGGTCCGTAGCCGACGAGGACGCTGGTGCGCCCGCCTGGCGCGGGGCCGCCGATGAGACCCGGCTCGACGGCTCCCTCCGCATCCGGCGTGGGGATGTTGGCCGCGATGCCGGCGCTCATGTCGTCCGGCGGCCGCGGCACCGTCGTACCAGGCGCCTGACGCACCGCGCCGGACGCGGACCCGTCGGTGCCCGACGGAACCGTCGCCGAGACCCCACCGGCCGTCTCCACGGCGATGATCGGCGTGCCGACGTCAACGGTCGAGCCCTCGTCGACGAGCAGCTCGCTGACGGTGCCCGCGAACGGGCACGGCAGCTCCACCAGGGACTTGGCGGTCTCGATCTCGACGATGACGTCGTTGACCTTGACCGTGTCGCCGGGCTTCACCTTCCACGAGACGATCTCCGCCTCGGTCAGGCCCTCCCCGACGTCGGGCAGCTTGAACTGCTTGGTACCAGCCACGGAAGGGACGTCTCCTTAGAAGGCGAGCGAGCGGTCGACGGCGTCGAGGATGCGGTCGAGGTCGGGAAGGTACTCCTCCTCGACCCGGCTCGGCGGGTACGGCGTGTCGAACCCGCCGACGCGCATCACCGGCGCCTCGAGCGCGTAGAAGCAGCGCTCGCTGACCCGGGCGGCGATCTCCGCGCCCATGCCGAGGAAGACCGGCGCCTCGTGGACGACGATGAGCCGACCGGTACGGCGGACCGAGGACTCGACGGTGTCCATGTCCAGCGGCGAGAGCGAGCGCAGGTCGATGACCTCGAGGTCGCGCCCCTCCTCCTCGGCCGCGATGGCGGCCTGCAAGGCGGTCTTCACCATGGGCCCGTAGGCAACCACCGTCGCATCGCTGCCGGGGCGGACGACGCGGGCGGCGTGCAGCGGGGCGGGTTCGGCGGACTCGTCGAGCGGCGCCTTCTCCCAGTAGCGCCGCTTGGGCTCGTAGAAGACGACCGGGTCCTCGGAGGCGATCGACTGCTGGATCATGTGGTAGCCGTCGACCGGGTTCGAGCACACGACCACGCGCAGGCCGGCGGTGTGGGCGAAGTAGGCCTCGTTGGATTCGCTGTGGTGCTCGACCGCGCCGATGCCGCCGCCGACCGGGATGCGGATGACGATCGGAAGGCTGACCTTGCCGAGCGCGCGCGCGCGCATCTTCGCGACCTGGCTGACGATCTGGTCGAACGCCGGGTAGACGAAGCCGTCGAACTGGATCTCGACCACGGGACGGTAGCCGCGCAGGGCGAGGCCGATCGCCGTACCGACGATGCCGGACTCGGCGAGCGGTGTGTCGACGACGCGGTCCTCGCCGAAGTCCTTCTGCAGGCCGTCGGTGACGCGGAAGACGCCGCCGAGCTTGCCGACGTCCTCGCCCATGATGAGGACCTTGGGGTCGGCCTCCATGGCCTTGCGCAGGCCGAGGTTGATGCCCTTGGCCAGGGTGATGTCCGCCATGATCAGTGACCTCCCGCCGCGCTGTCGCTGAAGGACGCGAGGTAGCGCGCGAACTGCTCCCGCTCCTCGTCGAGTAGGGCGTGCGGCTCGGCGTAGACGTGGTCGAAGATCGACAGCGGGTCCGGGTCGGTCATCGACAGGCACCCTTCCCGCACGTGAGCCGCGAGCTCGTCGCTCTCCCGGTCGACCTGGTCGAAGAAGTCCTGGTCCGCGCCGTGGATGCGCACCAGATGGGCCTTGACCCGCTCGATCGGGTCCTTGAGCTTCCACGCCTCGACCTCGGTCGCGATGCGGTAGCGCGTCGGGTCGTCGGAGGTGGTGTGGGCACCCATCCGGTAGGTGTAGGCCTCGATCAGCGTCGGCCCGCTGCCCTCGCGGGCCTGCTGGAGCGCCGCCCGGGTGACGGCCAGGACCGCGAGCACGTCGTTGCCGTCGACCCGCACGCCGGGGAAGCCGAACCCGCGCGCACGCTGGTAGAGCGGGATGCGGGTCTGGCGCTCGAGCGGCTCGGAGATGGCCCACTGGTTGTTCTGGCAGAAGAACACCACCGGGGCGTTGAAGACGCTCGCGAACGTGAACGCCTCGTTGACATCGCCCTGGCTGGTGGCGCCGTCACCGAAGTAGGCGATCGTCGCGGCCTCGGACCCGTCGCGGGCCATGCCCATCGCGTAGCCCGTGGCGTGCAGCGTCTGCGCGCCGATCACGATCGTGTAGAGGTGGAAGTTCTTCTCGTTGGGGTCCCAGCCGCCGTGGTTGACGCCACGGAAGAGGCCGAGCAGGTTGAGCGGGTCGACCCCGCGACACCAGGCGACCCCGTGCTCGCGGTAGGTCGGGAAGGCGTAATCCTCCGGGCGCATCGCGCGGCCGGACCCGACCTGCGCGGCCTCCTGGCCGAGCAGGCTGGCCCAGATGCCGAGCTCGCCCTGGCGCTGCAGCGCCGTGGCCTCGGCGTCGACCCGGCGGACGAGGACGAGGTCGCGGTAGATGCCGCGCAGTTCCTCCTCGCCGATGTCAAGGGGGTAGTCGGGGTGCTCGACCCGCTCACCCTCGGGGGTGAGCAGCTGCACCAGGTCGGAGGCGCCCTGCTGGGGCATGCCCACGACGCCTCTCGTGTCAGGGGACGCCGAAGCAGACCCGACGACGCTGTCGGTCACGTACAACTCCTCGCTCGGGCCGGCGCCCGGGGTCTCCGGTCGCCGGTGGATGGCGCTGACTCGACGGCCGTGTGGGATCGGTCACAGCCGAGGCATCGCCCCCAACTTACCCGTCCCGGTGGACAGGACGTACCCCAGGCCGGCCCCCATCCCCCGAAAGGGCGTAGGCGGCGCGACGGCGTCGCCACGAGCGTCGCGCCGGCCGAAGGCAATCCCGGCACTCTGCCGTCGCCTGCCCGTGGCGCCGCTGCCGGGTTACTCGCCCGCAGGACCGTCGGACGAGGGCGTCTCCGTGGCGGCCACCTCGGCGGTCCCGGCCGTGGCGTTGGCG
>JALYMU010000279.1 GCA_030773595.1 Actinomycetota bacterium | reverse complement strand
GGGTCGGCCGGCTCGGCGTCCACGCCGGCCAGCGCGCGGCCCGCATGCGCGACCGACGGCGAGGACACGTGCACCACCCGCGCCACGCCAAGCTCCCGAGCGGCCGCCACGACGTTGCGGGTGCCGTCGACGTTGGCCCGGACGAACTCGCGCCAGCCCCCGACGACGTGGACCTTCGCCGCCAGATGCACGACCGCGTCCTGGCCCGCAGCGGCCCGACGTACGACGGAACCGTCCGCGACGTCCCCCAGCACCTCCGGGCAGGGCAGTCGCGACGGGCGGCGCTGCAGCACCGTCACGGCGTCCCCGCGTGCCAGAAGGGTGCGCGCGACTGACCGGCCGAGCAGCCCGCTGGCCCCCGTGACGAGGACCTTCACACCCGCCCGCCCGCGAGGACCCGCGAGGCCCACCGCGCGAGTGCCTGCCGGTCAACCTTCGAGTTGTGCCGGATGTCGACGGGCAGCTCCGGCGCCACGAGGACCGCCGCGACGTCCACATCGGCGACGTCGCGCACCGCGGCGGCCTGCTCCAGCTCGGCCAGCGGTGGTCGGGCGCTGCCCTCGGTCGGCACAACGACGACGACGACCTGCTGCGTCCCCCGCGGACCGACGCCGACGACCGCGGCCGAGCGGACGGTGTCGAGTGCCTCCACCCGCCGCTCGATCCCGACGGGCGTGACCACCCCGTCGGGAGTCACGACGACGTGCACGAGCCGGCCCTCGACCCACAGCCGGCCGTCGGTGTCGAGGTGCCCGACGTCGCCGGTACGGTGCCAGCCGGGGTTGCGCGAGGACGCCCTCTCGGTCAGCCAGAGCCCGTCGTACCGGTCCTTGACGTGCGGCGCGCGCACGCAGATCTCGCCGGTCACGTCGGGCTCGTCGGTGAGGCGGCCGTCGGCGGACCCGTCCGCGGACAGCGGGCTCACCGTCACCGTGACGCCGGGCAGCGGGCGGCCGACGCAGACGCCATTGCCCTCCCCCGCCGCCTCGACCTCGGCCAGCGACACGTCGGTGACCGGCAGCACCTCGGTCATGCCGTACGGCGTGTGGGGCTCGGCGTTGGGCAGGACCGCCGCGAGCGAGCGCAGCAGCGCTGCCGGCACGGGCGCCCCCGCCGACATGAGTAGCCGGACCCTCGCCAGGGCCGCCCGCTGCTCCGCGTCGAGCGCATCGGCACTCGCCAGCACGCTCCGCAGCGACGCCGGCGAGGCGAACACCACCGTCGCGTCGATGTCCCGGACGGCGTCCGCGAGCGCGCGGGCGGAGAGGCTTCCCGGCGAGGTGACGTCCATGTCTGGGACGGCGGAGCCGATGCCGAGCGCCGGACCGTAGATCGCGAAGGGCGCGAACGCCGCGACGAGCCGGTCGTCGGGCCCGAGGGCGTACGTCGAGCGGATCAGCTCGACCTGGGCCTGGACCTGGCGGTGCCGGTAGACGACACCCTTCGCCGGCCCGGTCGCGCCGGAGGTGAACACGACCGCGCACTCGTCCTCGGGCGAGGGCGGCGCGGGCTCCGGTGCCGCGCGGCCGCGGCGGGCGAGATCGGCGAGACTCGACTCGCCACCGAGCGCGCGCATCGTCGCCGGCGTCATCGGACCCGCCGCGATCCGCGTGCCTGGAAGGCGCATCGCACGCGCTGCGGCGAGTCCCTGTGCGGTGCCGAGGACGACGTCGGGGCGCGCGCTGCGCAGCGCCTTGCCCATCCCCCGGACTCCGAGGCCCTTGTCCGCGACGACGATCACGCCGCCGGCCCGCCACACGGCGTACACCGCCGCGGTGAGGTCGGCACCGGGCGGCACGAGCAGCGCGACGCGGTCACCCCGCCGTACGCCGGAGTCGGCCAGGCCCACGGCCAGCTCGCGCACGCGGCGCTCGAGGAGATCGAAGGAGACGGCACGCCCGGGCACGACGATCGCCGGGGCCCTATCGCCGGCCCGTGCCGCGAGCGCGGCCCACAGCGGCGGCCGCTCCGGAGCCTCTGCCGCCACCGGATCCGCCGGAGGCGCGTCGAGCTGCGCCACCCACGCCGCGACGGCACCCGCCGTCTCCGGCGCCTCCTCCGTCACGAGGTGCGAGGCGCGGTCGAAGCGGTGCAGGTCCGCGTGCGGCAGCCTGCCGGCCATGTCGTCGAGGTAGCGCGCGTCGAAGACCGGGTCCCGCATCCCCCACAGCAGGAGCGTGGGCACGTCGCGCAGCTCGTCCAGCCGCTCGGCGATCGCGGTCAGCACCGGCGTGCTCGGGTAGGCCGGGTCCAACGGGATGTCGGCGACGAAGTCGCCCACCGCGCGACGCCGCTGCGCCGAGGAGTACGGCGCGGCGAACGCGTCGCGCACCTCCCGCGGGAGAGGTGGGCGGGCCAGCGCCGTCGCCGCCCGGACGAACGTGGGTGTCCGCACGCAGACGGCCTCGCGCATCGGCCGCGACCGCGCGAGAGCGATCAGCTTGGGGATCGGCTCCGCCTCGGGCTGGTGCAACGCCGTGTTGCTGAGCACGAGGCCGCGCACCTGCTGCCGGCGCTCGAGCGCCCACCCGAGCGAGATCGGCCCGCCCCAGTCGTGCGCCACGACGACGACCGGCCCGTCGATCCCGAGCGCGTCCGTCAGGCCCGCGAGGTCGGCGATGCGGTCGGCCAGCCGCCGTGGCCGGTCCGGGCGCTCGCTGTAGCCCATGCCTAGCTGGTCCGGCGCGACGACGCGCCATCCCGGAGGCGCGGCAGCGAGGACGTGCCGCCAGAGGTAGGACCACGTCGGATTGCCGTGCAGGCACAGCAGCGTCCCGTGCTCCGGCGCCGCGCCGTTGTCGAGGACGTGCCAGGTCCGGCGTACGCCGTCGGCATCCGTGGCGTCGACGAGGCGCGACCAGGCCGGGTCCAGGCCCGGGAGCCCTTCCGCCGGCAACGTGGCCAGCAGGGCGGCGTCGGGCGCGCTCACCAGACGATCTCGGCGCAGGACGCGTTGAGCCCCGAGCCGATCCCCATGAGGAGGACCCGGTCGCCGGCTTCGAGCGAGTCGACCTCGGTGGCGAGGGTGAACGGCACGGAGGCAGGCCCGATGTTTCCCCGTGTCGGGAACGTGAGGGGCACCCGCGCGCGGTTCAGGCCGAGGGCCCGGCAGATCGCCGCCGTGTGCACCTGGGACACCTGGTGGATCACGTAGCGCTTCATGTCGGTCCAGTCGAACTCCGACCGCGCCTCCTGCCACAGCGCCCGGGAGAGCGCGACCCCGGCGTCCATCAACCCGCGCGCGTCGGTGCGCATGAGCTCAAGGTCGCCCACGCAGAGCTCGTGGTGCTCCGTGCCGGCCCGGGTGACGCCGCCGACGAAGCGGTGCCCCTCCGGATGGTGGTCGGCCGGCCCGAGCACCATGGCGGCCGCACCGGAGCCCAGGGTCAGCGTGGCGAACTGCGCCACCGCGTCCTGCGGCGTGGCGTCCGGCCGGCTCAGTCGCTCGATCGTGCGCTCCTGGGTGTAGCGGGCGCCCTCGGCGTTGACGACGACGGCGTAGTCGATGTGGCCGGCGTCGATCATCGTCGCCGCGACCTGCATGCCGTTGACGAAGCCGAGGCAGGCGTTGGACATGTCGAAGTTCAGGCAGGCCGTCGGCAGCCCGAGTGCGTGGTGCACCGCGACGGCGGTCGAGGGCTCCAGATGGGCTCGGCTCACCGAGGTGTTGACGAGGAACCCGATGCGGGCGGGGTCCACACCGGACTCGGCGATCGCCTTCGCCCCCGCCATGGCGGCCGCGTCCGCGAAGGACACGTCCTGCGGCCACCAGCGCCGCTCCACGATGCCGGCGAGGCGCTCGAGCAGGCCGGCACGCAGGCCGAGCCGCGGATAGCTGTCCGCGAGCCGCGCGTCGAGCTCCGCCGACGTCACGACCTGAGGGGCGTCGACCGCGCACACCGACAGGATGGCGGTGTTGGAGTAGCGGTACGTCGCGTTGCCGTTCATGCGCTCCTCTCGGTCGGGGTTCGCCCGACGAACGCCCCCGCGCGATCACAGCCGGACAGAAGCGCCAAGTCTCGCACGGACTCAGGTGCAGGTCAGTACGACGGGTCAGCCCTTGACCGAGCCGGTCAAGCCACCGATCATCCGCCGCTCGGCGAGGACGAAGAATCCCAGTGCCGGCAGCATGCTCAACGCCGTGAACGCGAGGATCTTCGCGGTGTCCGAGCTGTACTGCGACTGGAACGTCGCGGTGCCCAGCGGCAGCGTGTACTGGTTCGGGTCGCTCAGCAGCAGGAGCGGGAGAAGGTAGGCGTTCCAGCTCGCCACGAACGCGAGGATGCCGACCGTGATCAGGGCCGGCTTGGACAACGGCAGCAGGATCCGCCAGAAGAAGGCAAACCTGCTGGCGCCGTCCATGACGGCTGCGTCCTCGAGCTCGGCGGGAACCTGGCGCATGAACGGCCGCAGGATGACGATCGTCAGCGGCAGACCGAACGCCGCCTGCGGCAGCGCGACCGCCCACGGGGTGTCGAGCATCCCGATGTTCCGCAGCAGCAGGTACAGCGGGAGGATCGCGACGCCGACCGGGAAGAGCAGCCCGAGGGTGAACAGCCCGTACAGCGCCTCGCGGCCCTTGAACTCGTAGCGGGAGAGCGCGAACGCGGCGAGGGCCCCGAACCCGACGACCACGGCCGTGGTCACCGTGGCGATCAGGAGGCTGTTGAAGATCTGCCGCCAGAACGCGGAGGTGGCGAGGATGTCGATGTAGTTCGCGGGGACCCACGGATCGGGCAGCGCGTAGGGCTTCTCCGCGGGCTGGCCCGTCGTCCGGAAACCGCCGACGAAGACATACAGCACGGGTACGACGACCAGAGCCGCGACGGCGAGCCCGATGACGTAGGCGAGCGGGTTGCCCCAGGGCCGGCGCCCGCGTCGGGGAGAGACGGGTGCGCCGAGAGCGGCGACGGACATCGGCTACCCCACGATCCGGGTCATGGCGCCCTCGGTGTCACGGCGCAGGACGAAACGTTGGTACAGCAGGGCCACGACGAAGGAGATGATGAAAAGGATCATCGCAACGGCGTTGCCGTAGCCGAACTGCGAGCGGCGGAATCCGAAGTCGATGATGTAGGTCGCCATCGTGGTCGACGCGCCCGCCGGGCCGCCGAGCGTCATGATCCAGACGAGGTCGAACAGCTGCAGCGACCCGATGATGGACAAGAAGATCCAGATGCGGATCGTGGGGCCCAGGAGCGGGATGGTGATGTAGCGGATCCGCTTCCACGCCGGTGCGCCGTCGATCTCCGCCGCCTCGTAGAGCTCCTTGGGCACCGCTTGGAGCCCGGCGAGGAAGAGGATGATGGCAAAGCCGATGTACTTCCACGTGATGACCACGAAGAGCGTGTAGAGCACGGTCTCGCGGTTCGCCAGCCAGAGGGGGGCGTCCTCACCGAGCCCTGCCGCGCGGAAGAGCGCGTCCGCCAGTCCGCCCGGCTGCAGGATGAGCAGCCAGGCGACGGCGGCAATGACCTCGGACAGGACGTACGGCGCGAAGAGGACGGCGCGCAGGATGCTGCGGCCGCGCATCTTCCGGTTGAGCAGCAGCGCGAGACCGAGGCCGATCGGGAGCTGCACGAGGATCGACAGCACGATGATGGTCACGTTGTGCTGCACGGCCCCGCGGAACACCGGATCGGCCAGTGCCCGCCGGTAGTTGTCGAAGCCCACGAAGTCGTCGAGCGGACCGAGGCCGTTCCACTTGAAGAATCCGTAGAAGGCGGCCATCCCCATGGGGAGCAGCACGAATGTGAGGTAGAGCAGCAGTGCCGGCGCCACGAACGCCGTGATCTCGAGCTTCTTCCGCAAAGACCGGTCCCGCCTCGACCTCGGCCGCTCCTCGCGGCCG
>JALYMU010000278.1 GCA_030773595.1 Actinomycetota bacterium | reverse complement strand
GTCCACTCGCCGACGCGCAGGCCGCCGCGGCGCAGCAGCGAGACCGCGCCCGCCGTGTTGCCGCGCTGCAGATGGGTGAGGCCGACGGCGATCTGGGCGAGGCCGCGCCAGAGCTCGCGGTCCGCGCCGTCCGTCGCCTTCCAGGTGCCTTCCAGAATCTCGTGCGCCGTGAACGGCTGGCCCGCGTCGAGCAGCCGCTGGGCTTCGGCGAGCGCCTCGAGCGGCGGGAGGACGAGGCCGTCCGGCACGCGGTCGATCCCGGGCTCGCCGTGCTCGAGCGGCCGTCCGGTCGCATCCCGCGGGCGGGAGTTGCGCGGGCGTCCGGTCGGGTCGCGGTCGCGGCCGACCGTCATCGGTCGGGCTCCGGGTCGGCGAGCCAGCCGAGCAGCTCGTCGGTCAGCCGCACCGGCGCCTCCTCGTGCGGGTAGTGGCCGACGCCATCGAGCAGGCGCCAGCGGTACGGCGCCTCGACATGCAGCCCCGACCCCTGCGCCGCGCGCGGGACCACCGTGCGGTCCAGGGCGCCGTGCAGCTGCAGGACCGGCACGCGCACCGGCGTGCGCATCGAGCGGGCGAACAGCACACCGTCCGGACGCGGCAGCGACCGCACGGCCCAGCGATAGCCCTCCATGGCGGAGTGCGCGACGCCCGTGATGCGGGCGGCCTGGCGGTAGCGCGCAGCCTCCTCGGGACCGGGCCAGCCGGGACCTGCCCCCTCGCGCAGGATGCGCTCCACCAGCGCGCCGTCGTCGCGCACGAGCATGCGCTCCGGGACCATCGGCGCCTGGAACAGCGCCAGCCGCCCGAGCGGCACCATCTGGCGTACGTCGGTCAGCGCGGCCCTGCGCAGGCGCAGCGGGTGCGGGGCCGCGACGGCGCACAGCCGGCGAACCACCTTGGCCCGCAGGACGGCGGTGGACCAGGCCACGAGGCCGCCCCAGCCTTGGCCGACGACGACCGCGTCGGCCACGCCGAGCGATCGGATGACCCCCGTGACGTCCGTCGCGAGAGTCAGCGGGTCGTAGCCGCGCGGCGGCTTGTCGCTGGCGCCGTAGCCGCGCAGGTCCATCGCGGCGGTGCGGTAGCCCGCCTCGGCCAGCGACACGAGCTGGTGGCGCCAGGCCCACCAGAACTGCGGGAAGCCGTGCAGGAAGAGGACCAGTGGCCCGGACCCGACCTCCGCGACGTGGAAGCGCGCGCCGTTGGCGGCGACCATGCGGTGCTCCCACGGCCCCTCGATGAGGGCGAGGGAGGCATCCGCGACGGCCATGCCCGCCACCTTCTCACGGCTTGCGGGTGTCGGGGCTCCGCCGCTCGCCGACGTCGGGCTTCCGGGACCGGCCACTCCCCGGGCCCGCTGGAAGGCGCGCCGCGCGCTACCGGATCGACGCCACCACCGCTGCCAGCTCGTGCACGGACTCCTCGATGCGGTGGTCGGGAAGGTTGCCGTACGCGAGGGCGAGGCAGTCGTCGTAGGCCCGGAGACGGTCGAAGCCTTCGCCCGGTGCGTGACCGACGGCAAGGTCCGCGCGGTGGGCGCGAGCAACCACCGCACGGTGGCGGGTGGAGGCGCGCGCGTGCTCGCACGGGCGTCCGGCGTGCCCCTCTGCTGGGCGTCAGCTCCGTAACCCAGCTGGAGGAGAACATGGGAGCGCTGGAGCTGCGCCTGGACGACGAGCAGCTCAAGCGGCTCGACGAGACGCGCTGAGGTCCTGCAGCGCCGCAATCTGTCGGTGACCGCTGGCAGGGTGCCTCGGGTGACCTCATCGAAGGACTGGCACCGCTGGCACGAGCCGTACGAAGACCCCTGCTCGCCGCTGTCCCGGCGGCTGCGGATCGTGCAGGCGCATCTGCACCGGGAGCTCGACCGGCGCCCACGCGAGCCGATCCGTGTCCTGAGCGTCTGCGCCGGACAGGGCCGCGACCTCATCCCTGTCCTCGCGTCCCGCGCGGACGCCGGGCGCGTGCGTGCCTTCCTCCTGGACTACGACGAGCGCAACGCCGGCGCGGCCGCTGCGGCGGCTCGTGCCGCGGGCCTGTCCGGCGTGGACGTGCTCGTTCGCGACGCCGGCGACCGGGCGTCCTACGCCGGGCTGGTCCCCGCGGACGTGATCGTCCTCGCCGGCGTGCTCGGCAACGTCGCCGATGCCGACGTACGCCGGACGGTGGCGGCGCTGCCCGGCCTGTGCGCCCCAGGGGCGGCGGTGGTCTGGACGCGCAGCCGCCGCCCGCCGGACCTCACACCGGCGGTCCGGGCCTGGTTCGCCGAGGCCGGGTTCGTCGAGGAGGCGTTCGACGCGCCGGAGGACGTCCTGTTCTCGGTCGGGCTGCACCGCTTCGCCGGCGAGCCGCAGCCCCTCGCGCCGGGCCGGCGGCTGTTCAGCTTCGCGGGATGAGCTCCGGTGAGGTCAGCGCGTCAGCGTGAGCCGGCGCCCTTGAGCACCGCGACGGTCTCCTTCGTGGTCCGGATGGCGTTCTCCGGCGCCTTGACCTGCTTGACCTGCTTCTTGCCGACGAGCGCCAGAACCCCGGCCGTGACGAGGTAGACGGCCCCGATGATCAGGAAGGCAAGGGCCGGGTGCAAGCCGAGCGCCACCAGTCCGTAGGCGAGAGCGATCGAGAGCAGGATGACGCCCAGAATGCCGAGGAACGCCGCTCCCCCGAACATCGCGCCGCCCTTGATGCCGTGCTGGACGTCGTCGCGCAGCTCGACCTTCGCCATCTCGACCTCACTGCGGAACAGCGCGGAGAGGTCCTTGGTGGCTGCCGAGACGAGCTCACCGAGCGAGGGCTCGGCCGGCGTGGTGCTCGTGAGGTCGATGCGCGTGCTGCCGGCTCCGGCCGGGCGGTCGACCGACCGTGCAGAGACCTCGCTGGACATGGTTCCTCCGGTACGTACGGGTGGCCGCGACGGGCTGTCGCGGCTCAGGTGGTCGAGGGCTCGGGCTCGGAAGCCTCGTCGAAGCCCTCCTCGGCCGATGATCGGTACTTCGCATTGCGTACCCGCAGGATTGCCGCCGCGAACACCGCCGCGAGCAGGGAGCCGGCCAGGATCCCGGTCTTCACCCGTTCGATCTGCTCGGGCTCTCCGGCGAACGCGAGGTCGCCGATGAGCAGGGCAACTGTGAACCCGATGCCCGACAGCACGGCGACGCCCAGGACGTCCGCCCACTCCAGATCCGGGCTGAGCTGGGCGCGGGTGAACCGTGCCGTCACGTAGGCGCCACCCAGCACGCCGACCGTCTTGCCGACGAGCAGGCCCGCGACGACGCCCACCGCCGCTGGGTCCGCGAGCGTCTCGCGCAGCGCGTTGCCACTGATGCTCACGCCTGCGGCGAGAACCGCGAACAGGGGGACGCATAGCCCTGCCGACAACGGCCGCAGCCGGTGCTCCAGCCGCTCCGCGGGGGACTCGTGCTCGCCGGCGTCCCGGCGGACGCGGGTGAGCAGTCCGATGAGGACGCCCGCAACGGTCGCGTGGACGCCGGCCTCGTGCACGAGCGCCCACACGGCCACGCCGAGCGGGACGGTGACCCACCATGCCGTCACGCGACGGTGCTGGAGCAGGGCGTAGACCGCGAGCAGCACCACCGCGGCCGCGAGGGGCCCGGCGTGCACGGACTCGGTGTAGAAGACCGCGATCACCGTGATGGCGCCGAGGTCGTCCACGACCGCCAGCGTGAGCAGGAACGCCCGCAGCGAGGTAGGGAGTGACGACCCGATCACGGCGAGCACGGCGAGGGCGAAGGCGATGTCGGTGGCCGTGGGGATCGCCCACCCGCGTAGCAGGTCCGGCCGGCCGGCCGCCACCACGACGTACACCAGTGCAGGGACGGCCATGCCGCACAGCGCCGCGGCGATGGGAACCACGGCCTCGCCGACGTGGCGCAGCTCACCGACCACGAGTTCGCGCTTGAGCTCCAGGCCGGCGACGAGGAAGAACACCGCGAGCAGCCCGTCGGCGGCCCACTGCTCGAGCGTCAGGTCCAGGTGCAGGGCAGCCGGACCGACGACGGTGTGCCGCACCGCGGCGTAGGCGTCGCCGAAGACGTTCGCCCAGACCAGGGCCACGGTGGCGGCGACGAGCAGCAGGAGCCCGCCGGTCGTCTCGTCGTGCAGCGCCTCGACGACGGCACGGCGCTCGGCGCGCTCGAGGCGGGGCGGGAAGATGCGGGTGGCCGGCACGGGGAGGACCTCTTCCGGTCGGAGGCACGGTGGCGTACGTGCCGACCCGACTTCCCGGCGCTCCTGTGGTGCTCCGCCACAGGCTAGCGGCCGGGCCAGGGTCACGCGAACGCGAAGTACCTCAGCCATACGTACGGCCACGAGATCGTGACGGTCACCAGCGCCACGATCAGCCCGTACTTGGTGAACTGCCAGAACGAGATGGGATGGCCGTTGCGCGCGGCGATGCCGAGGACGACGACGTTGGCGCTGGCTCCCACGGCGGTGGCGTTGCCGCCCAGGTCGGCGCCCAGGGCGAGGGCCCACCACAGCGCCTCACCCTGCTGTGGGTCGGGCGCGGCCTCGACGAGGTCGGCGACGAGCGGTGCCATCGTCGCGACGTACGGGATGTTGTCGACGACCCCGGACAGGACGGCGGAGCCGAACAACAGCACGGTCGCCGCGAGCAGGTAGCGGTCACCGAACGCCTCCACGGCGTACTCGCCGAGCCGCTCGATCACTCCGACGTGGACGAGGGCGCCGACCATGATGAACAGGCCCATGAAGAACGCGAGCGTCGGCCACTCGACGTCCTCGAGGTACTCCTCGGGCTGCGTGCGGGAGACGATGATGATCGCGCCCGCGCCGAGCATCGCCACGACCGACGGTTCGACGTGGAAGACCGCGTGCAGCATGAACCCGGCGATGATCGCCGCCAGCACCGCCAGGCTGCGCACCAGCATGCCGCGGTCGCGGATCGCCTCCCGCTCGTTGAGCGCCATCACCCGGGCGGCGCGCTCCTCGTCGTAGGTGAACGCGGAGCGGAACAGGAAGCGGCACATGAACGCGAACACCGCGACGAGCAGCACGACGATCGGGGCCAGGTTCAGCAGGAAGTCGTTGAAGGTCAGCCCGGACCGGCTGGCGATGATGATGTTGGGCGGGTCGCCGATCAGCGTCGACGTACCGCCGATGTTCGAGGCGAGGACCTCCGCGATCAGGAAGGGGATGGGAGGGACGCCGAGCCGGTCGCAGACGAGCAGTGTCACCGGCGCGATCAGGAGCACGGTGGTGACGTTGTCCAGGAACGCCGACGCCACCGCGGTGATCAGGACCAGCAGGATCATGACGCGGAACGGGCGGCCCTGGGCGCGCTTCGCCGCCCAGATCGCGAGGAACTCGAAGAGACCGGTCTGCTTGATGACGCTAACGACGATCATCATCCCGAGCAGGAGGAAGATGACGTTCCAGTCGACGCCGGTCTCCTCGGCGAAGAACATCTCCTCCGCGCCGACGATGCCGAGCGCCGCCATGACCGCGGCGCCGCCCAGTGCGGCGGCGACGCGGTTGATCTTCTCGCTGGCGATGAAGACATAGGCGACGACGAAGACGGTGACCGCCGCGACGGTCGCAATACCGCCGCTCACCGGTGGGGCAGGACGTGGTCGAGCAGGGCAGCGACCGTGATCGCGCCGAGCATGCGGCCCTTCTCCACGACCGCCACGACGGGGCTGTGCATGCGGGCCATGATCGCCGCCACCTCCATCGCGGTCGCGTCGCCGTCCACGATCTCCAGCTCGACCAGCTCCTTCCGGGGCAGCAGCTGACGGACCGTCTTGCCCGCGAGCGTGCAGGCGAGCTCGTCGGCCGCCTGCTCGTCGTACACGCGGGCGAGCGCAAGATCGTGCTGCACGTAGTCGGGAATCATGAAGTTGAGCACCTGCGAGCCCGGCAGGATGGCGATCGGCAGGCCGTGACCGTCGGTCACCACGAGCCCGGCCAGCCGGCGCCCGGCGAGCAGTGTCGCGGCGTCGAGCGCGTCCCCGTCCAGCGGTACGGCGGGGAAGTGCGGGTCGGCGATGTCCCTCGCGCGCACGGTGCCTCCGTTCGGTCCGGCAGTCGTCCGGGTCCATGGTCCTCCCCAGCGACTCCGGCGCCGAACGCGCCCCGGATTGACGTCCCGGCAGGTACAACCGATGTCAGCGATCCGGCGTTGACACCGGTGACGAAGGGGAGGGGCCGTGGACCGGTACGACGGGTTCCGCGAGTTCGTGCATGCGCGGTCCGCCGCGTTGATGCGCACGGCGTACCTGCTCACCGGTGACGCGCACCTCGCCGAGGACCTGCTGCAGACGGCGCTGGCCGGTGCGGCGCGGCGCTGGCCGTCCGTCCTCGCGGGCGGCAATCCCGAGGCGTACGTGCGGCGGGCGCTGGTCAACGAGCACATCTCGTGGTGGCGCCGGCGCAAGGGCGCGGTCGTCACGCCGGTCGAGGCGCCGCCCGAGGTGGCCGGCCGGCCGGGACACGAGGAGTCCGTCGTACGCCGGATGGCGTTGGAGGAAGCCCTGGCACGGCTGACCCGCAAGCAGCGCGCCGTGCTGGTGCTCCGGTTCTACGACGACCTGTTCGAGGCGGAGACGGCGAGGATGCTCGGGTGCTCGCCGGGGACGGTCAAGAGCCAGACCTCCCACGCCCTGGCCCGGCTGCGCACCGTCGCCCCCGAGCTCGCCACCCTGATGCACGACCTCGAGCCGGTGGAGGTGTCCCGATGAGCCGCGACGTGCTGACCGTTGCGCTGGAGGACCTGGCCCGGCGCTCGCCGCGCGTGGACTCCGCCTCGCTGGCCGACGTGGCCGTCTCCCGCGCGCGGCGGTCCCGGCGGCGCGCGCTGGTCGGCGTACCGGCCGCGGCGGCTGCGGTGCTGCTC
>JALYMU010000277.1 GCA_030773595.1 Actinomycetota bacterium | reverse complement strand
GTGCGCAGCCGCGCACGCCGTCGGGTCTCCGGCGGCCACCGCGTCGAACACCTCACGGACCGCACGCGCGCCGCCGCCCAGCGGACGGCCGGCGAGCTCCAGCAGCGCGTCCTCGCCGACCTCTGTCTCCCAGCAGCCGCGGGCCCCGCACCGGCAGCGCCGTCCTTCGGGATGGACGACCAGGTGTCCGATCTCGCCGGCGTAGCCGCCGAAGCCCGCGAGCGGCCGGCCATCGACGAGGAAACCGCCGCCGATGCCGACCTCACCGCTGAGGTAGGCGACGTGGTCGCAGCCGACGGCCACACCGCGGGTGTGCTCGGCCAGGACACCGAGGTCGGCGTCGTTGCCCACGTGCACCGGAAGCGCCAGGCGCGTCGCCAGTGCCTCGCCGAACGGCTCGTCCACCCAGCCGAGGTTGGGACCGAAGCGGACGACGCCGTCACCGCGGCTCACCGCGCCGGGCACTCCCGCGCCGACGCCGAGGCAGCGCCCGCGCCGTCGGGCCGCGGCCAGCAGGTCCTCGCATGCCCCGGCGACGACCCGCACGACGTCCGCGAGCCCATGCTGGTGTCGCTCGTGGGTCAGGTCGCGCCGGTCGAGCACGGTCCCACCGAGCCCGACCCGCGCGGCCACGATGCGGCTGACCCCGATGTCGACGGCGAGGACGAAGACGCGCTCTGCCTGAGGCACCACCACGTGGCTGGGCCGCCCACCGCCCGAGCGGCTCCGGCTCGCAGGGCCACCGGGCTGCTCGCGGACCAGCCCGGCGTCGGCAAGGTCGGTGGTCAGCGCCCCGATGGTGCTGCGGTTCAGGCCCATGTGCGCCGTCAGCGCGGCGCGCGAGGTGGCTCCGTCCCGGTGGATGCGGGTGAGCAGCGTCGAGAGGTTGTGACGCCGTACCTCCTCCTGCGTCGCACCGGAACCGGCAGCCACCTCTCGTCCCTCTAGCCGCGCCCGGTCGTGGCCGCACGGCGGCGCGACAGCGCGTCGACGCTCGCGGCGACGAGGAGCACGAGCCCCGTGACGACGAACTTCGTTCCCGAGCTCGCGCCGAGCAGGCCCATGCCGTTGTCGATGACGGCGATCACGGCGCCACCGAGGATCGCGTCCACGACGCGACCCTTGCCGCCGAACAGGCTCGTCCCGCCGATGACCGCGGCGCCGACCGCGTAGAGCAGCGTGTTGCTGCCGCCCGTCTGCGGGGACACGGAGTTGAGCCGTGACGCAAGGATGATTCCGCCGATGGCGGCCAGCGTGGCCCCGACGACGAACACGGATGTACGGATCATCGCGACGTTGATACCGGCGCGCCGCGCCGCCTCGGCGTTCCCGCCGACCGCGTAGACGTGGCGCCCGTAGGCGGTCCGGCGCAGGACGAAACTCAGCACCACGAGCAGCGCGATGACGATTGGTACGACGATCGGCACCCCGGCCAGCGTGGCGAAGTTGGGGTTTCGGGCGCGGTTGATGTTGAGGACGTAGACCACGATCCCGGTCACGACCGCGAGGGCGAGGACCCGGGCCGCCAACACGACGACGGGGTCGTTGGGCAGGCCCTTCTGGCGTCGCCGGGCCGCGCCGAGGAACGTCACCGCGGCGAACGCCGCGACACCGAGCGCCCACAGCAGCCACCCGATCGCCGGCGGGACGTTGCGGTTGGCGACGGCGACGATCACCTCGTCGCGGATCGGGATCGTGCCCCCCTGTCCGATGATGATCAGTAGGACACCCTGGAAGGCCAGGAATGCCGCAAGCGTGACGACGAAGGACGGAATCCCGAGTCGGGCGACCAGGCTGCCGAGGAGCAGCCCGGTGAGGGCGCCGGTCAGCAGCGCCGCAGCCGTTGCGATCGGCCAGGACCATCCGGCCGCCAGCATGGTCGCCAACACCGCGGCAGCGACGCCGGCCATGTAGCCGGCGGACAGGTCGATCTCACCGAGGAGCAGGACGAACACCAGCCCCATCGCGATGGTCGCGACCCCGGCCCCCTGCACGAGCAGGTTGGCGAAGTTGCCCTCGCTCAGGAACACCGGACTGAGAACCGCGAAAACCCCGCACAGCACGATGAGACCCAGCACGGCCGGCAAGGAGCCGACGTCGCCGCCCCTGACCTTGTCGACGTAGCCGCGGAAGAGCCCCCCGACGGTGCGCTCCTCATTCGCTCCGGACGCCTGCGCGCCCTGCGGGGCGGTGATTGTCGTGCTCATGCCGGTGTCACCTCAGTCTCGCGGATACGGCTCTGGATGCCCTCACTGCGACCTGCCGTGATGAGCTCGACGACCTGGCTGTGCGAGACCTCGTCGGTGCGGACTTCGGCAGCGAGCTGGCCGAGGTAGAGAGCGGCGATGCGGTCGGCGACTTCGAAGACGTCGTTGAGGTTGTGCGAAATGAGCACGACGGCGAGACCCTTGTCCGCGAGCCGGCGGACCAGGTCGAGCACCTGACGCGTCTGTGCCACGCCGAGGGCCGCGGTCGGCTCGTCCAGGATGACCATCGAGCTGTTCCACAGCACCGCCTTTGCGATCGCCACGGTCTGGCGCTGGCCGCCGCTGAGGCTCGCGACGTGCTGCCGCACGGACTTGACCGTGCGGACCGACAGACCCGCGAGGGTCTCCGTCGCCATGCGCTCCATGGTCGGCTCGTCGAGGACGATCCCGGAACGCTTCTCTCGGCCCAAGAACATGTTCTGCACGATGTCGAGGTTGTCGCACAGCGCGAGGTCCTGGTAGACGATCTCGATGCCCAGCGCAGCCGCATCGCGCGGCCCGTTGACCGTGACCTCCCGGCCTTCCCAGAGGTAGTCCCCGGAGTCGATCGGGTGGATGCCGCCGATGCACTTGATCAGCGTCGACTTGCCCGCACCGTTGTCCCCGACCAGCGCGGTGACCTGCCCGGGGTAGGCGGCGAAGTCGACATCACGCAGTACGTGCACGGCGCCGAAGCTCTTGTTGACTCCCCGCAGCTCGAGGATCGGTGTCTCGCTGGATGGCATGGAGCCTCCTAACCGGACGCGCCCCGGTGCCGGTCCCGTCGCCGCGGACAGGACCGACACCGGAGCACGAGGTGGTGTGGACTACTGGATTCCGGCCTCAGCGCACATGGCCTCGAACTTGCCCGTGCACAGGTCCTCCTTCGCGACGAAGCCGTCCGCGACGACGTCCTTGACATTCTCCTTCATGACCATCTGCGGCTCGAGCAGCACCGACGGAACGTCGCGGTTCCCCTCGACGTCCTTGGTGACCTGGTCCACCGAAGGCTTCTCGCCCTTGGCGAGGGCGATCGCGAGCTCCGCGACGGCGTCCGCCTCCTTCTTGACAGCCTTGTAGACCGTCATGCACTGGTCACCGGCGAGGACGTTCTGCAGACCCTCGACGGTCGCGTCCTGGCCCGTGACCGGCACCTTGCCGTTGAGCTTGTTCTTCTTGAGCACGGCCACGGCCGCATTTCCGAGCCCGTCGTTGGCCGCCAGCACGCCGTCGATGTCCTTGTTGGACGTCAACATCTGCTCGAAGATCGTGCCGCCCTGCTGGTTGTCCCAGTTCGGCACCGACTGGTCGGCAACGACCTTGTAGGGGCTCTGCTTGATGACGCTGTCGTAACCCTGCTTGAAGAGGGTCGCGTTGTTGTCCGTCGGTGAGCCGTTCAGGTAGACGATGTTGCCTTCCTTCTTGCCGTCGTTCTGCAGGCACTTCACGAGGCCCTCACCCTGCAGCTTGCCGACCGCGACGTTGTCGAAGCTCACGTAGTACTCAGCGCTGCCGCCGAGGGTCAGGCGGTCGTAGTCGATCGTCGGAACGCCCTGCTGCTTCGCCTTGTCCAGCACGGCCTTACCGGAGTCACTGTCGAGGTTCACGATGGCCAGGACGGTCGCGCCGCCACTGAGCATCTGCTCCGCGATGGTCTGGAACTTGGACGTGTCGCCCTCGGCGTTCTGGATGTCGGACTCGACACCAGCGGCATCGAAGGCCGCCTTGAGGAACTTCCGGTCCGCCGTCTCCCACCGGGCCGACGAGGCGGAGTCGGGGAGGATGACGCCGATCTTGGCCTTCGACTGCTCGCCGGACCCCGCGCCGGGGCTCGAGCCCGAGCCGGAGCCGGTCGTCGTCCCCTCGTTGCCGCCACATCCGGCCAGAGCGAGGCTCAGAGCCGCCGCACCGGCGAGTGCCGTGTGCCACTTGCGCATACGGGTAGTCCCTTCAGTTGCCTGGCGGACCGCCGTCCCGCCTTTGGGTCCGAGCGCCGCGTTTATGTTGTGCGCTGCAACGTATTCGCTCCGGAAGCCGGTCGCCAGGGCCGACACGGGGTTCACACCCGTCGAGCGGTAACAATCCGGTAACCCGGCGGGATGGGAGCGAGTCCAGGGTGAGAGCGGTCACACGCCGCAGCCCTGCGGTACGTGAGAGCGATTACAGCCGGGCCCGGAAACGCCGGCCGCGCAACGCTTCCTCGACCAGCGCGACGGCTCGTGTCGCGGCATAGAGCCGGGCACCCTCGCGCTCCCACGCCGAGACCGCCGCAGCGACCGTCTCCGGCGACGCGACGTCGCGCAGCTCCGCCCGCGTCGTGGCGAGACCGCGGCGGGCCGCCTCGACGCCGGCCGCGACATGGTGGGCCGCGAACCGGGCGAGGACGACCGGGTGGCTGCGCAGCACGTCGTACGCCCGGTAGTCAGGCGGGCAGAGATCCAGCAGCCACGCGATCGCGGTCCGCTCCCAGTCCGGGGCTCCGGGGGGACGGACCGGCTCGGGCCAACCGGGCGGTGCGACGACGAAGTCCACGACGTCAGTCTGCGCCGTGGGACCGACAGGACGGCGTGGCACCCGGTTCAGCCGACCACGGCCCGCACGAGGAGAGCCACGGCGGACAGCGCCGACACCGACAGCACCGCAGCGCGCATGCGGCCCGCGTCGACGTGACGGCGCAACGGGCCACTGACGAGAAAGCCCGCCACGAGGAACGGCAGGAGCAGCGCGCCGGTGGCGAGGTGGGCGGCGCGAACCTCGCCCGCGGCGGCGAGCGTGGCGAGCGAGGTCACCGTCCCCACCAGGAAGTAGGCCGCAAGCGTCGAGCGGATCCGCGGTCCGCTCGCGTGCTGGTAGAGCATGGCCACGGGCGGGCCGCCCACGGTGGTCGCCGTACCGAAGACACCGCTGACCACGCCTGCGGTGACCAACGACGCCGGCCGGGGCTCCGGTCGCCATCGCAGGACGCTCGCGGCCACGCCGACCAGCACCGCCACCCCCACGAGCACGGACAGCGACGCCGGCGGGAGGGCGACCACGGCGAACGCTCCAAGGACATTGCCGGGGAGGCGCCCGGCCACCGCCCATGCCAGGCCCGTCCAGTCGACGTGCGCTCGCTCACGGGCAACCGAGAGAGCAGGCAGGAGAACGGTGACCGTGAGGAGCGTTGCCGGGAGCAGCCTCGGGTCGGCAAAGGCGAAGACCGGTGCGGCGAGCAGGCCCAGCCCGAGCCCTGCCACACCCTGGACCACGGCGCCGGCGAAGACCGCGATACCGAGGACGATCAGCACCTCGATACCGGGCACGGCTCCTCATCCCTCCAGCACGCCAGGAGCCGGGGGGCCGTGGCCCCCCGGCTCCTGGGCGAGCCCGGCCTCAGCCGCGCAGACTCCGCAGGACGTACTGCATGATCCCGCCGTGCCGGTAGTAGTCGGCCTCACCGGGTGTGTCGATCCGCACGACCGCCTCGAACTCCTTGCCGTCGGCCGTGACCGTGACCGTCCGCGGTGTCGTGCCGTCGTTGAGTGCCGTGACGCCGGAGATGGAGAAGGTCTCCTCGCCGGTCAGCCCGAGGGTCTGCGCGCTCTCACCGTCGCGGAACTGCAGGGGCAGCACACCCATCCCGATCAGGTTGGACCGGTGGATGCGCTCGTAGGACTCCGCGATCACCGCGCGGACCCCGAGCAGCGAGGTGCCCTTGGCCGCCCAGTCCCGTGAGGAGCCGGAGCCGTACTCCTTGCCGGCCAGCACGATCAGCGGGACGCCCGCCTGCTGGTAAGCCTGCGAGGCGTCGTAGATGGTCGTGACCTCGCCGCCGGCGAGGAAGTTCCGGGTGAAGCCGCCCTCCGTGCCCGGCGCGATCTGGTTGCGCAGGCGGATGTTCGCGAACGTGCCGCGGATCATCACCTCGTGGTTGCCCCGCCGGGACCCGTAGGAGTTGAAGTCCTGGCGCGCCACACCGTGCTCGGTGAGGTACTTCCCGGCGGGCGAGTCCGCCTTGATCGACCCGGCCGGTGAGATGTGGTCGGTGGTGACGGAGTCGCCGAGCTTGGCGAGCACCCGCGCGCCGTCGATGTCGGTCACCGGGGCCGGCGTCGCACCCATGCCGTCGAAGTACGGCGGCTTGCGGACGTAGGTCGACTCCGGGTCCCAGTCGAAGGTGTTGCCCGTCGGCGTCGGGAGGCCCTGCCAGCGCTCGTCGCCGGCGAAGACGTCGGCGTAGTCGCGGGTGAACATCTCCGAGGCGATGGCGGACTCCACGACCTCCTCGATCTCCTGGCCGCTCGGCCAGATGTCACGCAGGAAGACGTCGGTGCCGTCGGTGTCCTGGCCCAGCGGCTCGGTCGTGAGGTCGAGGTCCATCGTCCCGGCGAGGGCGTAGGCCACCACGAGCGGCGGGGACGCGAGGTAGTTCATCTTGACGTCGGGGTTGATCCGCCCCTCGAAGTTCCGGTTGCCCGAGAGCACCGCGACCACCGCCAGGTCGGCCTCGTTGACGGCGGCGCTCACGGGGTCCGGCAACGGCCCGGAGTTGCCGATGCAGGTGGTGCACCCGTAGCCCACGAGGTGGAACCCGAGCTTGTCGAGGTACGGCGTGAGTCCGGCGCGCTCGTAGTAGTCCATGACGACCTTGGAGCCGGGCGCCAGGGTCGTCTTGACCCAGGGCTTGCGCGTGAGCCCGCGTTCGACGGCCTTCTTGGCCAGCAACGCCGCGCCGATCATCACGGACGGGTTGGAGGTGTTGGTGCACGACGTGATGGCTGCGATCACCACGGCGCCGTGGTCGATCTCGACCTCCGTGCCGTCCTCGAGGCGTACGGGCGTCGGCTTGCGCGGCCGACCGGAGGTGGCGACCGGCACCGGCTCCGCAGGCGCCGACGCCTCGTCGTCCGCGGTCGGCGCCACCGGGTCGCTGGCCGGGAACGAATCCGCGGAGGCCTCGTCCACGCGCGAGGTCACGGCGTACGGCGTCTCCTGCTGCGGCACACCCGGCTTGCGCTCCTCGCCACCGGTGACGTCGTCGGCGACGTAGTCGCGCAGCGCCACGCGGAAGCCGGCCTTGGCGTCGGTGAGCGCGACGCGGTCCTGCGGCCGCTTGGGTCCCGCGAGCGACGGCACGATCGTGCCCAGGTCGAGCTCGATGTGCTCGGAGTAGTCCGGCTCGTGCGAGGGGTCGTGCCAGAGACCCTGGGCCTTGGCGTAGGCCTCGACCAGCGCGACCTGATCGGCCGGGCGGCCGGTGAGCTGGAGGTAGCGCACGGTCTCCTCGTCGATCGGGAAGATCGCACAGGTGGAGCCGTACTCCGGGCTCATGTTGCCGATGGTCGCGCGGTTGGCCAGCGGCACGGCGGTCACGCCGGGGCCGTAGAACTCGACGAACTTGCCGACCACGCCGTGGCGGCGCAGCATCTCGGTGATCGTGAGGACCAGGTCGGTGGCGGTCGCGCCCTCGGGCAGCTCGCCGGAGAGCTTGAACCCGACGACGCGCGGGATGAGCATGCTGACCGGCTGGCCTAGCATCGCGGCCTCGGCCTCGATGCCGCCGACGCCCCACCCCAGCACGCCGAGGCCGTTGACCATCGTGGTGTGGGAGTCGGTTCCGACACAGGTGTCCGGATAGGCCTTGCCGTCGCGGACCATCACCACGCGGGCGAGGTGCTCGACGTTGACCTGGTGCACGATGCCCGTGCCGGGCGGGACGACCTTGAACTCGTCGAAGGCCGTCTGCCCCCAGCGCAGGAACTGGTAGCGCTCGAGGTTGCGCTGGTACTCGATCTCGACGTTGAGCTCGAAGGCCTCCGGGGTCCCGAAGACGTCCGCGATGACGGAGTGGTCGATGACGAGCTCGGCCGGCGCCAGCGGGTTGATCCTGGCCGGATCGCCTCCGAGGTCCTGCATCGCCTCGCGCATGGTGGCGAGGTCGACGACGCACGGGACGCCGGTGAAGTCCTGCATCACGACGCGCGCCGGCGTGAACTGGATCTCCTGGCTCGGGTCCGCGGAGGCGTCCCAGGACCCCAGCGCACGGATGTGGTCGGCCGTGATGTTCGCGGCGTCCTCGCTGCGGAGGAGGTTCTCGAGGAGCACCTTGAGGCTGAACGGCAGGCGCTGGGCGCCTTCGACCTTGTCCAGGCGGTAGAACTCGTAGCTCTGTCCGGCGACCTCCAGCCGGTCGCGGCTGCCGAAGCTGTCGACGCTCACGGAGTGTCTCCTCTCACGGGTACCTCCGCATCCTTCCCCAGCGCGCGAGGTGGCGCGAGGCAGGTCCGGCGGCATCATCAGGTGTGCGGATGCAAGCAGGTGTGGTGTGCGGGTGGTCCAGCTAGCTATCTTGACGTCGAGATACATTCTAGCGGTGCCACTGCTGCCCCGCGCCAGCGCCTCGTCGCGTGTCGGGCCAGCCCGAGCCACGCGCTCCCGAGCGGTGCGGCCGGTCCGGCCGGTTCGGTTGTACGGCGGTCAGCGGGCGGTCCGCACCGCCGCGCGCACGACCCGCTCGAGGCGCCGGCCGTCGGGAC
>JALYMU010000276.1 GCA_030773595.1 Actinomycetota bacterium | reverse complement strand
GGTCGGCCTCACCGTCGGCGGTCTGCTGGCCGCCGTCGTCGCGTGGCGGACGGGCCTCGCGCCCGGTCCCCGCACGGTGGAGGAAGCCGGGCACGGCCGGGGGGAGGGCGGCGCCGTCCTGCTCCCGCTCGAGCTGCGGGCGCTGGGCGTGCTCCCGCTCTGGCCACTGGCGTCGCTGCTCGTCTACACCAGTGCGACGTTCGCCGCGGAGCGCCCGCCGCGCTTCCCGGTGTCGCGGGACGCTGCGGATGGGCCGGGACCTCCCGGCGACCGGATGTGAGAGACGCTCAGCGCTCGCGGCCGATGGGCGCGGTCGTCGCCCCGGTCACCCGGACCAGATCGGTGGGGGAGAGCTCCAGATCGAGCCCGCGCCGGCCGCCTGACACCAGGACCGTCTCGTGAGTGAGCGCGCTGGAGTCGACCACGGTCCGGAGGCGCTTGCGCTGACCGACGGGGCTGATCCCGCCGACCACGTAGCCCGTCGTGCGTTCGGCCACCGCCGGCTCCGCCATCGCCGCGCGCTTCCCGCCGACCGCGCTCGCGAGAGCCTTGAGGTCGAGGATGCCGTCGACGGGGACGACGCCGACGACGAGCCGTCCGTCGACGTCGGCCAGCAGGGTCTTGAGCACCCGTCGTGGATCCGCACCGAGTGCGCTCGCGGCCTCCTCGCCGTACGACGGGGCGCTCGGGTCGTGGTCGTAGGTCCGCTCGGTGAAGGCGACGCCCGCCGCGTGCAACGCCACCGTCGCGGGCGTCCCGCCCCCGCGCGCCGTGCCCTTCGCCATGCCGCCGCCCTTCGCCATGCCGCCGCCCTTCGCCATGCCGGTGCCTCCGTGTCCCGAGCGCCACCGACAACGCCGGCGCCCTCCGTCCGCCGAGCATCGTCGCGGGCGCTCCGTCAGTTCGGTGTCGTGGCCGCGCGGGGCAGGTCCACCGCAGGCAGCGAGTGGAGCAGCTCGATCATCCGGGTCTCGCGACGCAGCAGCGCGGCGGCTCCGCGGAGCCGGTCGAGGTCGGTCCGCGCGGACAGCAGCGACTGCTTCTCGACCAGGTCGAGGACCATCACGGCGGCGACGAGGTAGGACAGGGACCGTGGGTCGCCCGGCGGCGTTCCGTCGACCTCGCTGACCACCGCGGAGCGGTAGCGGTCGAACAGCGCGGCGACGCGGTTCGCCGCGATGCCGACCTCCTGCGCCGGGCCGCCGGGGCGCTCGAGGAGCCAATCCACGTCGGCCTGGAGGTAGGCGCCGGAGTCGTCGAGCCCGCGGACGGCGAAGCGTGTCGCACCGACCGTCACGAGGTCGAAGCAGCCGTCCTCACGGCTCTCCACGGAACTCACCATGGCCGTGCACCCGATGTCGTGCAGCGTCGGGACGCTGTCGGGGCCGACCTCGTTGCCCTGGCGGATCGCCACCACGCCGAACCGGCGAGGGGCCCCCTCCGGCAGCGCCTTCAGGTCGGCGACGAGCTTGCGGTAGCGGGGCTCGAACACGTGCAGCGGGAGGACCAGCCCCGGGAACAGCACCGTCCCGAGCGGGAACAGCGGCAGCCGGGCCATCACGAGGCTCACCCTAGGGCCGTGGCTCCGTCGGGCGGTGCCGAGTCGTGGACGCGGACCGTACCTGTCGGCGCGTCTCTCTAGACTTTCGGCGTGATCCGGCGAATCGATCTGCGCGACCGTCGCACCGACGCGCGCGACGTCCTGCCCCGAGCTGCCCTCGACGTCGAGGCGGCGCTGGAGGCGGTCCGCCCGCTCTGCGACGACGTCCGGCACCGCGGGGCCGTGGCGGTGCGCGAGATCACGGCTCGCCTCGACGGCGTCGACGTGGCGCACGCGCGGGTCCCGGCCGCGGCACTGGAGAAGGCCCTCGCCGACCTCGACCCGGCCGTCCGCGCCGCGCTCGAGGAGGCGACGCGCCGCGCGCGCATCGTGCACGAGGCACAGCGCCCCGAGGACGTGACCGTCGAGGTGGCCGACGGCGCGCGGGTGACGGAGCGATGGGTCCCCGTCCGCCGGGTGGGTCTCTACGTCCCGGGTGGGCTCGTCGCCTATCCGAGCAGCGTGGTGATGAACGTCGTGCCGGCTCAGGTCGCCGGTGTGGGCTCCCTCGCCGTCACCAGCCCACCGCAGAAGGAGTACGACGGGCTGCCGCACCCCGCGGTCCTCGCCGCGTGTGCGCTGCTCGGCGTCGAGGAGGTCTACGCCGTCGGCGGTGCCCAGGCGGTGGCGATGTTCGCGTGGGGCACGGAGGACTGCCCGCGGGTCGACCTGGTGACGGGTCCGGGCAACGTCTATGTCGCCGCGGCCAAGCGGCTGCTCAAGGGTGTCGTGGGGATCGACTCCGAGGCCGGTCCGACGGAGATCGGGATCCTCGCCGACGACAGTGCCGACCCGGCGCACCTCGCCGCCGACCTCGTCGCGCAGGCCGAGCACGACCCCAACGCCTCCTGCCTTCTCGTGACGCCGAGCGCCGAGCTGCTCGACGCGGTGGACGGCGAGCTGGCCCGCCAGGTCCCGGCCACGCGCCACCGCGTGCGGGTCGAGACGGCGCTCGCGAACCAGTCCGCCTACGTCGTCGTCGCCGACCTCGACCACGGGCTCGAGGTCGTCGACGAGTGGGCCGCCGAGCACCTCGAGGTGATCACCCGCGACGCGCCCGAGCGGGCCGCGCGAGTGACCAACGCGGGTGCGGTCTTCGTCGGGCCGTGGGCGCCGGTGAGCCTCGGTGACTACCTCGCCGGCTCCAACCACGTCCTGCCGACCGGCGGCACCGCGCGCCACACCGGCGGGCTGTCCGTGCAGTCGTTCCTGCGCGGCATCCACGTCGTCGACTACTCCCGCGACGCCCTCGCCGCAGTGGCGGACCACATCGACGCCCTGGGCGGCGCCGAGGACCTCGCCGCACACGTCGACGCCGTCCGCGCCCGCGTCCCGCGGAGCGGGTGATCCCGGTGGTCACCCTCGAGGACCTGCCGCTGCGCGAGGACCTGCGCGGACGCTCGCCGTACGGCGCGCCGCAGCTCGACGTGCCGGTGCGGCTCAACACCAACGAGAACCCGTTCCCGCCGCCGCCCGAGCTGGTCGACGCGCTGGCCGCCGCCGTCCGCGACGCCGGAGCGGCGCTCAACCGCTACCCGGACCGCGATGCGCTGGCGCTGCGTGCTGACCTGGCGGCCTACCTCGGCCACGGGCTCGACCCGGCGCAGGTGTGGGCGGCCAACGGCTCCAACGAGATCCTCCAGCAGCTGCTGCAGGCCTTCGGCGGGCCAGGCCGGCGCGCCATCGGGTTCGAGCCGTCGTACTCCATGCACCGGCTGATCTCGCTCGCCACCGCGACCGAGTGGGTGGAAGGACACCGCGAGGGCGACTTCACGATCGACCCTGCCAACGCGGTCGCGGCGGTCGAGGAGCACCGCCCGGACGTCGTGTTCCTGACCTCGCCCAACAACCCCACGGGGACGGCCCTGCCCCTCGACGTCGTGGAGGCCGTGGCCGAGGCGGCGCCGGGCATGGTCGTGGTGGACGAGGCCTACGCCGAGTTCTCCAGGCCCGGGACGCCGAGCGCGCTGTCGCTGCTGCCACGACACCCGCGGCTCGTCGTCACGCGGACGATGTCCAAGGCGTTCGCGATGGCGGGGACCCGGGTGGGCTACCTCGCCGCCGACCCCGCCGTGGTCCAGGCGCTGCTGCTGGTGCGGCTGCCCTACCACCTCTCCGCGCTGACCCAGGCAGCCGCCCGGGTGGGGCTCGCCCACGTCGACGCGCTGCTCGGCACGGTCGCCGAGGTCAAGGCCCAGCGCGACCGGATCGTCGCCGACCTGCGCGGGCTGGGGCTGAGCGTCGTCGACTCGGACGCGAACTTCGTGCTGTTCGGGCCGTTCGGCGACCGGAACCGCACCGCTGCCGTGTGGCAGGCACTGCTCGACCGAGGCGTCCTCGTGCGGGACGTCGGGCTGTCCGGATGGCTGCGCGTCACGGCGGGCACCGAGGCCGAGACCTCGGCGTTCCTGGCGGCGATGGCGTCGGTGCTGCACGAGCACGCGGTCGGGACGGGCACCGAGGATGCGGCGGGCGCCGTCGCGGCCAGGGAGGTTGTGCGATGAGTCGCGTCGGACGCGTCGAGCGTGTCACCAAGGAGTCCTCGGTGCTCGTCGAGGTCGACCTCGACGGCACGGGGAAGGTCGAGGTCTCCACCGGCGTCGGCTTCTACGACCACATGCTGGGCCAGCTCGGCCGCCACGGGCTGCTCGACCTCACGGTGCGCACCGAGGGCGACGTCCACATCGACGCGCACCACACCGTCGAGGACACCGCGATCGCGCTCGGCGACGCGCTGCGCCAGGCACTCGGCGGCAAGCGCGGCATCCGCCGCTTCGGTGACTCGCTCGTGCCGCTGGACGAGACGCTGGTCCAGGTCGCGGTCGACCTCGCCGGCCGCCCGTACTGCGTGCACACCGGGGAGCCGGAGGGGCAGGCCTACGTGGTGATCGGCGGCAGTTACGTGGGCTCGCTGACCCGCCACGTGCTGGAGACGCTCGCCTTCAACGCGCAGGTGGCGCTGCACGTCCGGGTGCTCGCCGGCCGCGACCCGCACCACATCGTGGAGGCGCAGTTCAAGGCGCTCGGCCGGGCGCTGCGCGACGCGGTCGCGCTCGACCCGCGGGAGTCCGGCGTACCGTCCACGAAGGGAACGCTGTAGATGTCCGCGGTCCGGCGTTCCCCGGCTACGGGGAGGTCGTGGTGAGCCGCCGTGTCGTCGTCTTCGACTACGGCTCGGGCAACGTGTGCTCGGCCGTGCGTGCGCTCGAGCGCGTCGGTGCCGACGTGAAGCTCACCGCCGACCGGCGCGTGGCCGCCGAGGCCGACGGGCTCGTGGTCCCGGGTGTCGGGGCGTTCGCGGCGTGCATGGCCTCGCTGCAGGACCGCTTCGCCGGTGAGGTGATCGGCCGCCGGCTGGCGGGCAGCCGTCCGGTGCTCGGCGTGTGCGTCGGCATGCAGGTGCTCTTCGCGCGTGGGGTGGAGCACGGCGTCGAGACCGAGGGTCTGGCGGAGTGGCCGGGCACGGTCGAGCGTCTCGCCGCGCCCGTCCTGCCGCACATGGGCTGGAACACCGTCGACGTGCCCGACGGCTCGGTCCTCTTCCGCGGCGTGGACAAGGAGCGGTTCTACTTCGTCCACTCCTACGGCGTGCGCCGCTGGGAGATGGCGCCGAGCCCGCGGATGCGCGCACCTGCGGTCACGTGGTCCGAGCACGGCGAGCGCTTCGTCGCCGCGGTCGAGAACGGCCCGCTGTCCGCGACCCAGTTCCACCCCGAGAAGTCCGGCGAGCCGGGGCTCGCGCTGCTGGAGAACTGGGTCGCGGCGCTGTGAGGTCGCCGCGCCGTGGAGCCGCCGGAAGGTCGCGATGAGTCGTGAGCGCGCCCGGCGCCGGGCCGAGCGCGAGGAGCAGACGGTCCTGGACCGGGCGGCTCGGGAAGCCGCGCGCGAGCGCCGAGCCACGTGGCAGCGCCGCCGGTCCGCCGTCAGGGGTGCGGCGCGGGCC
>JALYMU010000275.1 GCA_030773595.1 Actinomycetota bacterium | reverse complement strand
CGGCGGTCCTGCTGCCCGAGGCCGGTCGGCTCGCCGGCGTGGTGCTCGGCGGTGACCGTCCCGCCCTCGACGCCGTGCTGGACGACGCCCGCCTGGCAGCGCTGCGGGAGCTGGTGACCGGCCGCGTGCTCGACGTACCCGACCCTCGGCGAGCCGTGCTCGAGGCGTGTGACGACGCGGTGACGTCCGCACGCATCCGGGTGCGTGAGGGCCCGCACGTCCTGGGATAGGGCGTCAGCCGACGCCGGTCACCGTCAGCTGAGCGTGAAGCGCTTGACCAGCCGCTGCATGTCCGCCGCGAGCTCCGCCATCTCCGCAGCGGAGCCGCTGACCGCCGCGACGCCGTCGTGCGTGGTGTGGGCCGCGGAGGCGACCGAGCCGACGTTCTCGGCGATCTGGCCCGACCCGGCCGCGGCCTCCGCGACGCTGCGGCTCATCGCGTTCGTGGTGGCGGTCTGCTCGTCGACCGCGGAGGCGATGACGGTCTGGTAGCCGTTGACCGACTCGATGACGCCACTGATCCGCGCGATGGCCTCGACGGCCGCGACGGAGTCGGCCTGGATCGCCTCGATCCGGCGGCCGATGGCCTCGGTCGCCTGGGCGGTCTCGCGGGCGAGCTGCTTGACCTCCGTGGCGACGACCGCGAAGCCCTTGCCCGCCTCGCCGGCGCGGGCGGCCTCGATGGTCGCGTTGAGGGCGAGCAGGTTGGTCTGCTCGGCGACCGCGGTGATGACCTTGACGACGTCGCTGATCTCGCCGGAGGACGACGCCAGCTGAGTCACGGTGCTCGTCGCGGTCTCCACCAGCTCGACGGCCTCGCCGGCTACCCGCGCCGCGTGGGCGGCGTTGTCCCCGATCTCGCGGATGCTCGCGCTCATGCCGTCGGCACCCGCGGCGACCCCGCGGATGCTTCCGCTGACCTCCTCGGCCGCCGCCGCGATGACGTTGGCCTGGACCGCGGTGTCCCCGGCGGTGCCCCGGATCTCGCCACCCGCCACGGACAGCGCGCTGCTGTTCGCGGACAGCGTGTCGGCCGTCGAGGTGATCGTGACGATGGCCTCTCGCATGCCGTCGACGGCAGCCGCGAGCGAGAGCGACATCTGGCCGATCTCGTCGGCGCTGTCGATCGGGCGCACCGGCCGGAGGTTTCCGCCGGCGACGCGGCCGAGCGCTCCGCGCATCTGGCGTACGCCGGTGAGGATCCGCCGCGAGACCAGCAGCGCGAGCGCGACGGAGACGACCAGCCCGGCGGCGAACATCCCGGCCAGCCGGACCTGCGCCTGGCGTCGCACCGCCTCTGCCGAGCTGATCCGGCCCGCGGCGTCCGAGAGCTCCTTCTCGAACAGCGTCGTGGCGGCCGCCTGCGCCTTCTCGGCCGCGGGCATGGCCTCCTCGGTCAGGATGCGCTCGGACTGCGCCGGCCGTCCCGCCGCGGGGAGCAGCTTCTCGTCGCGGATCTGGCGCGCGAGGTCCCACTGGGCCTGGAGGTCGGCGACGCGCGCCTGGTCGGCGGTGCCGCCGTACGACGTGATGGCCGCGCCCACGCGCGCGTCGGCCTCGGCGAGCGCCGCGCGCGCCTGCTCGCGCTGGGCGTCGTCCGCCGCCTGGGCGTAGCGGAGGACGAGGCGACGGTTCTGGTCACCGGCGTGCTGAAGCTCGGCGAGATGGGCGAGCGCGCGGACGTCCTGCTGGTACATCACCCGGCCCTGCTCGGCGACCGCGTTGAGGCCCGAGGCGCCGGTTCCCGCGACGGCACCCGCGGCGAGGCAGGACACCCCGACGACGGCGAGCACCTTCGTGCGGATTCCACGGTCGGCCAACCACTTGCCTACGCTCGACACCCGCACTCCTCGCTCGATCCGACGACGTCACCGTCGCCGCAGTTCACGTCGAGGAGTTGCATCGACCGCTCCGAGGAGTTCTTGACCCTTCGTGGGCAGCGGGTCAGGCCGGCTCGGGGACGGCCACGGCGCCCCGCTCGGCCGCCTCGGCGATGTCCCGCCGGTGGTGCGAACCCCGCAGGCGAATGCGCGCCACCGCGTCGTACGCCGCGGCACGCGCCTGCGCCAGCCCTTCCCCGGTCGCGGTCACCGACAGGACGCGTCCTCCGGCGCTCACCACGGAGCCGTCAGGCGCCAGGGCGGTGCCCGCATGCACGACGTGGACGCCGGGCGGCATGTCGTCGAGGCCCTCGATGACGTCCCCGGTCACCGGCGTGTCGGGATAGTTGGCCGCGGCGACGACGACGGTGACGGCGGCGCCCGGACGCCAGGCGAGCGGTTCCGCGGCGTGCAGCCGGCCGGTCGCGGCGTCGAGCAACAGCCGGCCCAGCGGTGTGCGCAGCCGCGCGAGCACCACCTGGGTCTCGGGGTCGCCGAAGCGCGCGTTGAACTCGACGACCCGCGGGCCGCGGGAGGTGAGCGCCAGCCCGACGTACAGCACACCGGTGAACGGCCTGCCGCGCCGGCGCATCTCCGCGACGGTCGGCTCCACGACCGTCCGCATGACGTCGTCCACGAGCGTCTCGGGCGCCCACTCCAGCGGCGAGTAGGCCCCCATGCCGCCGGTGTTCGGGCCGGTGTCGCCGTCGCCCACGCGCTTGAAGTCCTGCGCCGGGGTGAGGGGCAGCGACGTCTCGCCGTCGGTGAGGACGAACAGCGAGACCTCGGGCCCGTCGAGGTAGTCCTCGACCACGACCCTGCCGCACGCGCGGGCGTGGGCCAGGGCAGCGTCCCGGTCGTCGGTGACGACGACACCCTTGCCCGCGGCGAGGCCGTCGTCCTTCACGACGTACGGCGGACCGAACGCGTCGAGCGCCGCCGCGACCTCCTCCTCGGAGTCGCAGACGTGCGCCAGCGCGGTGGGCACCTCGGCCGCGGCCATGACCTCCTTCGCGAAGGCCTTGGACCCCTCCAGCCGGGCAGCCTCCGCCGACGGCCCGAAGCAGGCGATCCCTGCCGCGCGGACGGCGTCGGCCACGCCCGCCACCAGCGGCGCCTCCGGGCCGACGACGACCAGGTCGGCGGCCTCCGCGCGGGCCAGCGTGGCGACCGCCTGCGGGTGGACCGGGTCGACCGGCACGTTCCTTGCGTCGAGGGCGGTCCCGGCGTTGCCGGGCGCACAGACCACCTCGGTCACGGACGGGTCTGCCGCGAGTGCCGTGACGATGGCGTGCTCGCGCGCACCGGAGCCGATGACGAGTACCTTCACGGACGGCGAGCCTATCGGCGTCGCTCAGCCGTCGTTGCCGCCCGCCGTCACCTTTGCGACCGGCCCGCCGCGGTCGTTGAGCTCGCGAAGCTGAGGCGCGAACTGCTCGTGCAGCATCAGTGAGGCCGCACCCACCGCGGCGCCGTCCGAGGCGATCGGCGAGACGGTGACGGCCACCGACTGCTGGGCGCGGGCCAGTGGACGGGAGCCGACCGCCTCCTCGATGACGGAGGTGTAGAGCTCCTCGAGGCCGCTGAAGCCCTGGCCGCACAGCACCACGAGCTCGAGGTCGAGAAGGTTGACCAGGTCGACGACGGCCGCTGCGAGGTAGCGCGCCGACCTCTGCACCAGCATCTCGGCGTACTCGTCCCCGTCGAGCGCCGCGGTCGCCACCGTGGCGAAGGCAGCCTGGACGCTCGTGGCACGCTGGCCGAGACGCGGCTCGCCGCTCTCGTCCCGCCAGTGCTCCCGGGCCGCGGCGACGATGGCGCGGGGGGAGCTGTAGGCCTCCAGACAGCCGCGGTTGCCGCAGTGGCACGGCTCGCCGTCCACGTCCATCGACATGTGCCCGATCTCGCCGGCGTTCGAGGTCCGGCCCCGGTAGGGCTCGCCGTTGATGACGAGTCCGGCGCCGATGCCCGCGCCCATGTAGACGGCGACGAAGCTGCGCGCCGACCCGCCGAGGCCCGCCCACTGCTCGCCGACCGCCGCTGCCGAGGCGTCGTTGTCGACGATGACGGGGAAGCCGAGCAGCTCGGCCAGCCGCGAGCGCAGCGCCACCTTCCCCCAGCGGGGGAGGTTCGGCGGGTGCAGGACCACGCCGGCGTCGTAGTCGATCGGCCCCGGCGAGGCGACACCGACGCCGGCCACGAGCGACCTCTCGACCCCTGCGGACTCCAGCAACGCGGGTACGTCGCGAGCGACCTCGGCGATGATCGTCTCCGGGGATGCCGGACCCCGGCGGGTGCGCCCGCTGCGCGCCACCTCCGTCCCCACGAGGTCGACCACGACGTACGTCGTGGACTCCGCGTCGATCTGGACCCCGACGGCGTAGCGGCCGACAGGGTTCATCCGCAGCAGCGTCCGCGGCTTTCCGCCGGTCGAGGGCGCGCGTCCGGACTCGATCACGAGTCCTTCCTCCATGAGCCGGCGGACGATCCCCGACACGGTCGGCGCCGTGAGGCCCGTCATCTCGGCGATCTCGACGCGGCTGACGGGACCCCGCGAACGCACGGCGTCGAGCACCACGCCGCGGTTGTAGCTGCTCACGACCGGGAGGTTGGCTCCGCTGCGCACTCCGGTCCCTTCCGGTCACGACCTCGGACGTCGACGGCGGATCGTGCCGGGG
>JALYMU010000274.1 GCA_030773595.1 Actinomycetota bacterium | reverse complement strand
GCGCCTGCCTCGCCGCCCGTGCCGTCACTGCCGCCCGTACCGCCACCGTCGCCGGCGCCGGCACCGCCGTCGGGTCGCTCGGCGAGCCGCGCCGCGTCCTCCGAAGCCGTCCGCGCGTCTGAGCCGGTCGGCACGTCGGCAGCGGTGACCCTCGCCGTGCCCAACGGCGCGTCCGCGCTCTCCGGGTCCTTGCCGCCCGCGGCGCCCCCGACGGTGCTCGCGGCACCGCCGGCGCCGGCACCGGTCGGGTCATGCCACCGTGCTGGGTCGGCGAGACGGATCGTGTCGCCGTACACGTCGTCGGGGTCGAGCCGGCGAAGCTCCTCGGCGATCAGCTCGGCGGTGCTGCGCCGGTGCAGCGCGACGGGTCGGTCGGGGGAGCCGGGGCGGGAGAGCATGGCCAGGCGTCCGTCAGGCCGGTGGACCGCGATGTCACCGTCGGCGGTCCGCAGCCGCACCGACGTGATGCCGGGGCCCTCGCTGCTGCCGCGCTCGACCGGCACGCCCAGCCGGTCGCCCAGCCACAGGGCAAGCAGCTCCGCGCTCGCGCTCCCCGGCTCGGCGGTGATCTCGACGCCGGTCACCTCGCCGTAGGGCTCGTCGAGGGTCGCCGCGAGCAGCGTGCGCCAGGGCGTCAGTCGCGTCCAGGACAGGTCGGTGTCCCCGGGGGTGTAGCTGGCGGCGCGTACGCCGAGAGCCGCGACGGCATCCTCGGCGGTGGCCGTGTCGGTCACCCGGCGCTGCGCCAGCGCGCCGAGCGGGTCCTTCGCGGGCTGGTCCGGCGACACGCTCGGCCACCACGTCACCACCGGCGCGTCCGGCAGCAGGAGCGGCAGCACCACGCTGTCCGCGTGTGCGGCCAGGGCCCCGTGCATGCGGAGCAGGATGACCTCGCCGGGGCCGTTCTCCCCGCCGATGCGGACCTCCGCGTCCAGCCGAGGCTCGCCGCGCCCGGGCCGCCCTACCGCGACGAGGATCCGCGACGGGTGCTCCCGCGCCGCCTGCGTGGCGGCCTTGAGCGCGTCGTAGTGGGCGGCCTCGTCCGTCACGATCACCAGCGTGAGGACCATGCCCATCGCCGGACTGCCGGCGCTGCGCCGTGCGGAGACCAGCGCGGAGTTGATCTTGGCGGCGTTGGTGCCGGTCAGGTCGATGAGCATGGACGGCTCCTGGTCGTGGGCTCGGCGTGGGACGCGACCCCGCGCGGGCCTTCGCCCGCCCAGCCGGGCCGGCCGACCGCGCGCGGCCGTACGTCGGGCAGCCCCCGCCCGTACAGGTTCTCGCCGGCCGTCACGGCCGCCGCCACGCGCGCCCGTCGCGGGCGAGCATCGCGTCGGCTCCCGCCGGGCCCCAGGTGCCTGACAGGTACGGCTCGGGGTTGCCGTTCTCGGCCCAGTACTCCTCGATGGGGTCGAGGATCCGCCAGGACAGCTCGACCTCCTCGTGCCGGGGGAACAGCGGCGGCTCGCCGAGCAGCACGTCGAGGATCAGCCGCTCGTACGCCTCCGGGCTGGACTCGGTGAAGGACTCGCCGTAGGCGAAGTCCATCGTGACGTCGCGCACCTCCATCGCCGTTCCGGGCACCTTCGACCCGAAGCGCACGGTGATGCCCTCGTCGGGCTGGACCCGGATGACGAGGGCGTTCTGGCCCAGCTCCTCCACCGCCGTCGTGGTGAACGGCAGGTGCGGCGCGCGCTGGAAGACGACCCCGATCTCGGTCACGCGGCGGCCGAGCCGCTTGCCGGCGCGCAGGTAGAACGGCACACCGGCCCAGCGGCGGGTGTCGATACCAAGCTTGATCGCGGCGTAGGTCTCAGTGCGGGAGTCGGACGGGATGCCCTCCTCGTCGTGGTAACCGACGACGGGGACGCCACCCTGCCAGCCGGGGGCGTACTGGCCGCGCGCCGTGCCGGACTGGAGGTCCTCGGGCAGCCGGACCGCGGAGAGCACCTTGAGCTTCTCCTGGCGCAGGTCGCGGGCTGCGAAGGAGACCGGCTCCTCCATCGCCGTCAGCGCGAGCAGCTGGAGCAGGTGGTTCTGGATCACGTCACGGGCCGCACCGATGCCGTCGTAGTAGCCCGCCCGCCCGCCGATGCCGATGTCCTCGGCCATCGTGATCTGCACGTGGTCGACGTAGCCGCGGTTCCAGATCGGCTCGAACATCTCGTTGGCGAAGCGCAGCGCCAGGATGTTCTGGACCGTCTCCTTGCCGAGGTAGTGGTCGATCCGGAACACCGAGTTGGTGGGGAAGACCTCGCCCACGATCCGGTTGAGCTCCTGGGCGCTCGCGAGGTCGTGGCCGAACGGCTTCTCGACGACCACGCGCCGCCAGGAGTCCTGCGGCCCATCGGCGAGACAGTGCTCCTTGAGCTGCTGGATCACCACGGGGAAGGCCCACGGCGGCACGGACAGGTAGAACGCGTGGTTGCCGCGCGTCCCGCGCGCCTCGTCCAGCTCGGCGATGGTCCGCGCGAGCTGCGCGAAGGCCTCGTCGTCGTCGAAGTCGCCGGAGACGAACCGGATGCCCTCGGAGAGCTGGCGCCATACCTCCTCGCGGAACGGCGTCCGGGCATGCTCCTTGACCGAGTCGTGCACGACCTGTGCGAAGTCCTGGTCGGCCCAGTCGCGGCGGGCGAAGCCCACGAGCGCGAAGCCCGGCGGCAGCAGCCCGCGGTTGGCGAGGTCGTAGATGGCGGGCATGAGCTTCTTGCGCGAAAGGTCTCCGGTCACGCCGAAGATCACCAGGCCGCACGGCCCGGCGATCCGGGGCAGCCGGCGGTCCTGCGCGTCGCGCAGCGGGTTCGTGAAGACCTCCTCGCCGGGCTGGCCGACGCGGCGCCCCGGGGTGCTGGCGGGCGCGGTCACCGGGACCCTCCGGCTGCCTCGAGCAACTGCCGCACACCGTCGGCGCGGTCGGTCAGATGCAGGCGTACGGCGGGCCGCCCGCGCGAGGTGAGCGCGCCGAGGTCACCGAGCGCCTGGGCGAGCTGGAGCCGCCCGAACGTGTAGGGCTTGCCGGGCACCGGCAGGTCCTCGCCCGGGTCGCCGGTGATCTGCAGGTAGGCGCCGTTCTGCGGGCCGCCCTTGTGGTACTGGCCGGTCGAGTGCAGGAAGCGCGGTCCCCAGCCGAAGGTCACCTGGCGCGGGGCCAGCCGCTCGGCGAGCGAGCGGCGCAGCGCGAACGCGTCCGCGTCACCCTCGCGGTCCAGGTAGGCCATGATGGCGAGGTAGCCGCGGTCGGGGACCGCCCGGCACAGCGCGTCGAGCACGCCGGCGAGGTCCGTGGCGCCGCCGAGCGTCCCCGCATGGGCGTGCACCGCCACCGCGCCGTCGACGAAGGCGGCCGGGTCCTCGGGCGTCGGCCCGTCCGTGCCGCCGCCCTCGGCCAGCACGCGCTTGGCCAGCTCCTTGGCCTCCTGCACGTTCGGCTGGTCGAACGGGTTGATCGACAGGATGCGCCCGGCGACCGCGGTGGCGTACTCCCAGAGCAGGAACTGGGCCCCCAGCGGGCCGGTCACCGCGGTGCCCTCGAACTGCTCCGGCGCCTGGCCGAGCACGAACCGGTGCGCGTCCGGCCCAGCGGTGGCGAAGCCGGGCGCGTCGAGCCCTTCGACGACGACGGGCAGTAGCCCGCGGCCCTCCTTGCCGGTGGACTCGGCGATCAGCTGCTCGGCCCAGTCCCCGAAGCCGACGATGCCCGAGCCGGCGTCGGCCAGCACGACCTTGTCGTGGCCGATCGAGGCGCCGGCACCCAGCGCAGCGCCGAGGTCGAGACCGGGGTTGTCCTTGGGGGAGCCGAGCGCGGGCAGCAGCGTGCGCGCCGAGTCCAGCAGCTCCTCGACGTCGATGCCTGCCAGCGCCGTCGGCACCAGGCCGAACGCTGACAGCGCGCTGTACCGCCCGCCGACGTTCGGGTCGGCGAGCACCACCGCACGCCATCCCTCGTCACGGGCCCGCTGCTCCAGCGAGCTGCCCGGGTCCGTGACGGCGATCATCCGCTGCGCCGCGGCCTTGTCGTCCATCCCGGCGTCGCGGAAGGCCTGCAGGTAGGCCAGCGACTGGCTCTCGGTCTCGACCGTGCCGCCGGACTTGCTCGACACGACGACGACGGTGCGCTCGAGCCGGTCGCCGAGGGCACGGCGGACCTGGTGCGGGTCCGTGCTGTCCAGCACGGTCAGCTCCACGCCTGCCGTCCGGGCGATCACCTCAGGCGCGAGCGACGAGCCGCCCATGCCGCAGAGCACGACGTGGTCCAGGCCCTCGGCCACGACCTCCTCGCGCAGCTCCCGGAGCCGGGGCAGCAGCTCGCGTGAGGACTCCGGGAGGTCGAGCCAGCCCAGCCGGATGCTGGCCTCGGGCTGCGCCGCCTCACCCCACAGCGTCGCGTCCTTCTCGACCAGCGCGGCCGGCAGCCCCTCCGCCGCGGCGGCACCGCGCGCGCCGTTGCGCACGGCGTTGAGCTGGCCGTACGTCGTGACCGTGACGCCGTGGTCGGTGGTCTGCGTCTCCGTCACTTGGCCGCCTCGCTCTTGAGGGCGTTCTCCACGGACTCCAGCAGCTCGCCCCAGGACGCCTCGAACTTCGCCAGGCCCTCCTCCTCGAGCAGCCGGACCACCTCGTCGTACTCGATGCCCAGCCCGGAGAGCCGGTCGAGCACCGACCGGGCCTGCTCGTAGGTCCCGCGGACGGCGTCCCCGCGCACCACGCCGTGGTCGGCGACCGCGTCGAGCGTGGGCTCGGGCATCGTGTTGACCGTGCCCGGCGCGACCAGCTCGACGACGTACTGCGTGTCGTCGTAGGCCGGGTCCTTGACGCCCGTCGAGGCCCACAGCGGGCGCTGCGGGCGGGCGCCGGCGGACTCGAGGGCCTTCCACCGCTCGCTGCCGAAGACGTCCTCGTACTGCTGGTAGGCCAGTCGCGCGTTGGCGATGGCGGCGAGGCCCCGTAGCTCCTTCGCCTCGTCGGAGCCGATCTTGTCGAGCCGCTTGTCGATCTCGCCGTCCACCCGGCTGACGAAGAACGACGCCACCGAGGCGATCCGTGACAGGTCGTGGCCGTTGTCCCGAGCGCGCTCCATGCCCTCGAGGAAGGCCTCCATGACGCGGCCGTAGCGCTCGAGGGAGAAGATCAGCGTGACATTGACGCTGATGCCCTCGGCGAGGCACGCCGAGATCGCCGGCAGGCCGGCCTCCGTGGCGGGGATCTTGATGAACAGGTTGGGCCGGTCGACCAGCCACCACAGCCCGCGGGCCTCCGCGACGGTCCGGTCGCACTCCTGGGCCATCCGCGGGTCGACCTCGATCGAGACCCGCCCGTCGACCCCGTCGGTCCGGTCGTAGACGTCGCGCAGCACGTCACACGCAGAGCGCACGTCGTACGTCGTGAGCATCCGGACGGCCTCCTCCACGTGCACCACCCGCACGCCCAGGTCGTGGAGCTGGTCGTCGTAGGCGTCGCTGTCCGCGATCGCCTTCTGGAAGATCGACGGGTTCGTGGTCACCCCCACGACGTTCTTCTCGCGCACGAGCGTCTCGAGGTCGCCGGTGCGCAGCCGCTCCCGGCTGAGGTCGTCCAGCCAGATGGACACCCCCTCGGCGGACAGCTGGGCCAGTGCTTCGCTCATCGTGGGCTCCTCGGAGTCGGCGGTGCCGGGTGGTGCGGTACGGCGGTGCGCCGGCGACGCTGCCGACGCGGACGGTCAGCCGGAGAGGGCGGCGAGGCTGTCGCGTGCCGCGGACGCGACCGCCTCGGCGGTGATGCCGAACTCGCGGAAGAGCACCTGGTAGTCCCCCGACGCGCCGAAGTGCTCGAGGGCGACGGTCCGCCCCTCCGAGCCGACGATGTCGCGCCAGCCCTGGGAGATGGCGGCCTCAACCGAGACGCGCGCCCGGACCTCCGGCGGGAGCACCTCGTCGCGGTAGGACTGCGGCTGCTGGTCGAACCACTCGCGGCACGGCATCGACACGACACGGGTCGCGATGCCCTCGGCCTCGAGCGCCTCGCGGGCCTCGACGGCGAGGTGGGTCTCCGCGCCCGTCCCGATCAGGACAACCTGCGGCGTGCCGGAGCCCGCCTCGGCGAGCACGTAGGCGCCCCTGGCGGCGCCCTCCGCCGAGGCGTACGTCGAGCGGTCCAGCACCGGGAGGTTCTGCCGGCTCAGACACAGCCCGGCCGGCCCGTCGGCGCGCTCGAGGATGGTCCGCCAGGCGACCGCGGTCTCGTTGGCGTCGGCGGGGCGGACCACCGAGAGGTTGGGGATCGCGCGCAGCGCGGCCAGGTGCTCGACCGGTTGGTGGGTGGGCCCGTCCTCGCCGAGACCGATGGAGTCGTGGGTCCAGACGTAGGTGACCGGCAGCTTCATCAGCGCGGCGAGACGGACCGCCGGGCGCATGTAGTCGCTGAAGACGAGAAACGTCCCGCCGAAGACGCGGGTGCCGCCGTGCAGCGCGATGCCGTTCATCGCGGCGCCCATGGCGTGCTCGCGGATGCCCCAGTGGATGATCCGGCCGTACGGCGAGGCGCCGCCGAACTCCGGGCTGTCCTGGCCCTCGGGAAGGAAGGACTTCCCGCCCTCGATGGTCGTGTTGTTGGACTCGGCCAGGTCCGCGGACCCGCCCCAGAACTCGGGGACGACCTTGGCAATGGCGTTGATCACCGCGCTGGAGGCCTTGCGCGTGGCCATGTCCTTGCCGGCGGGGAACTCCGGCAGTGCGTCGGCCCAGCCGTCCGGAAGCGTCCGGGTCGCCACGCGGTCGAACAGCGCGGCCCGGTCAGCGTTGGCGGTGCGCCAGTCCGAGAAGCGCTTGTCCCACTCGGAGCGCAGGTCGCGGCCTCGGTCGGCGACCGTGCGGGCGTGCTCGAGGACGTCGGGTGCGACGTCGAAGGTCTTCTCCGGGTCGAACCCGAGGATCTCCTTGGTCCGCGCGACCTCCTCGGCGCCGAGGGCCGCGCCGTGGGCCTTGCCGGTGTTCTGCGCGTTGGGCGCCGGCCAGGCGATGATCGTGTTGACCGCGATGATCGAAGGGCGGGAGGTCTCGTCGCGCGCGGCGGTGAAGGCGTCGTAGAGCGCGTGCACGTCGTTGACGTCGGGAACGCGCTGCGTGTGCCAGCCGTAGGCCTCGTAACGCGCGAGGACGTCCTCGCTCATCGCGACGCGGGTGTCGCCCTCGATGGAGATGTGATTGTCGTCATAGAGGACGACGAGGTTGCCGAGGCGCTGGTGGCCGGCGAGCGCGCTCGCCTCGTGGCTGATGCCCTCCTGGATGTCGCCGTCGGAGGCGAAGCACCAGACCGTGTGGTCGAAGACGCTGTCACCCGCGGGCGCATCCGGGTCGAACAACCCGCGCTCGTAGCGCGCCCCCATCGCCATGCCGACCGCGTTCGCGATGCCTTGACCGAGCGGCCCGGTCGTTGTCTCGACACCGCGGGTGTGGCCGTGCTCCGGGTGTCCCGGCGTGAGGCTGCCCCACTTGCGGAACTGCTGGAAGTCCTCGAGCTCGAGGCCGTAGCCGGACAGGTACAGCTGGATGTAGAGCGTCAGGCTGCTGTGCCCGCAGGACAGGACGAACCGGTCACGCCCGGTCCAGTCCGGGTCGCTGGGGTCATGGCGCAGCAGGCGCTGCCAGAGCAGATACGCGGCAGGCGCGAGGCTCATTGCCGTACCAGGGTGGCCGTTGCGGCTTTTCTCGACCGCGTCCATCGCGAGGACCCGGACGGTGTCCACCGCCCGCCGGTCGAGGTCGTCCCACTCCAGCGTGGTGGTCGGTGTCGCGGTGGCGCTCTGCGTCGTCGGGCTGCTCACGGGTGGGCTCCTCACCGGGGTGCACGCACGGCGTGACGGGGACGTACCCGACACGTTGCGACCCTACCCATGCAACGTGGGACGAGGATCACGGCGGCGGCGCGTCGGACGGCGCCACGGTGCGGGATACAGTGGCCGCAACCGCGCCTGGAAGTCGCGTCCCGCCGCCCGCGCTCGCCGGCCCAGCGCCCGATCGTCTGCCCCGAGGTGTCCGTGACGGCCGTCGACCCGCGACCGCGCGCGCTCGCCGACCGTACGCCGGGTCGCCGCAGCGTCGGCCAGACGGTCCGCGCCTACATCGCGCTGACGAAGCCGCGGATCATCGAGCTTCTCCTCGTGACGACGGTCCCGACGATGTTCCTTGCGGCTGGCGGTGTCCCGCCGCTGGGGTTAGTGGCGGCGACGCTGCTCGGCGGGACGCTCGCGGCCGGCAGCGCCAACACGCTGAACTGCTACCTCGACCGCGACATCGACGTGGTCATGCACCGGACCGAGCGCCGCCCGCTCGCCACCGGGGCCGTGTCACCGCGCGAGGCGCTGGTCTTCGGGCTCGTCCTCGGCGTGCTGTCGATGGCGGTGCTCGCCGTCGCCGTGAACGCCGTCTCGGCCGGGCTCGCGCTCGCGGCGATCCTGTTCTACGTCGTCGTCTACACGATGGGCCTCAAGCGGAGGACGGCGCAGAACATCGTGTGGGGCGGCGCGGCCGGGTGCATGCCGGTGCTCATCGGGTGGGCGGCGGTGACCGACGGGCTGTCCTGGGCGCCGCTCGTGCTGTTCCTGATCATCTTTTTCTGGACCCCGCCGCACTACTGGCCGCTGTCCATGCGCTTCCGCGAGGACTACGCGGCTGCCGGCGTGCCCATGCTGCCCGTCGTGGCGGGCGAGGAGACGGTGGCGCGCCAGGTCGTCGGGTACAGCTGGGCGATGGTGGCGGCCTCGCTGGCGCTGTGGCCTGTGGCCGGGACGGGTCTCGTGTACGCCGTGGCGGCCGTCGTCCTCGGGGCGCTGTTCCTCCTCGAGGCGCACCGGTTGTACGCGCGGGCCAGGCGCGGTGTCCGTGGTGCGGCGCTCGGGCCGATGCGGCTGTTCCACTGGTCGATCACCTACCTCACGCTGCTGTTCGTCGCCGTCGCGGTCGACCCGCTGCTGCGGTTCTGAGGGCGGCCGCCCGTACTCGCTGACGCCGTCGCTCAAGACGAATGTGCGGTGATCCCCGGCGACACGGGCGTCCGGGAACGCGTTGCGTCGCGTCGACCCGAAGCACCTACACGGAGCTGGCTCTCGAGGCAATCGACGCCATCCACCCCCGGCTGGGCGACCTCCTCGCGGAACGGCAACCGAACGCGCGCAAGAGCAGCGTTTTTCCGCGGCCCCGCCCGCCCCCGACGGCAAGCACACGATGAACCTCAGGTGCAGGTCAGCCTCCGTCCCACCAGACGGACCTCGAGGTCATTGACCGGCTCGTCGTCGACGTGGGAGCACCTAGCCGCAGCGAACTCATCGCCACTGCGCTCACCGCATACCTGAACCAGCCGTGGTGTCGCTCGAGCCAGCGCGCCGGTGATTTGAGAGGCCGTCCCGCGGACCGAATGGGCGGGCACCGGTTCCATCTGGCGACCGAGTGCCCGCCCACTCGTCGTTAGCCATGCGGAACCGCCGGTGCAGGAACCCGATGGGTCCTCGACGACCCGCACCCGGCCGACCCGGCTAGCGTCACGGTCCCCACCACGACACGGGGGACTTGATGTGCGCAGCGCCCCCGTGGCCACCCGGTGATGACCACCACCCTCGCCCGAGGTTCCTGCGGCTCAGGACGTGGCGAGCGAACTCCGCATGTCCCGCTCCCAGGTCTACGCCCTCGTCCGCACTGGTGAACTGCCCGCGATCAAGATCGGCGGGCGGCGTCAGTGGCGGGTCGAAAGGTCCCAACTCGAGGCCTACATCACCCGGGCCTGCAAAGACTGCGTCGAGCGTGTCACCGACGTCTCAGCCATAGATCCGCTGCCGGACCCCCGACTGCGGCCGCTGCGTGACCCCGCCTGCCCGTCGGAGGGCGCGTAGCCCGCGCCCGTCGGGGTGGTCGCTACGTCAGCAGCAGCCCGCGGCGGTCCTGCCGGTGACCGGAACCGTCGGCTGCGCCTGGTCTGCGGTCGGCTCCGGGTCGTCGCAGCAGGCCTCGCCGGCGTCCTCGGGCTTGCCGTGGAAGGTGGCGGAGTCGGCGAGGACGACGTAGTGCTCCCAGCGCTCTCCGTCCGGTGCGGTGACCCAGAACTTGTCCTGGGTGGCGTAGCAGCAGGTGGAGTTGCGCTCCTCGGCGGTGAAGAAGCCCTGCTCGGCGGCGCGGGCCAGCGCCGTGTCGACGGCCTCGGTCGTCTCAAGTTCCACCCCGAGGTGGTTGAGAGTGTCGCCATGTCCGGGGTTCTCCAGCAGCACCAGCTTCAGCGCGGGCTCGGTGAGGGCGAAGTTGGCGTAGCCGGCGCGGCGCTTGGCCGGCTCGGCGCCGAACAGCTTCGAGTAGAAGGCAACCGCGGTGTCTACGTCGTTGACGTTGAGGGCCAGCTGCACACGGGACATGGGAACCTCCAGGCTCGCACATCGACGTCTGTCGATGTCTGTGACGAGCTTGCACGGCACTTCGACGGATGTCAATATCGACCGATGTCGAAGTCTCGTCCGGTGGTGGCGTCGGAGGTGATGGCGTGTTGTGCGCCGTTGGCGGCGGCGCCGTTGACAGCCGAGCAGGCCGGGCAGGTGGCGCCGATGCTCAAGGCGTTGGGTGACCCGGTGCGGCTGCGGCTGCTGTCGCTGCTGGCGACCTCCCCGAACGGTGAGGCGTGCCTGTGCGACCTGCAGGAGCACTTCCAGCTGGGGCAGCCGACGATGAGCCACCACATGAAGGTCCTTACCGACGCGGGGCTGCTGGAGCGGGACAAGCGCGGGGTGTGGGCCTACTTCCGGGTCCGGCCGCAGGCCCTGGCCGCACTGGCGGCGCTGATCACCCCGCTGGAGCCCGCCGGCGGCCCCTGAACGAGGCAGACGCGGCCGGGTCGTGCGGTGCTGCGCCGACGGGTGCGCGGTCAGCGCTCGGTGAGCTCGCCGGCGAGGGCGCGGACGCGGGTGGCGATGTCGTCGCGGACCAGCCGCATCCGCTCGATGCCCTCGATGCCCCGCTCGGAGGGTTCGTCGGTGTCCCAGTTGACGACGGGCGTGCCGGAGACGGGTTCGACGGTGGCTTCGCGGCCCAGGGTGACCACCAGGTCCGCGGCGGCGACCATGTCCTCGGTGAGCTGCTTGGGGGTCTGGTCGGTGATGTCGACACCGACCTCGGCCAGCGCCTGAGCGGACAGGGCGTTGACGGCCTTGCCGGGGCGGGTGCCGGCGGAGTCGACCGCGACGGTGTCTCCGGCGACCTGGCGCATCAGCCCGGCGGCCATCTGTGACTTGCCGCCGTTCTTCACGCACACGAACACCACCCGAGGTGTCGGCTCGGCGGCTGCGGCGGCCTCGGCCGGTGTGGGTGCGGTCATGGCGGGGTTCCTCCAGTGTCCGTGGTGGGTCAGCGGGTCGGCGGGTGAGTCAGGGCGCGGCGGTGGCCGGCTGGGTGAGGGAGCTGGCGATGCGCGCGGCGCTGTCGCGGGGCGGCCCGGCCGACGCCGATCAGGGTGGCCGAGGCGGAGCCGGTCCAGTCGCCGTAGCCGAGCAGGTGCAGGCCCGGGATGCGGGTGCTGGCGGTGCCCTCGGTGGGGATGGGCCCGTCCTGGGCGCGCAGGTGCAGCGGGGCCAGGTGGGTCAGGGCGGGGCGGAAACCGGTGCACCAGATGACGGCGTCGGCGGGTTCGGCGGTGCCGTCGTCCCAGACCGGTCCTGCCGGTGCAGGTGGGTGAACATCGATCGGGCGGCGAGGACGCCGCGGCCGCGGGCCTCGCGCACCGGCGGCAGCATGACGATGTCCCCCAGGCCGGCGACTCCGCCGTCGTCGGCCCGGCCCTGTGCCACGGCTTGCGACCGGGCGGTGGCGACGTCGAACAACACCCGGCCGTCGACGTCGTCGGGCAGGAACCGCGGCGGGCGCTGCGTCACCCAGGTCGTCGACGCCGCAACGGTGGAGACCTCGGCGAGGATCTGCGCGGCCGAGTTCCCGCCGCCCACCACGACCACCCGCTGCCCGGCAAACGGGTCAGGGCTGCGGTAGCCGACGGTGTGCAGATGTGTGCCGGTGAACGACGCTGCGCCGGGCAAGGCCGGCAGGAACGGCCGGGTCCAGGGGCCGGTGGCGCTGATGACGGCCCGCGCCGCCCAGTCCCCGGCGCTGGTGGCGACCCGGAACTTGGAACCGGCGCCGGCGCTGTCAGGGGTGACGGCGGTGACAGTGACCGGGCGGTGCAGGGCAGCTGGTAGCGCTGTTCGTAGCGGGTCAGGTAGTCCACGACGTGTGCGGCCGGCGGGTAGCCGCCACCCGCGGGTGCCGGCATCGGCCAGCCGGGCAGCGGGCTGTGCTGGGCCGGAGAGAACAGCCGCAGCGAGTCCCACATGTGCTGCCAGGACCCGCCCGGGCCCGGGTTGGCGTCCAGGATGGCGAAGTCGACGCCGGCGGGGCGCAGATGGAACCCGGCGGCCAGCCCGGCCTGCCCTCCGCCGACCACCAGCACATCCACCGCACAGCCGGCCGCCGGGCCGCAGCCGGCGGGTGCGCTGGTCACCGGGTCGGCAAGACAGGTGCCGGGATCGCGGGTGTCACGGGGCGGCGGGAACCGGGACGTCGAGCTGGGCCAGCAACGTCCGGACCCGGGCATCGACGTCATCGACGACGACCCGCACCGCGTCCAGGTCCTGCCCGGCGGGGTCGGTGACCTGCCAGTCCTCGTAGCGCTTGCCCGGAAAGACCGGGCAGGTCTCCCCGCAGCCCATCGTGACCACAACGTCGGCGTCCGCCACGACATCGCGGTCGAGCAGGGTCGCGGTCTCCTTCTCGGTGGACAGGCCGCGTTCGGCCAGCACCTGCGCGACGACCGGGTTCACCGAGCCCTTCGGCTCCGACCCGGCCGAGCGGGCCACGACCCGCCCGGCGGCGTAGTGCTCGGTGAGCACCCGTGCGGCCACCGATCGGCCGGAGTTGTGGATGCAGGCGAACAGGACGACCGGGGTGCTCACGAGGGCTCCTTCGTCAGGGCGGGGGTGGGTGCGTCGGTGGAGTCGCCTGGGCTGGCCGCCGCGTCGGCGTTGTCGGCGGCTGCGGTGATGCGCTGGGCGACGCGGGCGGCGTCGGGGTAGAGGGTCTTGACCAGCCCGAGGGCGAGGGCGCCGCCCACGGCCTGCATGAGCACGAACATCGACACCGAGGCCGGGGCGATTCCGGCGAACGTGTCGGACAGGGTGCGGGCCACGGTGACGGCCGGGTTGGCAAAGCTGGTGGAGGAGGTGAACCAGTAGGCGGCGGTGATGTAGCCGCCGACGGCGAAGGCGACCAGCTGCTCGCGCCCCGCCCGGACCACCCCGAAGACGACCAGCACCAGCCCGAGGGTCGCCACCACCTCACCCAGCCACAGCCCGCCGCCGGTGCGGGCGTGCCCGGAGACGCTGACCGCGGGCAGGTCGAACATCAGGTTTGCCACCACCGCCCCCAGCGCCCCGCCGGCGGTCTGCGCGGCGATCAGCACCCCGACCTCGGCCCACGTCAGGGCGCCCAAAGCCTTCTCCACCAGGGTGACGATCGGGTTGAACGCCGCCGACACCGGCTGCAGCGCCAGGATCAGCGCGACGAGGGCGGCGCCGGTGACCAGGCTGTTCTCCAGCAGCTGCAGCCCCGCGTCCTCGGACAGGCGGGAGGCGGCGATGCCGGAGCCGACGACGGTGGCGACCAGGAACGCCGTCCCCACCGCCTCGGCGATCGCGCGGCGGGCCAGCAGTGTCAGCATGGGCGTCGCCGTCCTTGGGTCATCGTGGCGGTCGCTGTCTCGGCCAGGCCGGCTAGCTGCCCGGCCAGGGCGTGCAAGGCGTCCGGGCGCAGCCGGTAGTAGGTGTAGCGGCCGACCGGCTCGGCCTCGACCAGCCCGGCCTCCCGCAGCACCCGCAGATGGTTGGAGACGTTGGTCTGGCGGACCTCGAGCAGCTCCACCAGGTGGCAGGTGCACATCTGCTCCGCGGCCAGCGCGCGCAGGATCGCCGCCCGGACCGGCTCGGCGGCCACCCGCAGCCGCTCCTCGTCCAGCTGGACCGCCGGCGACGCGCCGGCCGCGCGGCCGGTCACGGTCGGGCCTGAGCCGGCTGCGGCGCCACCTCGGCCAGCAGCGCGTGGACCCGTGCCTGGATGTCGGCACGGATGGCGCGCACCGTGGTCAGGTCCGCGCCCAGCGGGTCGGGCAGGTCCCAGTCCAGGTAGCGGCGACCCGGAACAACCGGGCAGGCGTCTCCGCAGCCCATCGTCACCACCACGTCCGCGGCGCGCACCACCTCATCGGTCAGCGGCTTCGGGAACGCCCCGGCCGTGTCGACGCGGACCTCGGCCAGGGCTGCCGCGACCATGGGGTCGAGCTCACCGGCCGGGGCGGTGCCCGCCGAGGTGATCTCCACCCGACCACCGGCGGACTGCCCCAGCAGGCCGGCGGCCATCTGCGACCGGCCCGCGTTGTGGGTGCAGACGAACAACACTAGCGGCACCTCGCGCGTGATCCGCCCGTCAGCCAGTCCGCTGGCGCGCAGCCGCTCCCGGGCGAACCTGTGCGCGAACAGCGGCAGGTAGGCGGTCACCTCCGCCGGCAGCAGCCGGGCGTGGCTGTCCAGCACGCACTCGCTCACCGTCTCGGTCGCGAAGACCCCGGAAAACTCCGCCGCCAGCACGTCGACCACCCGCACTAGCTCCGGTGGCACCGTCGCTGCAGTCATCAACCTCACCCGCTCATCATCGCAGACTGACATCAGCGCTAGATGATGGACTGTGCCGGGGAGTGGCAAGCCAACGCCGAGTGAACAGCGAGACAGACCGAGCCAGCCCAATGGCGGTGCTTCGCTCACACCGGCGAGGTGTGTCCCTGAAGCCGTGGCGGGCTCAAGCGGTCAACGCACCACCATGATCGTGTGTTGTGGTGGAGGCAGTGATGCGCGCGTACGGGCTGACGGACGAGCAGCAGGCGGAGGTATGGCAGCGGTGGCGGACGGGTCAGTCGCTGCGGAGCGTCGCTCGCGACCTTGGCGCCCCGCCGCGGCACGTGCGTCGGTACCTGGCGCGGACCGGCGGAGTTCGCCAGCGGCCGCCGGCCCGCTCGGCACGTCACCTCTCGCACGGCGAGCGGGAGGAGGTCTCTCGTGGGATCGCCGCGGGCTGGAGCCTGCGGCGCATCGCGGAGGCGCTCGGGCGGTCGCACTCGACCGTTTCTCGAGAGGTGGCGCGCAACGGCGGGCTCGACGCCTACCGTGCTCGCGACGCCGACACGGCGGCGTTTGTCAGGGCCCGCCGGCCCAAGCGGAGCAAACTCCACCGCCACCCAAGGCTGGTGGCGGCGGTCCAGCGCGGCTCGAGCGGGAGTGGTCCCCGGAGCAGATCAGCCACCGGCTGCGGCTCGAGTACGCGTGGGACACCTCGATGCGGGTGTCCCACGAGACGTCTATCTGAGCTTGTTCGTGCCAGCCCGCTCGCCACTGCCGCCGCGGTTGACCCAGCGGTTGCGCACCGGGCGGGCCATGCGGTACCCGAAGATCGCCCGCCAACCCTCCGGGCGAGGTCACATTCGCGGGATGGTCTCGCTGCCGGAGCGTCCGGCCGAGGCCGACAGTCGCAAGGTGCGCGGCCACTGGGAAGGCGACCTCGTCATGGGGCGGCCCGTCCGCGGTCGCGACGCTCGTCGAGCGCGCAACCCGGTACACCCTGCTGCTCGCACTGCCAACCGGCCTGAAGGCGGAAGCAGTTCACCCCGCACTACGCGACGCGCTGCTGGGCGTGCCCGCGGACCTGCGCCGATCCCTGGCCTGGGACCGCGGCCGCGAAATGGCCGCCCACGCCCAGATCACGGCCGACACCGGCTGCCCGGTCTACTTCTGCGACCCGAAAAGTCCTTGGCAGCGAGGCGCCAACGAGAACACCAACCGCCTGCTCCGCCAATACCTTCCGCGGGCTGAGGACCTCAGACACCGAAGCCAAGACGCCCTCGACGAGCTGGCGGTCAGGCTGAACGGCCGGCCTCGCCGCGTCCTCGGCTGGCGGACACCCGCCTAGGCGTACGCCGAAGCGGTCGGCTATGCGCCTGCGGCCCCCGTAGCCAGACCTCGTCCCGACGGCTGCGTCTCGGCCAGCGCCACCAAGTAGCCCCCACTGGATGCCGCGAAGACAACACGCTCGCTCGATGATGACGCGAGGTTCGCCTTCCGGCGGGTCAGGATGTCTCCATGACCATGATCGTGTGCATGGAGACCTCCGCAGCTTCCTGGCTCCTGGACAGCCAGGTGCCGTGGCAGCAGCTGGTCAACTTAGGTCCAGCCGGCTTCCCGGCCTACGCGCGGCTCCGTTTCCTGCCGGACCCCCGCTGGCCGGGACAGAAAGAAGCTGAGGCCGTCGCCCGGCCCGACACTCCTAGTGAGGGCGACCAACTGCGGGCGGCCTTGGCCGTCCTGAGCCGCCATACCAGCACACCCAAACAGTGCTACTTCTGCCTTTGGGACGGCTATGGCCTTCATGCCCCTAGCCACGTAGTGGATGGCCGGCAACCGTCGCGGCAGCAGGCTGAAGTCGAGCCGCTACCCCGCGAGGCACACAGCTCGGTGGCGCCCGAGACGGCGCAACCCGGGCTGCGACCACTGTCGATGCAGCCGGAGAGGCCGACCCACAGCGCCGCAACGGTGCGGATCCCCCACCGCGACTACTACCTGTTCCAGGGAGCGTGGTCAGACCTGGGCGACTGGGGAGCGCTGCAGGACCCGTCCGGGCCTCACGATTGGGTGCCGCCGCCGGCGTTCGTCTGGCCCGCCGACCACGCGTGGTGCCTTGCCCACGACGTCGACCCGCACTATGCCGGCATCGGCGCCAACCCCGTAGCTATCCAAGCGCTCCTGGACGACCCACGCCTGGACGTCGTGGAAGCCGACCCGAGCCGGGAACCGCCCCGCTACGCCTGAGGAGGCTCGCGTTCCTCGGCCACGTGGTACACCTCTCGGCAGGCCAAGTGGTGCGTTGATTCCCTGAGGCCGCCCCCGTATGCGAGACGCCACGGCGGTCTGCGCGCCACGCCGACGCAGAGTGTCCGAAACCCGTGTCCGAGACCGTTGTCTCACTACCCCGCCCGTGATCGTTCGGTACGGTCCGAAGCAGGGGAACAAGATCGGCTAGGCACGAGTGTCCGACGAGGAGCCTTGGTCAGACGTCTTGCCGTCTCCCGGATTCACGATCATGTGTGCGGGAGTCAGGGACGACACTGGCGTATCACAAGAATCGTGACCACTCGAGGCGCGCGGCGCGGGACGGTGGGCGGGCCGGGAGCGACAGCCCCCGTGGCGACCGCCGTCGATAGAGTCCAACTCATGCGCCGTGCCCTTCCCGTCCTCGGGATCGTGTCCGCACTGCTGCTCGCCGCGGCGATGGTGTGGTCCTATGCGCTGCGCGCCGACGACCTCCACGCCGGCCTGAGCGCCCTGCTTGGGGTCGGGACCGTGGTCGGGCTCGCGGCGGTCCTCGGCATGGTCGTGGTCGAGCGCCGGCCCGACGGCCTCGCGGTCTCCGACGGCGCCCGCCTGCCCACGCCGGAGTGGCCGTGGCCCGTGCTCGCAATCGGGCTGTGCGACCTGGTCGCCGGGATGTACGCGAGTTGGCCCTTCGGCGCGCTGGGCGTCGTGCTCGTCGGCATCGCGACGGCCGGGTTCGGCGCGCGGCTGCGCAGCCGTACGGCGGTCGTCTCCGCCGCCGGTGACGACGCGGCCGACGGCGTCCCCGGCAACGGGTCGACGGCCGGCGGCTCCCACGCTGTCGCGTCCCCGCAGGTCCTTGACCGAGGCGTCGTCGTTGCGGCTCGGCGCGTGCGCTCCTTCGCGGAGCGCCACGGCGGCGCTGATGCCGGCTTCGACGTCGGTGTGCAGCACGTCGGGCGCGGCGACACAAGACTCGTCGTCGTCGCCCCGGACGGCGCCTTCGGCGACGTGGTGGTCCGAGGCAGCGAGCGAGCGCGCCAGGCCGCGGAGCTCTCCGGTGGACGCGTGTCCGACGAGCTCGCCGCGGACGCGTCCGCCCGGGTGCGCACCTCGGCGTACGAGTGGCGCCGAATGGCGGGCCAGCAGCTGCCCGTGCGCCGCCGCTGACGTCCACGCCGGAGCATCAGCCCGGCGTGCTCGTCAGGGCGACGGCGACGAAGGTCCGGTCGTCGCATTCGACGTGCGCGACGAGCCCGCCCCCTTCCCACAGGGAGCTCTTGACGTCCTCGGGGCCGAGAGCGGGATCCGTCCGCTTCGTGGCTCGGATCTCGATGGTCGTCCCGACGTACTCCCGTGGTCCCTCGCTGACGCGGACACGCAACCGGTACGGCGGACGCAGGTCTCCGTCGAAGCGCGGGCGATGCGGTCCCTCCGCGCTGATCCAGTCACCGCGCAGCTCGAAGCGGCCATCCGTCGTGCAGGGGGGTGGCACGAACCAGGACCGGGCGGCCTTCGGCAGCCGCTGACCCTCGCGCAGGTAGACGCTGCCGTCGACCAGCACGGCGCGATGCATCGGGACGTCGACGAGCTCGGTGACCTCGACGCCGTAGCCAGTCGCGGCCTCGCCCTCATCGCACGCGGGGACACTGCCCCGCCCGACCCGTCCGGTCGTCTCGGGCTCCCGCACAAGGTCGCCGTACCCGAGGTACCTGCGCCGGTCGTACTCGACCACCGCGGCGCACGACGCCTCACCGCTGGCGACCGAGCCGCGGCCGCCCTCGTCCGGACCCGTCAGGGACGCGGATCCGCTCGTGCAGGCCGAGAGCAGCGCCGTGCCCGCAAGGACGATGGCGTCGGTGCGCCGGGACCGACGACGTGTCATGCCGGTACGACGCGGGCCGCGGCCGGGCGGTTCCGCGCGGGCTTCGAGCCGTCGGCCGCACTTCGCCCGGTCCGGAGGGAACCGAACGCCGTGCCCGTCGCCTCCAGGGAAGCGGAACCCGACGGGAAGGACGTGGTGGCGTGGGCAGGGACGAGGACTTCACCGAGTACGTCGCGGCTCGCTGGGCCCGGCTCGTACGCGCCGCCGTTCTGCTCGGTTGCTCCCCGGCGGAGGCGGAGGACGCCGTGCAGACGGCGCTGACCCGATCCCGGTCAGCTGGTCCCGGGTTCAACGGGCCGACGACCGGGATGTCTACGTGCACCGCGTCCTGATCAACACCTTCACCGGGTCACGGCGACGGCGGTGGACGCGCGAGAGGGCGGTCGACTCGTCCCGACCGCGCCGACGCGGACGGGACCTCCGCCGTCGACGACGTGGATCTGTTCGTCCGGCCCTGTCCCGGCTCAGCCATGACCAACGGGCCGTGGTCGTGCTCCGCTATTACGCGGACCTCACGGAGTCGCAGATGACCGACGTGCTCGGTGTCGCCTGCGGCACGGTGAAGAGCCGGCTGTCGCGCGCCCTGAAGCTCCTCGCTGAGGGCCCGCGTCTGTGTGAGCTCCGGGGGAAGCCATGATCGACGAGGATGTTCACACGCTGCTGACGGACGCGGCGGAGCGTTCGGGTGGGCGTAGCCCGCACATCGCGGAGATGGTTGCCGCTGCGGGACGAGTCCGTCATCGACGTCGTGCCGCGTTGTGCGTGGTCGGTGCCGCGGCGACCGCCGCGGTTCTGGTGACGGCCGCCCTTCCTTCGCGACCGCCCGACCGGGTGACCGCGGAGCCACCGGTCACCGCATCACGGGAGGCCGCAGCACCGGAGGGGACGAGGCTCGTCGGTGTCGGCAGCGTCGCGATCGCCGTACCGCGCAGCTGGGCCACCAACGCCATGCAGTGCGGCACGCCACGCGAAGACACCGTTGTGATCGACGTCGCGGCGGTCGAGCGGTGTCTGTCGCCCCGCCCGCGAGACGTCGACAGCGTGGCAATCACCGGGGAAGGTCGCGCTTCGACGTCGGGGCGAACCGCAGGATTGAGATCGACGGCGTCCCTGCTCGCCGGCAAGACACCACGTGCGCCTCGCGTGGCAGGGAGGACCGACCTTTGTGCACCGGGACGGTGTTCTTCCCGAGCCTGAAGGCGAGCTTCCGGGCGGAGTCGTCGACCGATGCAGCCGCCGTTGACCGCATCCTGTCCTGGATTCGGGTCGTCCCCGGAAAGGTCGCCCTCCGGGCTACCAGCAGATCAGCCGTGACGAGGAGGCCGGTGCGCAGGCGGCCTACCTCGAGCTGCTCGACCAGCTCGGGCTGCGCGCCGAGGTCCGGCCGGACGCGCGCATCGTCTGGACCCGGCTACGTCCTGGACGTCTCACCGACTCCCGGACCATGTTGCAGCCCGGCGATGTGGTGACGGTGATCGTGGCAGCTAAACGCGAGACCTTGACGCAGTACACCCGCTCGTCGGGCAGTGGCTGGCGTGCGCTGCGGAGCTCGTGTCAATCTCCGTCGCTTGCCCACGATCAGCCGCCCTACGACAAATCCGAGTCCGACAGCACGTCTGCACGTACGGCTCAGCTTCCTAGCGCCTCGACCCGCGCCGTGACAGCAGCACATACAGCGCGGGAGCTGCGAGCAGGACGGTTAACCCCGTTACCGCAAGGGCGGCAGAATCCCTTACGAGACCAAGAACCAGCCCCTCAAGACCTCCGACCCCGCAGAACGTCACGCCGGCAACGAGCGACTGTTGGAACTGCTGACTCCCGACGGCGTCATGTCCATCTTCCTCAGGTGAGTGCGGCCGCGGGACTCGGTCGGACACCCGAAGCCCGCAGAGCACCGTCATGGTCGGCCCCAAGATGGCTGCGCCGACGGAGGCGCCAACGACTGCACCGCCGACATCTTCCCCACGCACGATGAACCACGTCGCCATTGGGATACCCCACGCGAAGGCGAGCATTACTGGCGCGAGGAGCACTAACGCTGACTGCTTGCCCTTTGCCGCTGGCATGCCCGGTTCCCTCGCTCGCTAAGGCACCGGGTGATGCGTCGGACATTGGAGCGTGACCTTGGCCATCGGTCGATCGTCGCGACGACGTCAACCCGTCACCTCACGCGCGGGTCGCGCGCGAGGGAGCGGTGGCGATGCCGGCGCCGGCGGGCGCGCGCCGGCCGTCATGACGACCGTCAGCGACGTCGCGGCCACCACGAGCAGCGCGGCGCCGACCATGTGGACCGCCACCAGCCCACGCGGCAGTGCCAGCGCGTACTGCACGTACCCCACCACGCCTTGTGCGAGCTCCGCGGCAAGCAGCACAGCAGCCGCTCGCCGTACGGCGTGCGGCGCCCGGACCGCCTGCAGCGTGACCAGCAGCCCGACGGTGAGGCCCACGAGCAGGAACACCAGGTCCGCGTGCACCTGCGCCAGCACACCGGGGTCGAGCCCGGTCCGCCGCGCGTCGAGGTCCCCGGCGTGCGGCCCGCTACCGGTGACGACCGCCCCGACGTAGAGGACGGCGGCCAGCGTCGCGGCCACCGCCCACGCAAGCCGCCGGGCCGCCGGGGGCACGGCGGCGTACGGGACAGCGTCGCCACGCGTCCGGTGCACCAGCACGGTGGCGACCGCGATGAGCACCATCGACGCCAGGAAGTGCAGCATCACCACCCACGGGTTCAGGTCGGTCAGGACCGTGATGCCGCCGATGACCGCCTGTAGCGGGATGCCGAGCAGCACCGCCAAAGACAGCAGACGGACGTCGCGGCGCGCCCGGGTCGTCACAGCAGCGACGACTGTCGCAACCGCCACGGCTGCGAGGGCAAAAGTGAGCAGTCGGTTGCCGAACTCCACGTACCCGTGCACCCCGAGCTCGCGGGTGGTGACGAGCGAGGTCTCCGTGCACCGCGGCCACGTCGGGCAGCCAAGGCCCGAGGCCGTCAGCCGGACCGCCCCACCGGTGAGCACGATGAGGACGTTCGCCACGAGGTTCGCGACGGCGAGCCGGCGCAGCACTGGAGGGGAGGGCAGCACACGTCGATGGTAGGTGCGCCCTGCGACAACCTCACTCCCAGCGGAACGTCGCGGCGGCCGCTGCGATCGCACCGACCGCCCACGCGACGAGCACGGCGACCGCGAGCACCGGCACCCCGCCACCCGCGAGCACCGAGCGCAGGCCCTCCACCAGGGCAGCGAGCGGCGTGAACCCCACCGCCGCTGCGACCGCCTCGGGGAAGCGGTCGAGCGGGACAAGCACCCCGCTGCCGACCAGCAACAGCAGGTAGACGAGGTTGGCCGCGGCGAGCGTGGCCTCGGCGCGCAGCGTGCCGGCCAGCAGCAGCCCGAGCCCGGTGAAGGCGGCGGTCCCGAGCAGGACGAGAAGCACGGCGAGCAGCCACGGCACAGCCGAGGTCGGCGCGTGCCACCCCAGCGCCAGGGCCACGGTCACGAGCACCACCAGCTGGCCGGTCTCGACGGCGAGCACGGCAAGGGCCTTCGCCGCGATCAGCCCCGCCCGGGGCAGGGGAGTCGCCGCCAGCCGCTTCAGCACGCCGTACCGCCGGTCAAAGCCGGTCGCGATGGCCTGCCCGGTGAACGCCGTCGACAGCACCGCGAGCCCGAGCACACCTGGGGTGATGAAGTCGACGCGGCGACCGCTGACCGACCCGACGTCCACGGTCGAACCCAGGACCAGCAGCAGCACCGGCGCGACGACGAGCAGCACGAGCTGCTCGCCGTTGCGCAGCATCAGCGAGAGCTCCAGCCGCGCCTGGCTCGCGACCATCCGCCGCAACGGCGCCGCGCCGGGGCGAGGGGTGTGCAGCCCACTCACGGCCGCAGCTCGTGCCCGGTGAGCTCCAGGAAGACGTCCTCGAGCGTCCGCCGCGCCACCCCGATCCGGTCGGGCAGCACGTTGCGGGCCGCGCACCAGGCCGTGACGGTCGCGATGAGGTACGGCGCCACCCGCCCGTCCGGCGGCTCGACGCGGTAGGCGCCGGGCGTGACCTCCTCCACCCGGGTGCCCTCGGGCAGGGCTGCGAGCAGGTCCGCGACGTCCAGCGACGGCGGCCCGGTGAACGCCAGCCGCTCCGTCGTACCGCCGCCGGTCAGCTCCGCCGGCGTGCCCGACGCGACCACGCGGCCCGCGTCGACGACCGACACTGTGTCCGCCAGCCGCTCGGCCTCGTCCATGTGGTGGGTCGTCAGCACGACCGTGACGCCGTCCCGGCGCAGGTCCTCGACCAGGTCCCACGTCGCCCGCCGCGCCTGCGGGTCCAGTCCCGCGGTGGGCTCGTCGAGGAAGACCAGCTCCGGGCGCCCCACCACGGCGAGCGCCAGCGAGAGGCGCTGCTGCTGGCCCCCGGACAGCCGGCGGTACGGCGTGCGCGCGACCGCCGTGAGGCCTAGCCGCTCCGCGAGCGGGCCGGTGTCGAGCGGATGGGCGTGCAGCGACGCCACGTGCCGCAGGAACTCCAACGGGCGTACGGCGGAGGGGATCCCGCCCGCCTGGAGCATGACCCCGACGCGCGGGCGGAGGTTGAAGCTGTCCGCGACGGGATCGAGACCCAGCACCCGGACTCGGCCGGCATCCGGGCGCCGGTAGCCCTCGCAGCACTCGACGGTCGTCGTCTTGCCCGCCCCGTTCGGCCCGAGGACGGCGGCCACCTCGCCGCGGGCCACGGTGAGGGACAGCCCGTCGACCGCGGTCCTCTCGCCGTACCGCTTGACGAGGTCGACGACCTCGACCGCGGGTGCTGCCATGGGCCGGGAGTCTACGGAGCGCCGACAACCCGGTCCGGCCCGTCCACACGCGGGCACCGGCGGGGTGACCGACACCACAGGGAGGTGCGCTCCAGTAGTTTGCCGGACCTGCCGAATAAGGACACACTGTTGTAGTGAAAAGCCAGCGGACCTCGAGCGCGCCGGCAGCGGCGTCCGGTCCCCGCCAGGCTGCCCGGACCGCTGAGGACCGTACGCGCGACCGCGTGGCGCGAGCGCTCCTCGAGGACGGCCCGTCGACCGCCGCGGCGCTGGCCCAGCGGCTCGGTCTCACCTCCGCCGCCGTCCGCCGCCACCTCGATG
>JALYMU010000273.1 GCA_030773595.1 Actinomycetota bacterium | reverse complement strand
CGCGCGAACCGCGGCCGAGCCCCGGCCGAGCCGCAACCCCCCAGCCGAGCCCCGCCCCAACCCCGCTCGCCCTGCGCCGGGACTCAGCTCAACTCGGCGAGCGTCCGCTCCGCCTCGGCCAGCCACTCCCGCCGCGCGCTCAACGCGGCCTCGGCCTCACGCAGCTTGCGGTCGTTCCCCGCTGCACGCGCCTTGTCCGCAGCGGCCGTCAGCGACGCGATCGCGGTACGCAGCTGTGCGACGGCACTCTCGGCCCGGGCTCGCGCCTCCGGGTTGGACCGGCGCCACTGGGCGTCCTCGGCGTCCCGGACGGCCTGCTCGACCCGGCGCAGGCGACCCTCGACCCGCTCCTTGGAATCTCGCGGCACGTGACCGACGGCGTCCCAGCGCTCGGCGATGCCGCGCAGGGCGGCCCGCGCCGCCCGGTGGTCGGTGATGGGCAGCAGCGCCTCGGCCTCCGCAGCCAGCTCCTCCTTGCGGAGGAGGTTCTCGCGCTGGCCGGCGTCGCGCTCGGCGAAGGTCTCGCTGCGCGCGGCGAAGAATGTCTCCTGAGCCGCGCGGAACCGCGTCCACAGCTCGTCGTCGACGTCCCGAGCGGCGCGACCCGCAGCCTTCCACTCCGTCATCAGGTCGCGGTAGCGGGCGGCCGTGGCGGCCCAGTCCGTCGAGTCGGCGAGCGCCTCGGCCTCGGTGATGAGCCGCTCCTTGCGAGCCTTCGACTCGTCCCGCTGCGTGTCGAGCGCGGCGAAGTGCTGCTTGCGGCGCTTGTCGAAGGCAGTTCGCGCCGCGCTGAACCGCTTCCACAGCTCGTCGTCGGTACGACGGTCCAGCCGCGGCGCGGCCTTCCACTCGCCCATCAGCTCGCGCAGCCGCTCGCCGGTCGCCTTCCACGCCGAGGACTGCTGGAGTTCTTCCGCCTCGGTGACGATGCGCTCCTTGTGTGCGCGAGCCTCCTCTCGCGCCTTGGCCTTGGCCGCCTCGGACTCCGCCTGACGGGCGTGTACGGCGGGGCCGACCGCGTCGAGCCGGGCGAGCAGGCCGTCGAGGTCGCCGACCGCGTGGGCGTCCGTGATCGCCGTACGCAGCTTCTCGACCGTGGCCAGCGCCTCCTTGGCCGGCAGGTCCGTCGTCCGGACCCGCTGCTCGAGCAGCTGCACCTGGCCGGCGAGCTCGTCGTACTTGCGGCTGAAGTAGGCCAGCGCCTCCTCCGGCGACGCGCCGGGGTAGGACCCGACAGAGCGCTCGCCCGCCGCGGTACGGACGTAGACGGTCCCGTCCTCGTCCACCCGGCCCCATTGCTCCGTCTGCGCGCTGGTCATCTGCGTCACGCCTTCTGCTTGACGGTCACGGACTCGATGGAGACCTTCTGTGCGGGCGCCGGCGGCTTGGCCGGGTCGACTCCCACCTTCGCGACCTTGCGGAGCAGGTCCAAGCCCTTGGTCACCCGGCCGAAGACGCTGTAGCCCTGCGGGTCCTGCAGCGTCGTCGTGTCGTAGACGAGGAAGAACTGGCTGCCGTTGCTGTTCGGGTCGGTCGTCCGTGCCATGGCGAGCGTTCCGGCCGGATAGACGAAGTCCTTCGGTGGGTTCTCGATGCCGAACCCGTAACCGGGTCCGCCCTGGCCGGTCCCGGTGGGATCGCCGCACTGCAGCACGAAGATGCCGTCCCGCTTCGTCGTCAACCGGTGGCACGGGCTGCGATCGAAGTAGCCCTTCTTCGCCAGGAACACGAAGGAGTTCACCGTCCGCGGCGCCTTGTCCGCGAAGAGGTCGACGACGATCGGCCCGCAGTTGGTCTGCAGCGTCGCGGTGTAGGCCGCGCGCTTGTCGACCGTGAGCTTCGGCTCCGACGGGAACTGCTGCGGCTTCGCGGGCGGGGCCCCCTTGGGCGCCGGACACACCTGCTTGGCAGGCTTGGCGCTCGTCGACGGTGTCGGCGTGGTCTCTTGCGGCGTGGTCTCGGGAGCCGACGCCGTGGGCGTCGCTGCGGGGTCGGCCGTGGTCGTCCCGTCGTCGTCGCGGAACACCACCAGGGCAACGACCGCGGCCAGCACGGTCGCGACGGTTGCCACCGCCGCGATCAGCGAGTTACGCCGGCGCGCCCGCTGCTGAGCAGCCCGGCGCCGATGCTGCTGGCGCGCCTGGCGCTGGGCCGCGACCTCGCGCTCGCGTCTGTTGCTCGTGGCCACGCTCGCGTCCTCCCGGGGTACGGCTCCGTGCTCGCGACGGCTGCCAGTCTAGGCAAGACGCTTGCCGCGATGAGGAAGCGCAGGTGCCGCGGGCCGCTACGCGCTCGCGACGGCGATCCGAGCGCCGGTAGGCTCCACCCGGCCGCCGGGCATCCAACGGTGCGGCGTCCGCCCGCCGTGCGACGCGCGGACAACGCCTGGCGCCGGGGCGGTCGTACGCCGGGGCGCCGCCCGCCGTACGCCGGGTCCCGTGCCCGGGCGGTGCAGGACCGGTCGCGCGCCGCGCGTCCGCCGTACGTCTGGAACGGAAGGAAGCAGCGTGCTCGTCGCCGGTTTCCCTGCCGCCGCGTTCGGCACCAACTGCTTCGTCGTCGCGCCGGCACCGGGGGAGGAGTGCGTCGTCGTCGACCCCGGGGTCGAGGTCGTCGCCCAACTCGACGCCGTCCTCGCCGAGCACCGGCTGCGCCCAGTTGCCGTACTGCTCACCCACGGCCACATCGACCACACGTTCTCCGTGACACCGGTGTGCGGTGCGCGCGACGTGCCCGCATGGATCCACCCCGGCGACCGGGAGCTGCTCGAGGACCCGGCCAAGGGCCTGTCACCGCAGATGACCGCGATGTTCGGCGGGCGGCTGCAGTGGAGTGAGCCCGACGACGTCCGCACGATGGAGGACGGCGCCGTGCTGGACCTCGCGGGCCTGCAGATCACCGTCGACCACGCGCCCGGCCACACCCGCGGTTCGGTGATGTTCCGGCTCCCCGGCGAAGGTCAGGTGTCCGAGGTTTGCCTGTCCGGCGACGTCCTCTTCGCCGGCAGCATCGGGCGCACCGACCTGCCCGGCGGCGACCACCCGACGATGCTGCGCAGCCTCGCCACCAAGGTGCTGTCCCTGCCCGACGACGTCGTCGTGCTGCCGGGCCACGGCCCGCAGACCACGATCGGGCGGGAGCGGGCGACGAACCCGTTCCTGCGCGACCTGACCACGGCGGACGCGGGCCTCGCGCCGCCGGGGCGAGGACTGTAGATGAGCACGCCGTTCCAGGCGCCGAAGGGCGTGGCGGAGTACGTCCCGCCGCGCTCTGCTGCGTTCCTCGCCGTCCGCGACGCGCTCTCGGGTGCGGCGCGCCGGGCCGGCTACGGCTACGTCGAGCTGCCGGTCTTCGAGGACACCGCGCTGTTCGTCCGGGGCGTCGGGGAGTCGACCGACGTGGTCAGCAAGGAGATGTACACCTTCGACGACCGGGGCGGGCGCTCGATCACGCTCCGTCCGGAGGGTACGGCGGGCGTCATCCGCGCCGTCATCGAGCACGGGCTCGACCGCGGCCAGCTGCCGGTGAAGCTGTGGTACGCCGGGCCATTCTTCCGCGCGGAGCGCCCGCAGGCCGGCCGCTACCGGCAGTTCTCCCAGGTCGGGATCGAGGCGGTGGGGGTGGACGACCCCGCCCTCGACGCCGAGGTGGTCGCCGTCGCGGACGAGGGTTTCCGCTCGCTTGGGCTCACCGGCTACCGGCTCGAGCTGACCTCGCTCGGCAACGCGCAGTGCCGCCCGGCGTACCGCGCGCTGTTGCAGGATTTCCTCGCCGGGCTCGACCTCGACGAGGCAACCCGCCGCCGCGCGGAGATCAACCCGCTGCGTGTGCTGGACGACAAGCGCGAGGAGGTGCGCAAGCAGCTCGTCGACGCCCCGCTCATGCTCGACTCGCTCTGCGAGGGCTGCGCCGCGCACTTCGCCGCCGTACGCACCTCCCTCGACGACCTCGGCGTCGCCTACACGCTCAACCCGCGGATGGTGCGCGGGCTGGACTACTACACGCGCACGACGTTCGAGTTCGTCCACGATGGCCTCGGCTCGCAGTCCGGCATCGGCGGCGGCGGGCGCTACGACGGGCTGATGGCCGATCTGGGCGGCCAGCCGCTGTCCGGCATCGGGTTCGGGCTGGGCACCGACCGCACGCTGCTCGCCTGCGAGGCGGAGGGCCTGAGCGTGGGGGAGGGTCGACGCGTCGACGCCTACCTCGTGCCGCTCGGTGCCGCGGCGAAGTCGGTGGCGGTGCGTACGGCGGGCACGCTGCGGTCGCGGGGGGTCCGCGTCGACCTCAGCTACGGCGACCGGGGCATGAAGGGCGCCATGAAGGGGGCCGACCGCAGCGGCGCGCGCTTCGCCGTCGTCCTGGGGGAGCGAGATCTCGAGGCGGGGGTGGCACAGGTCAAGGACCTGTCCTCCGGCGAGCAGACCGCCGTACCTCTCGACGACATCCCGAACCACCTCGAGGAGCTCCTGCAGTGATCCGCACGCACGAGGCCGGCGCGCTGCGCGCCGAGCACGTCGGACAGACCGTCACCCTCGCCGGCTGGGTCGCACGCCGCCGCGACCACGGTGGCGTGGCCTTCGCCGACGTCCGGGACGGCAGCGGCGTGGTTCAGGCGGTCATCCGGGAGTCCGACCTCGCGACCGACCTGCGCAGCGAGTTCTGCGTGCGGGTCGTCGGCGAGGTGCGCCGCCGCCCGGAGGGCAACGAGAACCCCGCGATCCCGACGGGTGAGGTCGAGGTCGATGTCTCGACCGTCGACGTGCTCAGCGAGGCCGCGCCGCTGCCGTTCCAATTGGACGAGCACCTCGAGGTCGGCGACGAGGTCCGGCTCCGCCACCGCTACCTCGACCTGCGCCGGTCGGGCCCGGCGCGGGCGCTGCGGATGCGCAGCGAGGTCAACCGGCTCGCCCGCGAGGTGCTCCACGACCGGCGGTTCGTCGAGATCGAGACACCCACGCTGACGCGCTCGACGCCGGAGGGCGCGCGCGACTTCCTCGTGCCGGTCCGGCTGCAGCCCGGCAAGTGGTACGCGCTGCCGCAGTCCCCGCAGCTGTTCAAGCAGCTGCTCATGGTGGGCGGGATGGAGCGGTACTACCAGATCGCGCGCTGCTATCGCGACGAGGACTTCCGCGCCGACCGGCAGCCGGAGTTCACCCAGCTCGACATCGAGATGTCCTTCGTCGACCAGGACGACGTGATCGAGCTCGGCGAGGCGATCGTGCGCGCGCTGTGGGGCGGCGTCCTCGGCGTCGAGGTGGGCGAGGTCCCGCGGATCACCTTCGCCGAGGCGATGGCGCGTTACGGCAGCGACAAGCCCGACCTGCGCTTCGGGCTGGAGCTGGTCGACTGCACCGACCACTTCGCGCAGACGCCGTTCCGGGTCTTCCAGAGCGAGCACGTCGGTGCGGTCGTGATGCCCGGTGGTGCCTCGCAGACGCGCAAGGAGCTCGACGCGTGGCAGGGGTGGGCGAAGGCGCGGGGTGCTCGAGGCCTGGCCTACGTGCTTGTTCAGGAGGACGGCACGCTGGGCGGTCCGGTCGCCAAGAACATCACCGACGCCGAACGCGAGGGGCTTGCCACGCATGTCGGCGCGTCGCCGGGTGACGCGGTGTTCTTCGCCGCGGGCAAGCGGTCGGAGGCGCTGCCGCTGCTGGGCGCGGCGCGGCTGGAGGTCGGCCGGCGCTGCGGCCTCGTCGACTCCGACGCCTGGCGGTTCGTGTGGGTGGTCGACGCGCCGATGTTCGAGGAGGACGGCGAGGGCGGCTGGACCGCCGTACACCACCCGTTCACCTCGCCGAACGCGGACTGGGCCGACCGGTTCGCGGAGGACCCGGGCAACGCGCTGGCCTACGCCTACGACATCGTCTGCAACGGTAACGAGATCGGCGGCGGCTCGGTCCGTATCCACCGGGCCGAGATGCAGCAGCGGGTGTTTGACGTGCTGGGGATCTCCAAGTCCGAGGCGGAGGACAAGTTCGGCTTTCTGTTGGAGGCGTTTCAGTACGGCCCGCCGCCGCACGCCGGCATCGCCTTCGGCTGGGACCGGATCTGCATGCTGCTCGCCGGAGCGGACTCGCTGCGCGAGGTGATCGCCTTCCCGAAGACCGGCGCGGGCTACGACCCGCTGACGGGTGCGCCGACGCCCATCACGCCGGCGCAGCGCAAGGAGGCGGGTATCGACGCGAAGCCCGCGGGCGAGGGCAAGGCGCCGCTGCCGAACAAGCCCGGCGGCGAGACCATCCCGGACGAGCGGCGCAGCTGAGGCGGGCGGCGCCACGTCCCGCGCCGCTGCCGCTACCGCCAGCGAAGCGGAAGCGGGACCGATGTCACGGCGCGAGCTCTCGTTCGCGGCCGCCGCGCCACTCCACCAACAGCATGGTCGCGTCGTCCTGGAGCTGGCCGTTCTGGTGTCGCAGGACCGCGTGGACCACGCGTCGCATGATCTCCGGGGCGGCAAGCCCCGAACCGGTCTCCCGCCCGACGAAGTCGACCATGCGCTCGACCCCGAAGAACTCGCCCTCGGGGCTGCGCGCCTCGACGACGCCGTCGGTGTAGAGCAGGACACGGTCACCGGGCTCCAGGCGCTCCTCGTCGACGGTGACCTGCACCAGCCCGAGCCCCAGCGGCAAGGTGTTGTGCTGGCCCACGGACTTGACGGCCCTTCCGCCGCGTACGACGAGGGGGTGCGGATGTCCCGCGACGACCACCCTCAGCTCTCCGGTGTCCGTCCGCAGTTCGGCCAGGACCGCCGTGACGAACGTCTCCGACCCGAATGCCTCGGCGACGGCGGCGTCGGCCGCCAGCGCCGCGGCCACGAGGCCGCCGCCGCTCCGCCGGGTGTTGCGGTAGGCGGACACGGCTGTGACGCAGATCAGGCTGGCCTGCAGACCGTGGCCCATCGCGTCGAACACCGCGAAACGCAGGCAGTCCCCGTCCACGGCGAAGTCGAACGCGTCGCCGCCGACGGCGTAGGCCGGTTCCACGGCGCCCGCGACGACGACCTCGTGGTCGGCGTAGGTCAGGGGCGGGAGCAGGTGCCACTGGATCTCCGCCGCGAGCGACATCTCCTGCCGGCGCGCGGCCGCCCCGAACGCGTCGCCAAGCTGCTTGCGGCTGACCAGGAACTCCGCGACGAGACTCCCCAGCCCTCGGACCCGCGCCAGCGTGACCTCGTCACCCGCCACGTCACGGTCGAGCACCAAGCCGAGGACGCCCACCCGATCGGTGCCGTCGGAGAGCGGCACCCACAGCCGCGTCCGCCCTGACTCCTCCGTCCGCTCGATGTCGACTGTGCGGAACGCCCGACCGGCCAGCGTCGAGTCGATGGCGACCGGCTCTCGGTCCTGCCCCTCGACCACCAGTGGGACGAGCCGGACCTGCGCGTAGTCGACGACGTAGATGGCCACCTCGTCCGCGCCGATGTGGCGTGCCGCGTCCGCGACGAGGCGAGGCAGGTTGTCCGGACGCGTCAGGTGCGCGGCCTCCAGGAGCTTCAGCAACATGCGCTCGCCGGCGCTCTGGTCCGTCACACGGGACATCCTGCCAGCGGTGCGCGGCAAGCGACGCGTCAGTGTGTCGCGGGCCACCGTAACAGTCATGCGACGAGCCCTGTCATCCGAACCGGCAGGCGGGATCCATGCGGCCAATCCGGACTGGACCGAGGGAGAACTCCTGCTTTGGTCGTAGGCGGTGGCGGGCGAGTGACTGGTCATCGCTAGCTAGTGTCGCGTGAACGAGGTTCTCTTACGGGGTCGGCAGTGTTCGAGTAACTCGTCGGCGGTCTTGGTCCAGACGAAGGGCTGGCAGCGGTCGTTCCAGCCGTCGATGAAGGTGGCGATCGCGGT
>JALYMU010000272.1 GCA_030773595.1 Actinomycetota bacterium | reverse complement strand
GGTCCGGGCTGGTGCTCGGCCGCCGGGCCCAGGAGGGCGCAGTCACCGGGGCGCCGCGCGAGGTGGTCGACGAGCGCGGCGCTGGACCCGAGTACGGCGATCAGCCGGCGGCGCATGCCCTCGTCCGCACGAAGGTCGTCGAGCAACGTGGCCGGGTCCTGGTGCGCCTCGACGATCCGGACGAGCCCGAGCACGGCGGCGTCGGGGTCGGCGGCCTCGCCGAGCGCCGGAGCCAGCCACTCGGCGTGCGCGGCGAGGGACCCGTCCGTGAGCCACGTGCGTGCGCGGTCCGGGTCCACGAAACCCAGCCGCGCCAGGGACGCCGTACCCCCCGGCCGGGGCCGGTGCTCGCTCGTGGTCACCGCCCCACGGTAGTGGCGTGGACCCGTTTCCACGGTCCGGTAGCGTTCCGGTACCCGCGACCCGGCGGGCGAGCTGTCGGAGGATCCATGAGGTTCGGGCTGGTCGGGACGGGTTACTGGGCCCGCGTGGCGCACGCAGCCGCCCTCGACGGTGCGGAGGGCACCGATCTCGTCGGCGTCTGGGGACGCGACCCCAGCAAGGCGTCCGCGCTGGCGGAGGAGTTCGGGGCGACGGGGTTCGAGGACTTCGACGCCATGCTCGACACCGTCGACGCGGTGTCCTTCTCGGTCCCGCCGGACGTCCAGGCACCGCTCGCGGCGCGTGCCGCCCGCGCCGGCAAGCACCTGCTGCTCGAGAAGCCCGTCGCGCTCGACCGCCGGGAGGCCGCCGAGGTCGCCGACGCCGTGGGTGAGGCAGGCGTCGCCTCCGTCGTCTTCTTCACCGCGCGCTTCGACCCCGCCATGCGCGAGTGGACCCGCTCCACGGCCGACGCCGGGCCGTGGGAGGGCGCGTCGGCACACTGGGTCGCCTCGGTCTTCGCCTCCGACAGCCCTTTCGCCACCCCGTGGCGGCGGGAGAAGGGCGGCCTCTGGGACGTCGGCCCGCACTCACTGGCCATGCTGAGCGCCACGGCCGGCCCGATCACGGCGGTGACCGCAGCGGCACGAGGGCCCCGCGACCTGGTCCACGTCCTGGTCGAGCACGACAGCGGCGCGGCGAGCTCCGTCACGGTCGGACTCGACTCGGCCGGGGCCGAGCTGCACCGCCTCGTGGTCTGGGGGGCGGGCGGTGTCCGTGACATGCCGGAGTCCGACACGCCCGTCACCACGTCCCTCGGCGTCGCGCTGGGCGAGCTCATCGCCGCCGCAGGCAGTGGCGACCCCTCGCACCCGTGCGACGTGCACTTCGGCCGGCGCGTCGTCGACCTGCTCGCCGACGCGCAGGAGCTGCTCGGCCGCGGCTGAGGTGCCGCCGGCGCACCCGCTGTCCTCCGCTGCGCTGCAGTGCCCTGCGCCCCGCCGCGTCAGAGCACCGGGAGGTACCGCTCGCGCTCGAACGCCGTGACCTGCCGGCGGTACTCCTCCCACTCCGCCCGCTTGTTGCGCAGGAAGAAGTCGAACACGTGCTCGCCGAGCGTCTCGGCGACCAGCTCGCTCGACTCCATCAGCGCGATGGCGTCGGAGAGGTTCGCCGGCAGCGGCGTGATCCCGAGCGCGCGGCGCTCCGCGTCGGTGAGCTCCCACACGTTGTCCTCGGCGCCCTCGGGCAGCTCGTAGCCCTGCTCGACACCCTTCAGGCCGGCGGCGAGCAGCACCGCGAAGGCGAGGTAGGGGTTGCACGCCGAGTCCGGCGAGCGGACCTCGACCCGCGTGGACTGGCCCTTCTGCGGCTTGTACATCGGCACGCGCACGAGGGCCGAGCGGTTGTTGTGCCCCCAGCAGATGTAGGCCGGTGCCTCTCCCCCGAACGACAGGCGCTTGTAGGAGTTGACCCACTGGTTCGTCACCGCGGTGTACTCGGCGGCGTGGTGCAGCAGCCCGGCGATGAAGCTACGGCCGACCTTCGAGAGCTGGTACGGCGCGCCCGCCTCGTGGAAGGCGTTGCGGTCACCCTCGAACAACGACAGGTGGGTGTGCATGCCCGAGCCGGGGTGCTGCGTGAACGGCTTCGGCATGAACGAGGCGTAGACGCCCTGCTCGAGCGCGACCTCCTTCATGACCAGCCGAAACGTCATGATGTTGTCCGCCGTCGTCAGCGCGTCGGCGTACCGGAGGTCGATCTCCTGCTGTCCCGGCGCGCCCTCGTGGTGGCTGAACTCCACCGAGATGCCCATGCTCTCGAGCATCGTGATCGCGCTGCGGCGGAAGTCGTGCCCCACGGCGTGCGGGGTGTGGTCGAAGTAGCCGCCCGCGTCGATGGGGACGGGGGTCCCGTCGGATCCGGCACCGCGCTCGAAGAGGAAGAACTCGATCTCGGGGTGCAGGTAGAACGTGAACCCGAGGTCGGCCGCGCGGGCAAGCGCCCGCTTGAGGACGTAGCGCGGATCGGCGTACGACGGGGTGCCGTCCGGCATGAGGATGTCGCAGAACATCCGGGCCGAGCCCGGGGCCTCCGACCGCCACGGCAGCACCTGGAACGTCGACGGGTCGGGCTTGGCCAGCATGTCGGACTCGTAGACCCGCGCGAAGCCCTCGATCGCCGAGCCGTCGAAGCCGATGCCCTCGCCGAAGGCGTTCTCCAGCTCGGCGGGCGCCACGGCGACCGACTTGAGGAACCCGAGGACGTCGGTGAACCACAGCCGCACGAACCGGACGTCCCGCTCCTCGAGCGTCCGAAGGACGAACTCCTCCTGCTTGCCCATCCGCCATCTCCGGAAGGTCAGGGGCGAGCCGCCCGCGCCGAAGCTGCCATCTGGGCACAGCCTGCCACCCGCCGGTTTCCGACGCGTTACGGACGCCGCTGCACGGATGCGCGGGACGAGCCACAACTAGGGTGGCTCCCGTGCCGCAGCTGCGAGTCGCCCTGGCCCAAGCAAACCCGACCGTCGGGGACATCGACGGCAATGCCGAGCTGGTGCTGCGGCACACGGCCGACGCGGCGCGGGCCGGGGCGCACCTGGTGGTCTTCCCCGAGATGGTCCTGACCGGCTACCCCGCGGAGGACCTCGTCCTGCGCCGGTCGTTCGTGGCCGCGTCGCGGGCCAAGGTGGACGAGATCGCGGCGCGCCTGCGGGAGGAGGGGTACGGCGGGACGCTGGTCGTCGTCGGATACGTCGACGGCAGCGACGAGGTGGCCCCACGCCTGGGCCGGCCGACCGGCTCGCCGCAGAACGCGGCGGCATTCGTGCACGGCGGCCGGGTCGTAGCCCGCTACGCCAAGCATCACCTACCCAACTACGGCGTCTTCGACGAGGCGCGCTACTTCGTGCCGGGCACGAGACTTCCGGTGGTGCGCTTCCACGGGGTCGACGTGGCGGTCGCCGTCTGTGAGGACCTGTGGCAGGAGGGCGGTCCCGTCGCCGTCACCCGGGAGGCCGGCGCGGGCCTGCTCGTCGTGCCGAACGCCTCGCCCTACGAGCGGCACAAGGACGACGCGCGCCTGGAGCTGGTCCGCCGCCGGGCCGCCGAGGCGGGCTGCACGCTCGCCTACGCCAACCTCGTCGGCGGTCAGGACGAGCTCGTCTTCGACGGCGACAGCCTCGTGGTCTCTCCGGACGGCGCGCTGCTCGCCCGAGCGCCGCAGTTCACCGAGACCTTGCTCCTGGTCGACCTCGACCTGCCCGCCGCGGACGCGCTCCCGGACAACGCCGCCAGCGACGTCGAGGCAGCCGACAGCGGCCCCGTGCGCATCGAGCGTCACGTGGTCTCCACCGAGGCGCTCACACCGTACGACGCGCGGCGCGGGACCGTCGCACCGCCGATGGCTGACCATGCAGAGGTGTACGCCGCGCTCGTCACCGCGCTGCGCGACTACGTCGCCAAGAACGGCTTCCGGTCCGTGGTGCTCGGGCTGTCGGGTGGGATTGACTCCGCCCTGACGGCGGCCATCGCGGTCGACGCGCTCGGGGCCGACGCCGTCCATGGCGTGTCCCTGCCGAGCAGCTACTCCAGCGAGCACTCCCGTGGCGACGCGGCCGAGCTTGCCCGCCGTACAGGCTTGCACTTCTCGACCGTCCCCATCGCACCGATGGTCGAGGCCTTCCTCGCGAACCTCGAGCTCACCGGTCTGGCCGAGGAGAACCTCCAGGCGCGCGTGCGCGGCATGACGCTGATGGCCCTGTCCAACCAGCACGGCCATCTCGTGCTCGCGACCGGCAACAAGAGCGAGCTGTCCGTGGGCTACTCCACGATCTACGGCGACGCCGTGGGCGGGTTCGCGCCACTCAAGGACGTGCCGAAGACTCTGGTGTGGGAGCTGTCCCGGTGGCGCAACGCGGACGCCGCCGAGCGCGGCGAGACACCGCCGATCCCCGAGAACAGCATCACGAAGCCGCCGTCGGCGGAGCTGCGGCCGGGGCAGCTCGACACCGACTCGCTTCCGCCGTACGACGTCCTGGACGACCTGCTCGACGACTACGTCGAGCTCGACCGCGGCTCCGAGGACCTGGTCCGCGCGGGGTTCGAGCCCGAGCTCGTAGAGCGGGTGCTGCGGCTGGTGGACGCGGCGGAGTACAAGCGCCGGCAGTACCCACCGGGGCCGAAGATCAGCCTCAAGGCGTTCGGCCGGGACCGGCGCCTGCCCATCACCAACCGCTGGCGCGAGCGGACCCTCCCACGGGCGGGTGAGGAACCGGGGACGGGCGCCGCGGCCGGCTGAGCTGCGGCGGGCTCAGCGAGGCCGCAGCCCGTCGAGGACCCCGTCGACGACCTGCTGGGCGAACTCCTCCGGCACCCGCTTGACCTCCTCGAGCGCGCGCATCACCGTGCGGGCCAGCATGGGGCCGGTCAGGAGCTGCAGGGCAAGCTCGATGTCGACGTCGGCGCGGATCAGACCCTCGTCGATCCCGCGGCGGATCGCCGCGCGCACCCGGTCGCGTCGCGGCTCCACCACGACGTCCTTGTACTGCCGCATCAGGTCGGGATGGCGCTCGGCGGACCCGACGACGCACCACAGGATGCTGCCGGTGCGGCCGTGGATCGCCCGGCGGCGGATCATGTCGATGAGCATGACGAGTTCGGCACGCGCGTCGGGACCCCACCCGGGCGCGGGCATCTCGTCGTCGAGGGTGGCGACGGCGTGGACGATGAGCTCGTCCTTGGACCTCCACCGGCGGTAGATCGTCGTCTTGCCGACACCGGCCGCCGTCGCGACAGCCTCCACCGAGAAGCCCTCCACGCCGTTTCGCGCCAGCTCTTCCAGTGCCGCCTCGACGATCCGGGCGTCGAGCTGCGCGGACCGGGGACGGCCCGGCCGGCGCGGCTCCACGGACTCCGCAGTAGTCACGCGGAGACCTCGGCCTTCGCCATACCGGGTGCATGGGGCGCGGCTCCCGGCACCGGCTTCCGGCCGGGGAGGTACCGCGCGACGACGAGCGCGCCGAACGCGGCCACCGCCGCCGAGACGAGCGCCGTCGTGTGCATCGCCGTGACGAACGCGTCGTACGCCGGGGCCCGCAGCGGCTCGGCCTGCGCGCCGATGCGGTCGATGACCGCCACCGTCGCCTGGACCGAGGACGCCATGGACTCGCGGACCCCGGCCGGGACGGGGAGCCCCGGAAGATCGTCGGCGAACCCGCGCCGGTAGACCGAGGAGAGCAGCGTCCCCAGGACCGCGACGCCGAGCGCTCCCCCGACCTGGCGCACGGTGTTGTTGACCGCCGACGCGGCGCCCGCCTGCTCGCGCGGCATGGACCCCATGATGACCTCGGTGGCCGGGGGCATCACGTTGCCCATGCCCAGCCCCTGCATCAGGAAGATGAGCTCCAGGACCCAGATCGACGAGTGCTCGTCCAGGGCCAGATAGGCGAGGAAGCTTCCGGACACCAGTGCAAGGCCGGTGGCCGTGACGACGCGCGCCCCGAACCGCCGGGTCATCCGCGCGGACAGCGGCGAGGCGACGAGCTGGCCGAGAGCGAGCGGCAGGAGTCGCACGCCCGCCTCGAGCGGCGTGTAGCCGCGCACGACCTGCAGATAGAAGACCATGAAGAACGTCACGCCCATGAGCGCGAAGAACGTCAGACCGATGGACGCGACCGCGGCGGCGAAGGTCGGCATGCGGAACAGGCGTACGTCGAGGACCGGCGAGTCCGTGCGCAGCTCCCACACCACGAACGCCGCCAGGACCGCCACGCCGAGGGTGAGCGGCACGACCACGGTCGGGTCGGCGGCGGTCCCGAGCTCGCCGATGCGGATGATGCCGTAGACCAGGGCCACGAGCCCGGCCGTCTGCAGGAGGACACCGACGGGGTCCAGCCGCCCGGGGGCCGGGTTGCGCGACTCCGGCACCAGGGCCGTGATGACCACCAGCCCGAGGACGACGATTGGGACGTTGATGAGGAAGACGCTGCCCCACCAGAAGTGCTCGAGCAGCGACCCACCGACGATCGGGCCCACCGCGATGCCGATGCCCACCGCCCCGGCCCAGATGCCGATGGCCTTGGGCCGCTCGGCCGGCTCGAAGACGTTGCTGATGATCGAGAGGGTGGCGGGCATGACCGCCGCGCCGCCGAGACCCATGAGGGCGCGGGCCGCAATGAGCTGGGCGGGGTCCTGGGCGTAGGCGGAGGCGAGAGACGCGACACCGAAGAGGACGAAGCCGAGCAGCAGGATCCGTCTGCGCCCCAGCCGGTCGCCCAGCGTGCCCCACGTGAACAGCATCCCGGCGAACACGAGCGTGTAGCTGTTCACCGCCCATTGCAGCTCCGCCTGCGTTGCCGCCAGGCCCACGGGGGCCGGTCGCGAGACGCGCTCGAGTGCGACGTTGAGCACCGTGTTGTCGAGTACGACGATCAGCAGGCTGAGCACGAGCACCGCGAGGACCAGCCAGCGACGGGGATGCGCGGCCGGCGCCGTGCCCGGAAGCGAGGGAGCCTGCTGCGCGGAGGTCATGCGCTCGACGGTACGCGCGCGCAATTCGATACGCAACAGTATCGTATCTGGTCGCGGGGGACATGTGACTCGTGCGGCGCGCGGTGCGACGATGGAGGCGTCCGGGGACTCCGCACGGAGCCTCGAGTCACCAGGGAGGCCGACGATGTCCACCGAGCACACCCCGCCGTACGGCAGTGGTCCCGCAGCAGCGGCCGCGCCGGCCCGGCGCGTCCGGGTCCAGCACCTACAGGCCTTGAAGGAGCGCGGCGAGCGCTTCGCCATGCTGACGTCCTACGACCAGTACTCCGCCGAGGTCTTCGACGCGGCCGGCATCCCGGTCCTGCTGGTCGGCGACTCGGCAGCGAACAACGTCCTCGGCTACGGCACGACCCTGCCGGTGACCGTGGACGAGCTGCTGCCGCTGGTCCGCGCGGTCTCACGCAGCAGCCGCCGGGCCCTCGTCGTGGCGGACCTTCCCTTCGGGTCCTACCAGACGGGACCGGACGACGCCCTCCGTACGGCGGTGCGCTTCATGAAGGAGGGCGGCGCGCACGCGGTCAAGCTCGAGGGTGGCCGGAGGGTCGTCCGGCAGGTCGACGCGATCGTGGGAGCCGGGATCCCGGTCATGGCGCATCTCGGGTTCACGCCGCAGAGCGAGCACGCGCTCGGCGGCTACCGCGTCCAGGGCCGTGGAGACGCCGGCGAGGTGCTGGTCGAGGAGGCCTTGGCGCTGCAGGCGGCGGGGGCGTTCGCCGTGGTCCTCGAGATGGTCCCCGCTGACGTCGCCAAGCGCATCACGGCCGAGCTGCGCATCCCGACCATCGGGATCGGGGCGGGCGTCGACTGCGACGCGCAGGTGCTCGTCTGGCAGGACATGGCCGGCCTGCGGGACGGCGCGACGCCACGCTTCGTCAAGCGCTACGCGGATGTCCGGGGTGTCCTCACCCGCGCGGCGGAGGACTTCGCCGCCGAGGTCGCTTCCGGGTCCTTCCCGGGACCCGACCAGTCCTTCAGCTGACCGGCCGCCTCACACGTCGGTGACCCGCAGCCCCGCGTGCGCGCGGTAGCGGCGGTTCACGGAGATGAGGTTGGCGGTGAGCGCCTCGACCTGGTGTGCGTTGCGGAGCCGTCCGGCATAGATCCCGCGCATCCCCGGGATGCGTCCGGCCAGCTCCTGCACCAGGTCCGTGGCCGCACGGTCGTCCCCGACGACGAGCACGTCCATGTCGACGCGGACGACGTCCGGGTCGGTGAGGGTGACCGCGGAGACGTGATGGAAGGCCCCCACGACACGGCTGTCCGGAAGCAGCGCCTGCGCTTGCTCGCAGGCACTGCCTTCCTCTACGTGGAGGACGAATGCGCCTTTCGCGTCGAAGCCGAGCGGGCTGACGCAGTCGATGACGACCTTGCCCGCGAGCTGCGCGCGGACGTCGCTCAGCACCTCGGCGTGCCCCGACCACGGGACGGCAATGACGGCGACGTCGCAGCGACGGGCGCACTCGCCGTTGTCCGCGCCTGAGACGTCACCCGGCAGCCCCGCTGCTACGGTCTCGGCCCGTCGGACGTCGCGGGACCCGAGGACTACCCGGAGCCCGCCGGCGGAAAGCCGGCGGGCGAGACCCCTCCCCTGTTCACCGGTTCCGCCGAGCACTCCGACGACGAGGCTGTCCAGCTCTCGGGTCGCACTCGCGTTCGACATGTCCGCGATTGTGACAGCCGCCATGCGCGCTCTTGCCGGACACCGGTGTCCGTCGTCATTCCCTGCGGGTTCACCGGAGACGTGAAGTGGGAATCATGCCGCTGCGGTCCGCATAATCGACCTCGCCGGAATTGGCACATGGCCGCACATGGTGGGACCGTCGTGATCAGCTCCCGACGACCGGGTCGGGACACTGCACCGGGAGGCATCCGTGCCGGCCAAGTACGTGCTCCAGAAGGCGGCGGGCGGGAAGTTCCGCTTCACGCTCCACTCCACGAGCGGGGCGGTCGTCGTGACGTCCGCGACCTACGGCACGAAGGCTGCCGCCAAGACCGCCATCAAGACGCTCCAGCGCAACGTCAACGCCGACGTCGAGGACCAGACCGTCACGGCCCAGCCGGTCCGCGGCGCGGCGCCACGGCGTACACCCGTGTCCGGCACCGGCGGTGGTGTCGCGGCCAAGGTCGCCTCCAGCGTCCGCGGTGCCGCGAGAACGGCCGCGGACGCCGCCGGGTCGGTGACCGCGGGCGGCACGGGGACGGGCACCGCTCGCCGTACGACGCGACGGGCCACCGCGGATGCCGACGCCACGACGGCGACGGGAGCGCCGCGCCGCCGCACGGCAGCGACCCCGGGCGACCCGGCCGACGTCCCGGCCCAGGCG
>JALYMU010000271.1 GCA_030773595.1 Actinomycetota bacterium | reverse complement strand
GGCTCACCAGGTCGTGCGGAACACGATCCCGAAGGCGAGGGCCCAGCCGGCCGAGGCGGCGAGCCACCGCCGGGAGTGCCCCACCGGCAGCAGGGCCGTCAGCGGCACGAGCCACAGCAGGAACGGCAGCCAGATCCGCTCGACCTCCGACTTCGACAGCCCCGAGGTCGTCGCGGCGAGGATCGCGAGGGCCGCCCCCAGGGCGAGCAGGAGCGTCGGCGGCGTCCTCCCGCCAACGACGCGCACCAGCCACGACCCGGCCGAGACCGCCGACGACGGCAGGCCCGACGGCGATCGCGGCGACGACGAGGTCGACCCACGGCGAGGGCCGCAAGGACCGCGGGCACGAGCGGGCGCCAGGTGCGGGCGGCGAGCAGCACCGCGACGGCGACAGGTGCCATGTGGGCGCACGACCAGGCATCCCGGCCATGCCGTGGGGCTGTCGGTGAAGACCGACAACAAGCGAGCTCGAGCCCTGTATGAACGCCACGACTTCGTCGACGCGGCCCCTCCCCGGACGACCCCAACGAGCGGCGCATGCGCCGCCATGCGTCCTGAGCAACGCGTCCCGGTAGGCGATCGGCTACCGGATATGATCGTCGCCGTCGCGCCGGCCACATAGCGCGCTGCGAGAACCGCGCGAACTACCGCTGCAGGTCACAGGCGTGCTTGCGGCGTGCGTCGTGTAGCGCAACCGTGTACGCAATCAGTGTGTCGCCAGATAGTGGTCCCTACCATTTCCGCTACGTTTGGTGGTGTGGCGCACCTTCTCGGCTACGCGCGGGTCTCGACGACCGAGCAGAACCCCGACCTGCAGGTGGACGAGCTGACCGCGGCCGGCTGTTGGCGGGTGTGGACCGACCACGCCTCGGGGGCGCTGGACCGGCGGCCGCAGCTCGACGACTGCTCCAGTAGCTGCGGCCAGGGGACACCCTTGTGGTGTGGCCGCTAGACCGCCTCGGCCGGTCGCTGCGGCACCTGATCGACGTCGTCACCACGCTGGACGAGCGCGGCGTGGGGTTCCCGTCGCTGCGGGAGAGCATCGACACCACGACCGCAGGCGGCCGGCTGGTGTTCCACCTGTTCGGTGCGGCTGGCGCAGTTCGAGCGGGAGATCATCCGGGACCGGACGGTGGCCGGGCTGACGGCGGCGCGGGCCCGCGGGGCGGATCGGCGGCCGGCCGTCGAAGCTGTCGGCGGAGCAGCGCCGGCAGGCCCGGCGGATGTGCGACGCACGGGAGCTAACGGTCGCGCAGATCGGCGAGGTCCTGGGAGTACGCCGCACCTCTATATACAGGGCGCTGGCACAGGACGGTGTCGTCGGCCTCGCGCCGTGGGCGGCGACCGGGCGGCAGCTGTCGGAGTCGCCGTCACTGGTGGGGGAGGTGGCAGCGGCGGGGGACGCGCCGGGAGCGGCCGCAACGGCAATGGATGTGGTCAAGGGGCGGCGGTCGGTGGGGCCGTGGTTCTTGGTCGAGGCGGACGAGCACGACCCGGCCGGGCCGGTGGCGGTCGTGAGCCGCTTTGCCAGTGCGCGGGCTGCCCGGGCGGCACTGGCGCGGGCGCGCAGTCAGCGGCCGGGGGAGCAGGGGATGGTGCTGGAGGTCCGGACCGGCGCCCAGATCGGCTCGCGGCTGGAGTGGGACGCCGACCTGGGCCGGACGGTCGTACGCGACGGGCCGCCTTCGACGTGAGGCGCGTCAAGACGGCGCCGGGGCAACTGTCGCTGCTCGCGGGCTGTCTGGACGAGCGGGACCGGGCGGTGCTGGCATTCCCCCGCGAGCACCACCTGTCTGGCGACCTGCGCAGGCGGGTGCAGGCCGAGCTCGGGATGAGCGAGACGCTACTTCCAACTGCTGCTGGCGCTGCTCGAGCGGCCAGAAGTCGCCGACACCGAGCCTGAGCTGGTCGAGGCGCTGCAGGCGCTGCTCGAGCGCCGGCGACGGTGGCGATGACCGCCGAACGGTGGCCGCTGCGGCGCCGCAGATCTCGGGTGCGGGTTATGGGACTGACCTGTGGGACGCCTTGCTGCGCGAGGAGCGGCAGCCGTCGGAGGCTGCCGCTGGCAACCGCTGCCAACGGCGCCGCCCCTGGGATCGGAGTGAGCCACTTGCCCTTCAGTGACCTGTCACGCAACGCGGCGTAAGGGCTCGGCACCGGGGCGGAGTAGCGGGATGTTGGTACGGTCCGTAACTTAGCGTGTGCACAGCTCAGGTGGCGCGACCGCGCTCAAGGCAAGTGAGGCGCGTGTGCGATCTGCAGAGTTGGCCGACCGCCTCGTCCGCGGCGGTGAGCGGTCTGTCTGTGCAAGTGCGGCGGCGCTGTCGTGGCGATCCCGGCGGTGGGCGGTACAGCATGTGGTGACGGCGGCCTGGAGGTTGGCCGCCTCGGGCAGGCGAGGTGATGCGTGACCAGCTCGCGTGAGGTGCCGCCGGCGCTGCCGGATGACGCTGAGGCCATCTTCGCTGGGCGGTGGCGAGTGCGGCGTGGAGCTGGCGCGGGTGGACTGGGCGCGATCGACGGTTGGGCATCCCTCGACGTGGTCGCCGATGTTGCGCACCGCGGTGAGCATCGTCTTGTGAACGTGTCAGCCTCGACTGGCCCCACTGTGACGGAGAAATCTGGCCCCACCCAGGGCTCTCCGGTGGCGGTGTGACGGCCGAAACTGGCCCCACCTGAGGACACGCCCGGGGTGGCGTGACGGCGTAGTTGGCCCCGGTTCCGTCCGTCTGGCGTGACGATCAGGTCACGCCTTCGGAGGGGGCCCGAGTGGGGTCGACGCGAGTGGAGCTGTTCGAGGCGATCCGCCGGGACGCGCGGCGTGAGGAGCTGTCGATCCGTCAGCTCGCGGCCCGGCACGGGGTGCACCGGCGCACGGTGCGGCACGCGTTGGCTTCGCCGACCCCGCCGGCGCGGAAGCCGCGCAACTCGCCGGCGCCGAAGCTCGAGCCGGCCAAGCCGCTGATCGATGAGATGCTGCGGGCGGACCTGACGGCGCCACGCAAGCAGCGGCATACCGCGCGGCGGGTGCTGGCCCGCCTGGTGGACGAGCACGGCATGGCCGGGATGACCTACTCGACGGTGCGGGACTACGTCGCCCGGCGCCGGCCGGAGATCGCCGCGGAGGCCGGGCGGGTGCTGGCGGAGGTGTTCGTGCCGCAGTCCCACGCGCCGGGCGCCGAAGCCGAGGTCGACTTCGCCGACCTGTGGGTCGACCTGGCCGGGGTCCGCACGAAGGTGTTCCTGTTCACGCTGCGGCCTGTCGCACTCGGGTAAGGCGGTGAACCGGGCGTTCGGCACCCAAGGCCAGGAAGCGTTCCTCGAAGGGCGTGAGGAGGCGTTCCGGGCGCTCGGCGGGGTGCCAGCCGTGCACATCCGGTACGACAACCTCAAATCCGCGGTCTCCCGGGTGTTGTTCGGCCGGGACCGACAGGAGTCCGAGCGGTGGGTGCTGTTC
>JALYMU010000270.1 GCA_030773595.1 Actinomycetota bacterium | reverse complement strand
CACGCCGCGACCTCGCCCGGCGTCGCCGCCCTGCTCGCCTGGCGCAAGGCGGAGCGGGTCGCGACGACGTACGGCTGGGGCTGGCTGGACCGCTACGTCGGTCCGGACGGGCGGCTGCGCGGCGGGTGGGGCGCGGCGGACGGCGCGTCCGGGCGGATGACGGCGCAAGCCGGGTTGCACAACTTGCCGGCCGAGCTGCGCCCGGCCGTGCGCGCGGAACCCGGTCACGTGCTGGTGCGCGCAGACCTGGGGCAGGTGGAGCCGCGCGTGCTCGCGGCGGTCTCCGGGGACGCCGGCCTGCTCGCTGCCGCGCGGGAGGACGACATGTACGCCCCGGTCGCCGCGCAGCTGCGCTGCGACCGCGCTACGGCGAAGGTCGCCGTCCTTGCAGCGATGTACGGACAGACGTCGGGTACGGCGGGCGCGGCGCTGCGGGACATGGACCGCGCCTACCCGCGCGCGATGGCGTACCTGCGCGCGGCCGAGGAGGCCGGACGAACGGGCACGCCCCTGCGGACGTACGGCGGGCGCCTGCTGCGCCCGTCCCCGGGGCAGGGCCGGTTCGCCCGCAACGCCGTGGTGCAGGGAGCGGCTGCGGAGCTGTTCAAGGCATGGGCGGCGACCGTGCGGGCGGGGCTGGACGGGACCGGCGGACGCATCGTGCTGTGCTTGCACGACGAGCTCCTCCTCCACGTCCCGTCCGGGTCGGAGGAGGCCGCTCGGGCGCGCCTCGTCTCGGCGCTGGACTCGACCGCCGCCTGGTGGGGTGCCGGGTCGGGGGTGCGCCTCGTCGCGGAGGTGTCGTCGGGGGAGAGCTGGGCGGACACGCACTGACGGCGGTGGTCGCGTCAGCACAGCGCCGGGCAGCACAGCGCCGGGCAGCACAGCGCCGGACAGCACAGCGCCGGACAGCACAGGGCCGGACAGCACAGCGCCGCGCGGGGGCATGTCGCTCACCCCGCGCGGCGCTGCCGCCGGTCGCCGCCTGCGCCTGCGCGTCAGCCGGCTACCTGCTCCTCCGTCAGAACTGCGCGACCTCCAGCAGGAGCTTCGCGGCCCGGCGGTAGTTGCCCTTCAGCGTCGCCACGTCGGCCCGGGCGATGTGGTCCGCCGCCTTGGCCGGGACGCCCGTCCGTGGGTCGGCCACCTGGTCCTGCACGTAGGTCCGGAGCATGGTGATCAGCTCCGGCTCGCCGCCCTGCGCCGTGCCGTCCGCGACGAGGGTCGCGGCGCGGCGCAGGTCGGTGCCCGACTGGGCGCTCGCCGAGCCGTCCGCCATGGTCCGCAGTCCCCAGCCGAAGGGGTACAGCGGACGGTAGTCCCGGTCGCCCACGTTGATGGGCTCCTGGTCGGCGTTGCGCGGCCACGACAGCGGCAGCTGGCCGGTGAATGGCTTGGCGCCGAAGAGCACGTCGGCGACGCCGGTGCCCTCGGTGCCCGGCAGCCAGGAGGCCACGAGCGCGTCGATGTCGGCGAGGCGGTCGCCGACGACCTGCGGACGCCCGGACACGACCACCACGACGCACTTCTCCAGCGCGGCGCAGACCTTGTCCACCACGGCCTGGTCCTGCTCCTGCAGCTCCATCTTCTTCGGCTCGCGCGGGACCCCGTTGTCGGACGGGTCGTAGGCCCACTGCGGGCCGCCGACGTCGCCGAAGCCCTCGGAGTACGGCGTCTCGCCGACGACCACGACACCGACCTCGTCACCCGCCATGGCCGCGGAGGCGTCCTTGCTGTAGGTGATGTCCGCTCCCGGAGCGACCTGCTGCAGGCCCTCCAGGACCGTGGTGCCCTCGGTGTGCTCGCCGGACTGGCCCTGCCACGTGATCGTCCAGCCACCGGCCTGGTTGCCCAGGTCGTCGGCGTTGCGTCCCGCGACGTAGAGCTTGGCGTCGGGCCGCAGGGGCAGCACGTCGTCGCTGTTCTTCAGCAGGACCTGGGACTTCGCCACGGCCTCGCGGGCCAGGGCGCGGTGCTCCGCGCTGCCGATCCTGTCGGCGTACGTGCGCTCGGCGAACGGCTTCTCGAACAGCCCGACCTGGAACTTCTTGGTCAGGATCCGGGACACCGCGTCGTTGATGCGCGACATCGGGACGCGCCCGGCCTTGACCTCGGAGAGCAGCGCCTTCTCGAAGTCCTGGTAGTCGAAGGGCTCCATCGCCATGTCGCCGCCCGCGTTGATGTATGCGGCGACCTTCTCTTCCTTGGTCTCGAGCGCGATCTGGTCGAGCCCGTCCCAGTCACTGATGATGAAGCCGTCGAAGCCGACCTTGTCCTTCAGCCAGCCCTGCATCAGCTCCTCATGAGCGTGCATCTTCAGCGGGTTGCCGAGACCGTCGTCGGTGAAGTCGACGCTGGAGAACGACGGCATGACGGAGCCGACGTCGTGCTTCTGCACGGCCGGGATGTAGGGCGCCAGGTCGATCCGCTCGAAGTGGGCGCGGCTCTCCCGCGTGACGCCTTGGTCGATCTGGTAGCCGGTGCCGTCCGGATTGGCGGCGCTGCCGTACTCCGTGTCGCCGTCACCGGCGAAGTGCTTGGCCGTGGCGAGCACCCGGGTCTTGTGCTTGATCGTCTCGATGCCCTCGCCCTGGAAGCCGTCGATCGAGGTCTCCATCGCGGTCACGAGTGCCGGGTGCTCGCCGAACGACTCGTACGTGCGTCCCCACCGGTCATCGCGGGCGACGCACAGGCATGGACCGAAGATCCAGGGAATGCCGGTGGCGCGAGTCTCGGTGGCCACCATGTGCTGGGCCCGCTCCACCAGGTCTGGGTCGCGCGTGGACCCCAGGCCGACGTTGTGCGGGATCAGCGTGGCGCCGTAGAGGTTGCCGTGCCCGTGCACCGAGTCCACGCCGTAGATCAGCGGGATCTGGAGCCGGTTCAGCCGCGCGTAGGACTGGTAGGCGTCGACCATGTCGGCCCACGCCTCGGGGGTGTTCTCCTTCGGCGTCGAGCCGCCGCCGGACAGGATCGAGCCGAGCTTCCACTCGGTGATCAGGTGCCGCTCGCTGTCGATGGCCCCGCGCTCGGCCTGGGTCATCTGCCCGACCTTCTCCTCCAGCGTCATGCGGGAGAGGAGGTCGCGGACACGCTTCTCCACGGGCAGGCCCGCGTCAAGGTAGGGCATGTCGTGAGCGTTGATCACTACCGTCGGCTGCCGACTCTGCAGGTGGCCCCCGCTGACGGTCAGTGCGACCGGGATGGTCTCCGCCATCTCGGCGCCCGCGGTCTCGCGTGTGGCGATGCGGATCGAGCGGCTCGCGCCGGCCGCCGTGCCGGCAGCGAAGGTGATGGTTCCCTTGCCGGCGCGGTAGTCCTTGCCTGCGCTGGCGGTGCCCCGGCCGGTTGCCCACGCGACCGTGACGGGAGCGCCGTCCGCGGCGTCGACCAGAGTCAGTCTGAGTCGAGCGGTGCCACCGTCGTCGACCGCCACGACCGCGTCCGCGCGGACTGCCGGGCCGGACTGCGCCTCCACGGGTGCGGCTGAAGCAACGGTGGGCGTCGTGCTGGTGATGAGCGCGAGAGCGCTCGCACCCGCGAGGCCGGTGATGCCGGCCGCTCGCGTCGACCTGCGTTGCGGTGGTGCTGTGGCATGTGACATGGGCTGTCCATCTCCGTGTCGAAGCCGGGCGGACGGGGGCTGCGCCCCCGTCACCCGGAGGGGTGGGCGCGGGCATCGTGTCTCGTTTTCGCCCAATAGGGCAAGAGCCCCAACGAACTCCGAGCGCAGATGAGCGGAACTTCGGCGGGATTTCGTGAGAGCGCGGCCACATCGTGGACGCCTGGCCGCTCCACGCGGCGCATGCACACGTGTACCGCAGACGAGCCCCGTTGGGCGATCTAGCGTCCTGCTTCCCGCAGCCACTCCGGCAGCGACGGCGCTTCGGTCCCGATCGTCGTGACCTCGCCGTGCCCGGTGCGTACAACGGTGTCCGGAGGCAGGGTCAGCAAGCGGTCCCGGATCGAGGCGACGATCGTCGGATAGTCGCTGTACGAGCGACCCGTGGCGCCGGGGCCACCGTGGAACAGCGTGTCGCCGGTGAAGACCGTGTCGAGCACGGGGACGTGCAGGCACACCGCCCCGGGCGCGTGGCCAGGGGTGTGCAGAATCTCGACGTCCACGCCGGCGACCCGCAGCACCTGACCGTCGTACAGCTCGGCGTCCGGTGCCGTCCCGGGATGGGTCATGTCCCACAGTGGGCGGTCGGCAGGGTGCAGGTGGACCGTAGTCCCCAGGGCCGCTGCCACATCGGGCGCGCGGTTGACGTGGTCGTCATGGGCGTGCGTGCACACCACCGCGACGCACCGACGGTCCCCGACTGCGGCGACGATGGCGTCGGCGTCGTGCGCCGCGTCGACGACCAGAACCTCCTGGTCGTCGCCGAGGAGCCAGACGTTGTTGTCGACCTCCCAGGTGCCGCCGTCGAGGTTGAACGTGCCGCTGGTCACGAGCCGTTCGATGTGCGCGCTCACAGCACGACCACGGACCGGATGACGTCACCCCGGTGCATCGTGTGGAACGCGTCCTCGACGCCGTCCAGGCCGATCCGCTCGGTCACGAAGGAGTCGAGGTCCAGGCGGCCCTGGAGGTAGAGGTCCACGAGCATCGGGAAGTCGCGGCTCGGGAGGCAGTCGCCGTACCACGAGGACTTCAGGGCCCCGCCCCGTCCGAAGACCTGCTGCAGGCCGAGGTCGATGCGCATCTCCGGGGTAGGGACGCCGACGAGCACGACGGTGCCGGCCAGGTCACGCGCATTGAACGCCTGCTTGTAGGTCTCGGGTCGGCCGACGGCGTCGATGACCACGTCCGCGCCGAAGCCGCCGGTCAGCGCGCGCACGGCCTCGACCACGTCGGCCGAGGACGCGTCGACGACGTCGGTCGCTCCGACCCGACGGGCAAAGTCGAGCTTGCGCGGGTCCAGGTCGACGGCGATGATCCGGGTCGCGCCGGCGAGCCGCGAACCCATCACCGCAGCACTCCCGACGCCGCCGCAGCCAATCACCGCGACGGAGTCCCCCCTCGTCACACCGCCGGTGTTGACGGCCGCGCCGATACCGGCCATCACGCCGCAGCCGAGCAGCCCGACGGCGGCGGCATCGGCGCGCGGGTCGACCTTGGTGCACTGTCCCGCCGCGACGAGTGTCTTGTCCGCGAAGGCGCCGATACCCAGGGCCGCCGACAGCGGGGTCCCGTCGGCGAGCGTCATCGGCTGCGCGGCGTTGTGCGTGGCGAAGCAGTACCACGGCCGCCCGCGCCGGCACGCCCGGCAGCGTCCGCACACGGCGCGCCAGTTCAGGATGACGAAGTCACCGGGTGCGACGTCCTCGACGCCCGCGCCGACGGACTCGACCACACCCGCCGCCTCGTGCCCGAGGAGGAACGGGTAGGCGTCGCTGATCCCGCCCTCGCGGTAGTGCAGGTCGGTGTGGCAGACGCCGCAGGTCTGCACGCGGACGACGGCCTCGCCGGGGCCGGGGTCCGGCACGACGACGGTCGCGACCTCGACCGGCTCGCCCTTTCCGCGGCTGACGACTCCGCGGACTTGCTGTGGCATGCGGGCTCCTCGAGACGGTGTAGGCAGTTCGCGCATCCTCGCCGCTGCAGCGCTCGGCGGCAACGGCGCCGATGCCGGCCCTCCCCCACGGACTTCGACGTTCAGTTGGGATGGAGCGTACGGTCGGCCTCGGTGAGGACGACATCGCGAAAGCGCACGACAAGGCCGTCCCGCGTCGGCGCGCAGCAGTACGGGCCGGCGAACACCCCGTCCTGCGCGGGTAGCGGGGTGACGCGGACCAGCTGCCACGGCTCGTCCTCGACGCGCGCGCGTACCGTGAGCGCGTCACCGGTGCGACTGACCCGCACGGTGACCTCCCGGCCGTTCCAGGCCGGCACGGGAGCGACGGACCAGTCCGACACGTCCCGCGTCACGACCGCGCCGAGCTGCGGCACGCCGTCGCTGACCTCCACCCCGGCCTTCACCCAGCGCCGTTCGTCCGAGCGGACCAGCACGCCGGCCTGGTCGAACTGCTGATTGTAGTCGAGGACGAAGCACACCTGTACGGCGCTGTCGTCCGGGAACGGCGCCAGCAGGGCGTGCCCGGAGTCGTGGACGAACCCGTACGACGTCGTGCGCCAGAAGTCGCTGCCCTCGCACGCCGCCACGAGCAGATCCGAGCCGTCCTGGCAGACGCGCTGCGGGGGGTTCAGCCACTGTGCGTCCCGCCACGGCCACCGCGCCGTCGGACTCGTCTCGCTCACGCTGGGCAGCGTGGCACGACTGCCGCCGGGACGCCAGCGTCACCCGAGCGTCGCGTCGACCGTCAGCCCGTCATCCGCCCTGATCTGCTCGACCAGCCGCTCGCCCGGCTCGACCACGCACCCGGGCCACACGACGCTGCGGACCAGTTCGCCGTGCACCTCCGCACCCGCTCCCACGACGCTGCGCCCACCGGAGGCGTGGAGGTTCGCCATCAGGTAGTCCCGCGGCGTGCCGCAGTCGATCGCCGTACCGTCGTGGCGGGCGAAGGAGATGTCCCGGCGCGTGGCGCAGTCCCGCCACATCACCTCGTAGAGCCCGCTGGGCACCGGCTCCAGCCGCTCGACGTGGCGCCACGGGAGGAGGCACGCACCGACGTACCGCTCCTCGCCGAAGTCGGCGGGGGCTCCGACGTGCATGACCAGCAGGCGTGGTGAGGCGTGGTCCCAGTCGCGGACGAGTGGCTCGAGCGTTCCGGACAGGTATGCATCGGCATTCGTCACCAGGACGTCGCGACCGGCGACCCATTCGCGCAGATGTCCGAGGGCACCGGCCGTGCCGAGCGCCTGCGGCTCCTCGACAGACAGATGTGTACGCCGGGCGAGGTGGCGCTCCATCGACACGCGATGGTGGTGCACGTTGACGGCGACGTCCTCGACGTACGGCGAGAGGCGGGCGATGGCGCGGTCGATGAGCGGGACGTCGGCGACCGGGCACAGCGGCTTGGGACGCAGGAGGGTCAGCGGGCGCAACCTGGTCCCGGCGCCGGCCGCGAGGACGACGCCGGCCAGCCCGCGGCTCACGGAACCACGCGTCCTTCCGTCGACCCGGGACGGGCCGCGGTCGCCACCGCCGTCAGGACGTCGCGGGTGATCCAGTCACCCTCACCGAGCTCGTCCGGGCGCATCCAGCGGGCGTAGCGGACCTCGGCCTGCGGAGTGACGTCCACGGACTCGTCGAGGTCCACGCGGTAGACGATGTCCACCCGTTGCATGCGGGGGTCGACCAGCGCCGTCACGGGGGACCCAACCTCGACGTCGATCCCGAGCTCCTCCTGGACCTCGCGCGCCACGGCCGTCGCGGGGTCCTCGCCGCGGCCGAGCAGGCCGCCCGGGAGCGACCAGTCCGGACGGTGGCGCTGGCACAGGACGAGCACCCGGTCGCCGTGGACGAGCACGCACAGGGCTCCGACCGTGAAATTCGGCGTCCCGAGGCGTACGGCGAGACGGCGAACCGGGGCGGGAAGGCGGCCGAAGATGGTGAGGGCCGCCTTCTTCATCTGCTCGAGGAGGACCTCGCTGCGGGCCACGGGCACGGTGTGAGCCTACGGCGGCCCGGATGGAGGACGAGAGCGGACGCGGAGCGGCCGGGCGTCGCTCAGATCGTGACCACCTTGAACACCTCCGCCAGGCTTCCAGTGGGAAGGCCCGCGCGCGAGGCGTTGGCGCTCATCCAGCCACGGACCATCCCCTCGAGGTCGTCCAGGTGAGCCGTCTGGCTGGCATGGGCGCGAAGCGCAGCGAGCTTGGCCTCGAACGCGTCAGTCACGTCGAGCGCGTGGTCCGGGTCAGGGTGCGCCATCACCCAGACCTCCGGGACGGTCCACGCGTCGAGCCCCTCGTCGCGGAGCAGCTCGGGATGGGCGAACGGGTTGCGCGCATCGGGGTAGACCGCACGCAGGGCCGCCTCACCCGCGGCGAGATGGTCGGGGTGGCTGGACGGGATGCGTGCCCAGTTCCGCTCGGGGCTCTGGATAACCATGCGTTGCGGTCGGACGTCACGGATGACCCGGCTGATGTCGCGACGCAGCTCGTAGGTCGGCTCCAGCCGGCCGTCCTGGTATCCGAGGAAGCGGACGTCGGACACGCCGACCTCCTTCGCCGCGCGCTCCTGCTCTGCCCGGCGGATCGACGGGATCTGCGCGCGGGGGACGTCCGGGTCGAAACCGCCCGCGTCACCGTCGGTGCAGACGCAGTACGTCACCTCGACTCCGGAGCGGGTCCACGACGCGATGGTCCCGGCCGCGCCGTAGTCCACGTCGTCGGGATGCGCCGTGACGACGAGCGCCTGCCGTACCTCCGTCGGCTCCAGCACGTTTCGATCCTCGATTCAAGTATTTCCCTCGGCGTGTCGACATGGTATTCAGACCGGCCGCATGATCATGCCCTCCATGCCTGCGGCGCTGACCCTGCCCCCTAACAGAGACCGTGCCGATGCCCCTCGCCTCCGTCTGGTCCGCCTCCCGCACCCGCCGCAGCCTCGTTCTCGCCGCGCTGTTCGCGCTCGTCCTGGCGAGTACGGGTGCAGCCCCGAGCGCCCTCGCCGCGACACCGGTCCCCTCGACGCCGGACCACGGCGCGACGATCGATGCCTACTCCGGCTACGAGCCCGAGACGACGTGCAGCCCGACCGAGAAGCCCGGCACGAAGGCGCTGCGCGACCTCGTCGTGTGGACCTACGGGAGCGCCATCTCGAGCAACATCGTCCGCCCGTGCTCGTCCTCGGACAGCGGTCACGAGGAGGGCCGGTCGCTGGACTGGATGACCAACGCCCGTGTCGCCGAGCAGAAGGCGATGGCGGACACGCTCGTCGAGTGGATGCGCGCGAGCGACCAGTACGGCAACCGGCACGCGATGGCGCGCCGGCTCGGCGTGATGTACGTCGTCTGGAACAACCAGATGTGGCGGGCCTACGACCCCGACCGGGTCGACAGCCTCGGCAACTTCACCGGCGGCTGGACGACGTACAGCGTGGGCGGCAAGCCGTGCACGGAGCTGACCTCGACGACGTACGACAACTCCTGCCACCGCAACCACGTCCACATCAGCCTCGGGTGGAACGGCGCGAACGCCAAGACGTCGTACTACGTGCGCCCGTCCGCGTCGTCCGTGCTGTCGTGCCCGGTCCCGGCCGCGCCTGGCGTCGCGCCGGCGCCGGCGACCAGTCGCCTCGGCTACGTCCCGGTGAAGCCGGCCCGCGTGCTCGACACGCGCAAGCCGCTGGGGGTCGGGGCGGCGTGCACGGTCGGGGCCGGGAAGCACATCGACGTGCAGGTGACCGGACGTGGCGGCATCCCGAGCACCGGCGTCGCCGCCGTGGCGCTCAACATCATCAGCACCCGAGGCACCGACGACACGTGGGTCGCGGCGTTCCCGGCCGGGACGTCCTTCGGCGGTACGACGTCGCTGCGGGTTCAGGCGGGACGCTCGCGTGCCGCGACGGTGGTCGTGAACGTCGGTGCCCGCGGCCGGGTCAGCCTGCTCAACGGATCCGGCTCGACGTACCTCATCGCCGACGTGGCGGGCTACTTCCCCGCTGCCGGCGGCGGCGGCCACTCCTACGTCGACCGCTCCCCGCGGCGGCTGCTCGACACGCGGTCCTCGACCCCCCTGGCGGAGCGTACGCCGCGCAGCGTCACGATCCGCGGCCGTGCCGGCATCCCGAGCGCGGCGTCGGTGGTCGTGCTGAACGTCACGGTCCCGTCCCCGTCGAGCCGGGGGTACCTCTCAGTGACCCCCACGGCCCCGGCGAGCACGCCCACGACGTCGACCGTCCACTTCACCGCGGGGGAGCCCGTCTCGAACCGCGCCTTCGCACCCATCGGCCCCGACGGCTCGATCTCGCTGTGGGGGTCCGTGTCCACCGACGTGGTCCTGGCCGTCGTGGGGTGGTACCAGCCGGACGCCTCAGGCGACACGCGCTTCGTGCCGCTGGTGCCCAAGCGCGTGCTCGACAGCCGGACAGGGTCGGGGCTGCAGACGTTCTCCGGGACGGACGACACCCAACGGGTCATGATGGCCGGCCGCGCCGGCGTGCCGGACAGCGCGCAGTCCCTCGTGGTGACGCTCACCGCGACCGGCGCGTCGCGCTCGACCTACCTCACCGCGTGGGCGGGTGGTGCGAGCGCACCGAGCACGTCGGACGTGTACGTCGCGCCCGGCGCCAAGTCGAACAACCTCGCGGTCGTGCCCCTCGGCGCGGACGGCAGCATCTCGCTGCGCAACGCCGTGGGTGAGGTCGACCTCGTGGTCGAGCTGCTCGGCTACAACCGCTGATCGAACCTCTGACGTCCCCGGTCCCTCCGCGCGGAGGGACCG
>JALYMU010000269.1 GCA_030773595.1 Actinomycetota bacterium | reverse complement strand
CCCCTCGACCGTCCGCTGACGCCCGCGCGCCACCGCCATCGCGCCGGGCGGCACGTCCGCCGTGATCACGGAGCCGGCAGCGGTGTAGGCACCGTCGCCGACGGTGACCGGCGCGACGAGCATCGTGTCGCTGCCGATACGCACGTGGTCGCCGACCGTCGTACGGTGCTTGTCGATGCCGTCGTAGTTGACGAACACCGTCGCGGCGCCGATGTTGGACCCGACTCCGATGTCGGCGTCCCCGACGTAGGACAGGTGCGGCACCTTGGACCCGTCACCGACGACCGCGGACTTGATCTCGACGTACGCCCCGGCCTTGGCGCCTCGCCCCAGACGCGCCGCCGGGCGCAGGAACGTGAACGGCCCCACGGTCGCCTCCGGGCCGATCTGCGCCCGCTCGCAGTGGGAGCGCAGGACCGTCGCGTCGGCTCCGACGACACAGCCGGCGAGCGTCGTGTCGGGGCCGATGGTCGCACCCTCCGCGACGGTCGTGCCCGACTCCAGGTGCACGCCGGGTCGCAGCGTGACGTCCCGGGCGAGGACGACGTCGACGTCGACCCACGTGCTCGCGGGGTCCTCCACGCTCACGCCCTCGCGCATCCAGCGCTCGAGGACCCGCCGATTGAGCTCGGCGCGCATGCGTGCGAGCTGGACCCGGTCGTTGACGCCCTCGGTCTGCCACACGTCCTCGAGGCGTACGGCGGAGACCCGACGGCCGTCGTGGCGCGCGACCGCGAGGACGTCGGTGAGGTAGAGCTCCCCCTGCGCGTTGGCCGAGGAGATGCGGCCCAGGCCGTCGCGCAGGACCGCCGCGTCGAAGGCGTAGATCCCCGAGTTGATCTCGGCGACCTCACGCTGCTCGTCCGTGGCGTCCTTGTGCTCGACGATGCCCGCGACCGAGCCGTCGCTCGCCCGCAGCACCCGGCCGTAGCCCGTGGGGTCTGCCACGACGGCGGTCAGGACCGTCACCGCGTTGCCGCAGCGATCGTGCTCGCCGACGAGGTCGACGAGGGTGTCACCGCGCAGCAGCGGCACGTCGCCGTAGGTGACCACCACCGTTCCCTCGAGCTCGGGCAGGACCTCGAGCGCGCAGCGCACGGCATGGCCGGTGCCGAGCTGGCGGTCCTGGACGGCCGTGACGACACCTGGTTCGACCTGCGCGAGATGACCGACCACGAGGTCACGGCCGTGTCCGACGACGACACACAGATGTGCGGGCTCGACGGCGCGGGCGGCCGCCACCGCGTGGCCCAGCATGGTCCGCCCGCAGAGGGGGTGCAGGACCTTCGGCGTCGCCGAGCGCATGCGGGTGCCCTCCCCCGCGGCGAGGACGACGACGGCAGCCGGACGGGTCGCGGTCACGCGGAGGCTCCTCGACGGGAACGGCGGGAGAGTTGCCGCCGGCAGGCAGCGCGCCCAGCCTATCGCGCCGCCGGGACGGCTCTCGCGTGCCTGTGCACGCCCGTCGGGCGGCTCAGCTCCCGGGAGAGGACTCGAACCCCTACAACCGACACCAAAAGACGGCGTCCTGCCATTAGACGACCCGGGATCGGCGTCGCCCCGTGCAGCGACGCCCCTCCCCGGCAGCGTAGCGGCGTCGGCGCGGGGCCGCTGGGCACGGCACCGCGGGCGCCGACCTCGTGCCCGGCACGGTCGGGACCGCCCCAGTTACGGCGGCGTAGGTTTACCGTGGCGTAGCCCATTGCCCCCGCACCCTCGGCGAGGTTCCGTGACACCACCAGCCCCTGCGTCCGTCGCGACCGCGAGCGGCGTGGACGCCGCCATGGCAACCCTGGGCGGTGAGCGCAAGGGGACCCTCGAGCAGGTCGCGCTGGCGCTCTTCATCGCCGTGCCGTTCCTCGCCCTCGCCGCGGCGGTGCCCGTCGCGTGGGGCTGGGGGCTCGGCTGGCGCGACGTCGTGCTGGCGGTGGTGATGTACGCCGTGTCCGGCCACGGCATCACGGTCGGGTTTCACCGCTACTTCACCCACGGCTCCTTTCGCGCGAAGCGCCCGCTGAAGATCGCCCTGGCCGTCGCGGGAAGCCTTGCCATCGAGGGACCCGTCGTGCGCTGGGTCGCCGACCACCGCAAGCACCACAAGTACAGCGACAAGGAGGGCGACCCGCACTCCCCTTGGCGCTACGGCGAGTCCGTGCCCGCGCTCATTAAGGGGCTCTACCACGCGCACATGGGGTGGCTCTTCGACGTCGAGCAGACCTCCGCCCAGCAGTACGCCCCCGACCTGCTCAAGGACCGCGACATCGTGCGGGTCTCGCGGGCGTTCCCGGCTCTGGCCCTCGTCTCCCTGCTGCTCCCGCCCGTCGTCGGAGGCTTGTGGTCGTGGTCCTGGCAGGGTGCTGCGACGGCGTTCTTCTGGGCCAGCCTCGTCCGCATCGGACTGCTCCACCACGTGACCTGGTCGATCAACTCGATCTGCCACGCGGTCGGTGACAAGCCGTTCCGCAGCCGCGACCGTTCGGGCAACGTCTGGTGGCTGGCCGTCCTGTCGATGGGCGAGTCCTGGCACAACCTGCACCACGCCGACCCGACCTGCGCCCGTCACGGCGTCCTGCGCGGACAGGTCGACTCCAGCGCCCGGCTCATCCGGTGGTTCGAGCTGGCCGGATGGGCGAGCGACGTGCGCTGGCCGCGGGCCGACCGGCTCGCCGGAAAGCGGAACGAGGTCCCCAGCGCGGCATGATGGGCGCGTGACGGAGTCCCGGGGGAGCTCCCGCAGCGCGGGCGGCGGTCCCTCCCGAGTGCGGATGAGCGGCAAGGAGCGGCGTGAGCAGCTGCTCGACGTCGGTCGGTCGTTGTTCGCCGAGCGCGGCTTCGAGGGGACCTCGGTCGAGGAGATCGCCGCCAAGGCGGGGGTGTCCAAGCCCGTGGTGTACGAGCACTTCGGCGGCAAGGAAGGGCTCTACGCCGTCGTGGTCGACCGTGAGATGCGGCTGCTCCTCGACGGCATCACCGGGGCGCTGACCAGTGACGTCTCCCCTCGACAGCTGCTCGAGCGCGCCGCCCTCTCCCTGCTCGACTACATCGAGTCCTCGACCGACGGCTTTCGCATCCTCGTCCGGGACTCCCCCGTCGCACAGTCGACGGGCACCTTCGCCAGCCTGATCAGCGACGCGACCAGCCAGGTCGAGCACATCCTCGTCGCGGAGTTCAAAGGCCGGGGCTTCGACCCCCGCAACGCGCCGATGTACGCGCAAGCGCTCGTCGGCATGGTGGCCCTCACCGGTCAGTGGTGGCTGGACGCGCGCAAGCCGGAGAAGGCCGACGTGGCGGCGCACCTGGTCAACCTCGCGTGGAACGGCCTGTCCCACCTGGAGGCGAAGCCGCAGCTGTCCTCCACGCCGGCGAAGCGGCCCTGACGCGGGGCCCGGGCCGGACCGGCTCAGGGTCCCGGGTGCGGCCCAGGCTCGACCCGGCCTCAGGGTCCCCGGTGCGGCCCAGGCTCGGACCCGGCCTCAGGGTCCCCGGTCCGGCCCGGCTCGGACCCGGCCTCAGGGTCCCGCGTCCGGCCCACGCTCGACGGGGCTCAGGAACTCCAGCCGGTTGCCGTGCGGGTCCTCGCTGTAGAAGCGCCGGTGCCCCGGGAACTCGCCGTCCCAGCGGACCGGCGCGCCGGCATCCGCGAGCCGCGCGGCCAGCGCGTCGAGGTCGTCGACGAGCACGCCGGGGTGGGCCTTGCGGGCAGCGCGGAACGCGGCCTCCACGCCCACGTGGATCTCCACCGCGCCACTGCGGAACCAGCACCCGCCCCGAGCGCCGAGCGGCGCCGGCTCCATGACCTCGGCCATGCCGAGGACGCCGGCGTAGAAGGCGCGCAGGACGTCCTCTGACCCCGCGGGCGCCGTGAGCTGGACGTGGTGAAGCCCGGTCAGCACGGGGCGGTCCCCGGCTGCGACTCGGGACACACGTCCTCGTCGCGGCGCGCGACCAAGAAGACCCGCCGGTAGCGCAGCACGGTGCCGGCCGGCGTCGGCGGATACGCCTCGCGCAGCCGCGCAGCGTAGTCGGCCAGGAACGCCGGCCGCAGCGCCTCCGGCAGCGCCCGCAGGATCGGCCGTGCCCCGGTGCCGAGCATCCACCTCAGCACGGCGTCCTCCCCCGGCAGCACGTGGAAGTAGGTTGTTTCCCACGCATCGACGGTGCAGTCGTACTCCGAGAGCACGCGCAAGTAGGTGTCCGCACCGTGGGAGGAGGGCCGCGCTACGCCGACCAGCCCGTCCCGCCACCGCGGGTCGGCCGCGACCTCGTGCAGCAGCACGTGCGAGGGCTCGTCGAAGTTGGCCGGGACCTGGACCGCGAGCCATCCGCCGGGCGCAAGCATGCCGACCAGCCGCGGCACAAGATCGAGGTGCCCGGGAACCCACTGCAGGGTCGCGTTCGACACGAGGACGTCGACGTGCCACGCGGGGCGCCATTCGCGCAGGTCGGCCTCGACGAACGACACCCCCGCTCCGTCGACTCGTGCCCGCGCGATCATCTCCGCGGAGGAGTCGACGCCGACGACCTCGGCGCCCGGCCACCGTTCGACCAGCGTTCGCGTCAGCGTGCCGGGACCACACCCGAGGTCGACGACGTAGGCCGGGGCCACCGCGCCGACGCGCGCCAGCAGGTCGGCGAAGGGGCGCCCACGCTCGTCGGCGTAGCGAAGGTACTGCTCCGGATCCCAGGTCGGTGCCGTCATGGCCGCCTCCGGTATCTCGACATCAAGACAACCGACACGATGGCTCGCGGTCTGTCTCGATGTCAAGATACCCGCCCGAGTCGACGCGAAGGGTGCCGCGGGAGGTGATCGCGGGCGACCGCACTGTTGCAGACCGGCGTCGGAAGCGAAACCGCCACGGGAGGGCGCCATGACGGAGAGGCCGCGCTGAGGTCACGCGTCTCGACGTCAAGAGGCCCGACGTCAAGCAGATCGGCGTCGATAGGCTCGTCCGCATGCAGGACGAGGTGGACCGGCTGGTTGCCGCGTGGGCGCGCGAGCGCCCCGACCTCGACCTCGGCCCGCTGGAGGTCCTCAGCCGCGTCACCAGGCTGGCCCGCCATCTGGATCGTGCCCGTCGCGCGGCCTTCGCCGACCACGGGCTCGACGGATGGGAGTTCGACGTGCTCGCCGCGCTGCGGCGGGCCGGCTCGCCGTACGTCCTGTCACCGGGGCAGCTGCTGACGCAGACGATGGTGACGTCGGGCACCATGACCAACCGCGTCGACCGGCTGGAGGCACGACGGCTCGTCGAGCGACTACCCGACCCGCACGACCGGCGCGGTGTGCACGTCCGTCTCACCCCCGAGGGCAAGGATCGCGTGGACGCCGCGATGGGCGACCTGCTCGACCGCGAGCGGGAGCTTCTGGCCGCTCTCTCGGCGACGCAGCACGCCACGCTCGCCGAGTTGCTGCGGGCGCTGGTCGTGCCCTTCGACGCGGGCTGAGCGGTCTCAGGCGGCCTCGAAGCGCCCGTCGCGCAGGACCGGGACGACGTCGTCGACGTCGGCCAGCGCGGCCAGGCGGACGTCCTCGGCGAACCCCCGCTCGACGAGCTCCCGGCCCGACGGGCAGTCCTCCAGCGGCCGTCGCGCGCCAGCCGCGAGCGCTGCCGCCTCCGCCTCGGGTGAGAGCCGTCCACCGAGCCGCGCGGCCACCGCACCGGCCCCGACCCAATCCTCGTACGCCGGGCGCAGCGATCCGTCCGGCCACCGCTCGCCGGCGGGCACCAGACCCACCCGGCCGTAACGGCGAGCCGCGTCGCCGACGGCGGCGGCGTTGCGCAGCGACGCCGCGAGGACGGGGACGCCGCCACCCGCGGCCGCGGAGGCGATGGCTGAGCCGTTCGGCGAGGGGAGCACCAGCCGGGTGCCGGGCGGCAGACCGGTCAACGACGCCGGCGAGAGCGACGGTCCGCCTGGACTGCTCCGCCCGCCGGCGACCTGTGCACCGACCGTCGCGGCGAGGGCCTCGGTACCGTCGCGCCACGGGTGCGGCCACACCAGCGCCCCGCGACCCACCGCCACGGTCACGGACGTGGTGAACGACAGCACGTCGACCACGACGAGCACGTCGCATCGGGCGGCGAGAATCCCGGCGCCCACCGGACCCCACTCCAGCTCGACGTCGGCCACCGGTGTGACCCCAGATCAGGCGTCCCGGCGCCTACTCGAACATCGAGCCGAAGCCGCCGCCGCCGCCGGAGCCGTGGTTGTGCGGCGGCACGACCGGACCCTCGCTCGGCTGCACCACGACGAAGCCCGGGCCGGAGAAGGCGAGCTGCGCGGCCTCGCCGCTGCCGCCGCGCAGAAGGCTCTTGAAGTTCATCGACGTGACCAGCTGCGGCTGCAGGGACGCCGACCACGCCACCGCGGCCTGCAGGTCCACGAACGTGGGCTGGGACGAGCAGTCCAGGAGCAAGGGGGGCCCGTCACTGGTGAGCGCCACGGTGCCCCGGCCCTGGATCAGCGTGTTGAAGGCACCGCCGGAGAGCGCACCGGCCCCGGCGACGCGGTGCACGTCCCAGCTCAGCTCGGCGTCGAAGGCGAGCAGGTTCTGCCCGTTGACGCTGAGCGCGTCGCCTTCGAGGGAGACGAGGAAGACGTCCTGATTGGCGTTGGCGAAGAAGACCTCACCCTGGCCGCTCACGCGCATGAGCGGGGTGTCTTCGTTGGTGAGCGCTCGCCGCAGGAACTTGCCGAGGCTTCCGGAGCCCTCGTGGTTGAACTCCACGCGTCCCTGATAGGCGACCATCGAGCCCTTGAGTGCCAGGACGTCCGAACCGAGCGCCACGCGCAGCAGCTTCGGCGACTGCTTGACGTAGCGCTCCGTGGTCTGGATCTCCTGGCTGCCCGGGCTGAAGAGCTCACTGCGCACGGTCGGCCTCCCCGTCATCGTCCCCTGCCGGCTCCGCGCCGAGCCCGCAGTCTGCCAGCCGTGCGGCGCAACGTCGCGCGCGCCTACGCCTCGGCGACCTCCGCGGCCGTCAGCCACTCCTCCTCCAGCGCCGCGCGCTCCTCGGCGAGGGCCCGCAGCTCGGCGTCGAGGACGGCGACCTTCTCGAAGTCCGTGGCGTGCGTCGCGAGTTGCGCGTGGAGCGTCTCCTCGCGTTCGCCGATGCGCGTGAGACGCCGCTCGATGCGGGCCATGTCCTTGCGTGCCTGGCGCACGTCACCGGAGCCCACCGCCGCCTTCGTCACCGACGGTGCCGCGGCGGTGTTCGCGGCGCCGAGCCGATCCGGCGTACCGGACACCGCTGTTCGGGACGTGCCGGACACCGATGTACGGCGGGTGTCGGACGCGGCGCGCCGCCGGTCGAGGTACTCGTCGACACCGCCGGGCAGGTCGCGCAAGGACGCGTCGCCCAGCAGCGCCACGACACGGTCGCAGACCCGCTCGAGGAAGTATCGGTCGTGCGAGACCACCAGTAGGGTCCCGGGCCAGCCGTCGAGGAGGTCCTCGAGCGCGGTGAGGGTCTCGATGTCGAGGTCGTTCGTCGGCTCGTCCAGCACGAGGACGTTCGGCTCGTCCATCAGCAGGCGCGTGAGCTGCAGCCGTCGGCGCTCGCCTCCGGAGAGGTCGCCGACGACGGTCCACTGCCGCTCGCCGGGAAAGCCGAACCGCTCGCACAGCTGCGACGCCGTGATCTGGCGGCCCTTGCCGAGGTCCAGGACGCGGCGCACCGACTCGACCGACTCCAGCACCCGCAGGGAGGCGTCGAGCTCGCGCACCTCCTGGCTCAGGTGCGCCCGCCGCACGGTCACACCGGTGACCACCCGCCCCGACGTGGGCGCCAGCTCTCCGAGGAGCAGCCGAAGCAGCGAGGTCTTGCCGGAGCCGTTGACGCCGACCACGCCGATGCGCTCGCCCGGACCGACGTTCCAGGTCAGGTGCTCCACCAGCGCGCGCTCGCCCACGCACAGCGTCACGTCATCCAGCTCGAAAACCGTCCGCCCGAGCCGCGCCGACGCAAACCGCGTCAGCTCCAGCGTGTCGCGTGGCGGTGGCTCCCCCGCGATGAGCGCGTTGGCTGCGTCGATCCGGAAGCGCGGCTTGCTCGTCCGCGCCGGCGGGCCGCGACGCAGCCAGGCGAGCTCCTTGCGCAGGAGATTCTGCCGGCGAGTCTCGTCGGCGGCGGCGATGCGGGTGCGTTCGGCCTTGGCGAGGACGTAGGCGGAGTAGCCGCCCTCGTACTCGTGCACCGCTCCGCTCTGCACCTCCCACGTCCACTCGCAGACGGCATCCAGGAACCACCGGTCGTGGGTCACCACGACCAGTGCGCTGCGCCGCGTCCGCAGGTGACCCGCGAGCCAGTCGATGCCCTCGACGTCGAGGTGGTTCGTGGGCTCGTCCAGGACCAGCAGGTCCAGTTCGGCGCAGAGGAGCCGGGCGAGCGCGACCCGGCGCCGCTCCCCGCCGGACATCGGCCCGACGACGCTGTCGAGCCCGTCCGGAAAGACCGGCGCGTCCAGGCCGCCGAACAGACCTGTCAGGACATCGCGAACCCGCGCGTCGCCCGCCCACTCGTGCGGGGCGCGGTCACCGACGACGTGCCGGCGCACTGTTTCGGCGGGGTCGAGGTCGTCACGCTGGCTGAGGACGCCGACGCGGACGTCACCGGCGCGGGTGACGCGACCCGCGTCCGGGGTCTCCAGGCCGGCGAGGATGCGCAGCATGGTCGTCTTGCCGTCCCCGTTGCGGCCGACGACGCCGATCCGCTCGCCCTCGCCGACACCGAGCGACACGCCGTCGAGCAAGGTCCGTGTGCCGAAGGACTTGCGGACGGACTCGAAGCTCACGAGGTTGCGCGTCCCGGCGCGCGACGCGGCCACTATCCGCCCTGCCCCTCGACGACCCGCGCACCGGGCACGGGGCCGTGGGCGCGGCGTACGGTCCGGCACGTCCCGGAGCCGCTCAGCGCCACGGCGAGGTCGATCGCGTGCTCGGCGCTGCGGGTGAGGAAGGCACACGTCGGTCCGGAGCCGGACACGACCGCGCCGAGCGCGCCGGAGTCGAGACCGGCGTCGAGCGTGCGTCGCAGCGCGGGGCGCAACGCGCACGCGGCGGGCTGCAGGTCGTTGGACAGCGCGCGCCCGAGCGCCGCGGGGTCCCCAGAGCGCAGCGCTCCCATGAGCGCGTCCGAGACGAACGGCTCGGGCAGGACGCGCCCGGAGCGCATCCGGTCGCAGTGGGCGTAGACCGCGGGGGTCGACAGGCCGCCGCCGGCCAGGGCCAGCACCCACTCGAAGCGCCCGCGCGCCAGTGCGGGAGTCAGCCGCTCCCCACGGCCGAGGCCGACGGCCGTGCCGCCGACGAGCGAGAAGGGCACGTCGCTGCCGAGCTCCGCGGCGATGGCATGCAGCTGCTCACGGCTGAAGCCGGTGCCCCACAGCGCGTCGCAGGCGACCAGGGCCCCGGCCGCGTCGGCGCTCCCGCCCGCCATGCCGCCGGCTACGGGGATCCCCTTGCGGATGTCGAGACGGGCCTGCGGCGGCACGCCGGCGGCCCGGGCGAGCGCCACGGCGGCCCGCGCGGCGAGGTTCGACGCGTCGAGGGGGACGCCGTCGGAGTGGTCGCCCTCGACGAGGATCTCCAGCGCGTCCGAGGGCGACGCGCGTACCTCGTCGTAGAGCGACACGGCGTGGAACACGGTCGCGATGTCGTGGTAGCCGTCCGCCTTCGGCGCGCCCACGGACAGCTGAAGGTTGATCTTGGCAGGGACGCGCACCGTCACCGAGGGCATCCGCGTCTCCCTCCGGGTCCGTCCGCCTGCCTGCCGCGGCGCCGACCTCGATGGTAGGCGGACCCGCGCCCGGACCGGTCACTGCGGGCGGTGCTCCGCGATCCGCGCGAAGTCCTCGACCGTGAGGACCTCGCCACGAGCGCCGGGGTCCACGCCCGCCGCACGCAGGGCCTGCTCGGCGGCTGTCGGCGTGCCCGCCCACCCGGCGAGCGCCGATCGCAGGCTCTTGCGGCGCTGGGCGAACGCGGCGTCCACGACGGCGAAGACCGCTTGACGCGTCGCGCTCGTGCGCGGCGGCTCCCGGCGGATCAGGGACACCAGCCCCGAGTCGACGTTCGGCGCCGGCCAGAAGACGGTGCGGCCGATGGCGCCGGCCCGGCGCACGTCGGCGTACCAGGCAGCCTTGACCGACGGCACGCCGTAGGTCCGGGACCCGGGCGCCGCGGCGAGCCGGTCGGCGACCTCGGCCTGCACCATGACGAGGGTCCGCTCGATGGACCCGAACCGCTCGAGCAGGTGCAGCAGCACGGGGACCGCGACGTTGTAGGGGAGGTTCGCGACGAGCGCCGTGGGCGGTGGGCCGGGCAGCGTCTCGACCCGAAGGGCGTCGGCGTTGACGACCTCGAGCCGGTCGGCGTACGCCGGGACCCGCCGGCCCACCGTGGCCGGCAGGGCCGCGGCGAGCACGGGGTCGATCTCCACGGCCACGACCCGCCGCGCGGCCGTCAGCAGTGCGAGCGTCAGCGACCCCAGACCCGGACCGACCTCGAGCACGACGTCGTCGGGCCGCACTGCGGCGCTGCGCACGATGCGGCGCACGGTGTTCGCGTCGATGACGAAGTTCTGGCCGAGCTGCTTGGTCGGGCGGATGCCCAGCCCTTGGGCGAGCACGCGGACGTCCGCCGGGCCGAGCAGGCCCGGCC
>JALYMU010000268.1 GCA_030773595.1 Actinomycetota bacterium | reverse complement strand
CGGCCTTCCCGGCCGCGTGGGCTCCCTACTGTCGTCGCACTGGAACGCCGGAGCGCCGTGGTGCGGTTTCAGGCCTGTGCGGCGCCCGCGTCGGCCATGCCGACCGAAGACGCCGACCCTTCCTCCGCGGAGCCGTCCTCCGGCCCGAGGTCGTCGGACCCGTCGGCCTCGGCCTTGCGGCGTGCCTTCTCCGCCCGTGCCTCGGCCATCGCCTCGGTCTTGCGCTTGTGCGGGCCGAGCACCATGATCATGTTGCGGCCGTCCTGCTTCGGCGCCGACTCGACGAAGCCGAGCTCGGTGACGTCCTCGGCGAGTCGCTGCAGGAGCCGGAACCCGAGCTCCGGCCGGGACTGCTCACGCCCACGGAACATGATCGTGATCTTGACCTTGTCGCCCTGCTTGAGGAACCGCACCACGTGACCCTTCTTGGTCTCGTAGTCGTGCGGGTCGATCTTCGGCCGGAGCTTCATCTCCTTGATGACCGTGTGCGCCTGGTTCTTGCGCGACTCACGGGCCTTCATGGCCGACTCGTACTTGAACTTCCCGTAGTCCATGAGCTTGGCCACGGGCGGGCGAGCCGTCGGGGCCACCTCGACCAGGTCGAGGTCGGACTCCTGGGCGAGCCGCAGGGCGTCCTGGATGGCCACGATCCCGACCTGCTCACCGTTGGGACCGACGAGCCGGACCTCGGGGACGCGGATCCGGTCGTTGATGCGGGGCTCGGCGCTGATGCTGCCTCCTCGTGCGGATGGACGGACACGACCCGCGGCACGAGAAAAGGCCTCCGCGCCGTACTCCGCGAAGGCCACGCCGAACCGGCCGCCGGCGCGAACGCCTGCGACGAGGCGCCGAAGGGCGGCGCCCGGACCGGAACCCGACGACGCGGGTGCGCGGGCCGGGATCCGGCTCGTGCGCCACGGTCGGTGCGGGTGGGAGGTGTGGCCTCCGCTTGCGCACCCGGGCTGCGAACATCCCGGGTGGGTCGATCTGACAGGGTAGCAGCATGTCAGCCGATGCACCCGCTGCCGGTGACGGCCCGCCCGACACGCCGCCCGGGCCCTCGTCCGCGCTGCGCGACCTCGCCGACGTTCCCGCCGTCGAGGTGGTCTCGACCGTCGCCGTCCACCTCATGTCGGCCGCGGCCGTGAAGCTCGGGCTGGGCGACGAGGCTGGCAACGACGAGGCCGGCGACACAGGCACCGGCGGCAACGGCGGTGCCGGGTCCGCGCGCGACCTCGACGAGGCAAGGGCGTTGATCACCGCACTGGCCGGTCTGGTCACCGCGGCGCTTCCCCACCTCGGCACCCAGCACGCGGCACCGCTGCGCGACGGGCTGCGCTCGCTGCAGCTCGCGTTCCGCGAGGCGAGCGTCGTCCCTGACGCTCCGGGGGAGGGACCGGGCGAGCGGTTCACCGGTCCGGTCTGGCGCTGACGGGGGGCCCGCACGGGCGCCGGACAGGCAAGCGGTCCGCGCCGGAGACGCCACGCCGTCGAGCGTCTTCTTGACTCGTTCCAGAAATAGGCGTTCGCTGGTTCTGTGACACCACCGAGCGAGCAAACGGGCGGCACCGCTACGCCCGCTGCGGTGGCGGCGGTGGGGCAGGACCTGCTGCGACGCCACGGCCTTCGGGTGACCCGCCCGCGGCTTGCGGTGCTCGCCGCCCTCGGCGAGGGCCGCCACCTGGACGCGGACCGTGTCGCGGCCGCCGTACGCGCGCAGCTCGGACAGTGTCCACGCAGGCGGTGTACGACGTGCTCCACACGCTCGTGCGCACAGGCATCGCCCGGCGCATCGAACCCGCCGGCAGCCCGGCGTTGTACGAGACGCGGACCGGCGACAACCACCACCACGTGGTGTGCCGGTCCTGCGGCGCCGTGGCCGACGTGGACTGTGCGGTCGGGGCGGCGCCGTGCCTGGACCCGTCCGCGACCTCCGGCTTCGTCCTGGACGAGGCCGAGGTCACCTTCTGGGGGCTGTGCCCCCGCTGCACCTCGGGGGGCTTCGCCCCCGATGCGTCAAAGGGCTCCGCCCCCGACGCGGCAGGGGGCTCCGCCCCGGTTGCGCCCGTGGGCTGCGCCTCCGATGCGCCTGTGCGCACCACGCCGACGACTGAGAGGAACGACACGTGACCGACGTCGCGAGCCAGGGCTCCGTGACGGGCGACGACCGCCCGATCCTGACCAACCGCCAGGGCCACCCGGTCTATGACAACCAGAACCAGCGCACCGTCGGAGCCCGTGGGCCTGCGACGCTGGAGAACTACCAGTTCCTCGAGAAGATCAGCCACTTCGACCGGGAGCGGATCCCGGAGCGCGTGGTGCACGCCCGCGGCGTCACGGCGTACGGCTACTTCGAGGCCTACGGAGCGTGGGGTGATGAGCCGATCTCGCGCTACACGCGGGCGAAGCTGTTCCAGGAGCGCGGCAAGCGCACCGACGTGGCGCTGCGCTTCTCCACGGTGGCCGGCGGCCGGGACTCGAGCGAGGCGGCACGCGACCCCCGCGGTTTCGCGGTGAAGTTCTACACCGAGGAGGGCAACTGGGACCTCGTCGGCAACAACCTCGGCGTCTTCTTCCTCCGCGACGCGATCAAGTTCCCCGACTTCATCCACTCCCAGAAGCCGGACCCCGTGACCTTCCGCCAGGAGGCGCAGCGGGCCTTCGACTTCATCTCCCAGACCCCTGAGTCCATGCACATGGTGACGCTGGTCTTCAGCCCGCGCGGCATCCCCGCGAGCTACCGCCACATGCAGGGATTCGGGGTCAACACCTACAAGTGGATCAACCAGGCCGGCGAGTCGGTCCTGGTGAAGTACCACTGGATCCCCAAGCAGGGCGTGAAGAGCCACACCGCCGAGGACGCCGCGAACGTCCAGGCGCGTGACCTCGGGGCCCACACCCGGGACCTGTTCGACGCGATCGAGCGCGGCGACTACCCCGAGTGGGAGCTGCAGGTCCAGATGATGAGCGACGACGAGCACCCCGAGCTCGACTTCGACCCGCTCGACGACACGAAGGTCTGGCCCGAGGAGCAGTTCCCCGTCAAACCGGTGGGCCGCATGGTGCTCGACCGGATGCCGCAGGACTTCTTCTCCGAGAACGAGCAGATCGCCTTCGGCACCGGCGTCCTGGTCGACGGCCTCGACTTCAGCGACGACAAGATGCTCGTCGGGCGCACCTTCTCCTACAGCGACACCCAGCGCTACCGGGTGGGCCCCAACTACCTGCAGCTGCCCGTCAACCGCCCGAAGGTCAACGTCAACACCAACCAGCAGGGGGGCCAGATGTCCTACGGTCGGGACAACGTGGGGTCCAACCCGCACGTGAACTACGAGCCGTCCATCACCGGCGGCCTGCGCGAGGCGCAGTACTCCACGCACGACGAGCAGGGCCCGGTGATCACCGGCCGGCTGACGCGCAAGCGCATCCCCCGGACCAACGACTACGTCCAGCCCGGGCAGCGCTACCTGCTCTCCGAGCAGTGGGAGAAGGACGACCTCGTCACGAACCTCGTGGCCGCGCTGAGCCAGTGCAACCGGGAGATCCAGGAGCGCATGGTCTGGCACCTGTTCATGTGCGAGGACGAGCTTGGCCAGCGGGTGGGCGAGGGGCTCGGCATCAGCGCCGACGACGTGCGCGGCCTCCCACCGCTGCAGTCCCAGACGCTGTCCGAGGACGAGCTGGCACGTGTGGCAAACCTCGGCAAGAACGGGCCGCGGGACGTGTCGGGGCTGACCATGACGCACTGCGTGCCGAACGAGCGGGTCGTCGTCACGAGGTGACGCGCCGGTGACGCCGAGATGGCCGGGCCCGGACCAGGGCCTGGCTATCTCGTCGTTATGGTCCAAAGCGCTCCCGGCCGACCGTTATCCTCGGGTGTGCACATCCGCCCGACACAGACGAGGCGCAGGCCCTGGCAGGGCCGCGCGTGAGGATCGTCTACAGCAGCTTCGACGGCCGCTTCTCCGACAGCCCGCGTGCCATCTTCGAACTCCTCCGGCAGCGCCATCCCGGCTACGAGCACGTGTGGCTGGCTCACCCGGACCACTATTACGCATTCCCGTCCTGGGCGGAGCGGGTCAGCGCGCGGAGCGCGGCATCACGGCGGCTCCTCGCGTCCGCCGACTTCGTGGTCGCCAACACCTACATCCTGTGCGAGTGGGACAAGCGACCCGACGCGGTGTATCTGCAGACGTGGCACGGCACGCCGTACAAGCGGATCCACTTCGACGTGCCGTGGTCGCCGCCAGGGGCGCTCGACGCGCCGAACGCCGACATCGCCCGGTGGGACTGGCTGCTCTCACCCAACGCCTTGAGCACTGACGTGCTCCGGGGCGCATTCGCCTACTCCGGCAACATGCTCGAGACCGGTTACCCGCGCAACGACGTCCTCCTGAGTCGCGGGCGGGACGACGTCCGGGCCCGGGTCCGGGCGGAGCTGGGGATCCCCGAGGGCACCACCGCGGTGCTCTACACGCCGACGTGGCGCGACGACGAGTACTTCCCCCCGGGCCGGCCGGACATTCCCGTGGCACTCGAGGTCGACGACTTCGTCAAGCGCCTCGGGGAGGACCACTGTCTGCTCGTCCGCGCGCACTACAACTTGACCAGCCGGCTGGTCACCGAGGACAGCGACGTGGTGCGCAACGTTTCCCACCATGCCGACGTCGCAGAGCTCTATCTCGCGGCCGACATGATGGTGACCGACTACTCCTCGACGATGTTCGACTTCGCCGTCACGGGCAAACCGCTGCTGTTCTTCACCTACGACTTCGAGCACTACCGCGACGTACTGCGTGGCTTCTACTTCGACTTCGAGCTCGAGGGCCCAGGCCCCATGCTCGCCACGACCGGTGAACTCGTCGACGCGATCCTCGACATCGGCGACGTCCGCGCTCACTACGCGCCCGCCTATGAGGCTTTCCGTCATCGCTACTGCCACCTCGACGACGGGCGGGCCACCGAGCGGGTCATCGACCACTTCTGGCCCGCCTGAGCCGGCGACGGACACCTCGCCCGGCCACGTCGGCTGCGGGTGGCTCGCGCCTCACTGCTGCGGACGTGGAGGGCTCGAGCGAACGAGCTCGACGGCGTCCGGGCGGGCGTTCCCGCCAGGCGGCACGACCGCGACCTGCAGTCCCCGGACCACTGCGCCTCGCACCGCCGGTGCCGCCGCGACCGCGCCGGCGACGCGGGAGGCGACCGCGGGGCGGTCGGGACCGGCGTCGAGCACGAGCACCAGCCGAGCATCCGCACCCGCCACCGGCTCCAGCCACGCCGAGCGCACCGTCGGCTCCGGATGCAGGGCGTCGGCCACGGCGGTGAGGACGTCAGCGTCGGCGTACAGCGGGCGCAGCTGCCGTCCGCGGGCCAGCGCGGCGACGACCGGGCCCTCGACCAGAAACGTCACGGGTCCCGCGACGTCGAGGACGAGGAGCTCGGCCCCCTCACCGGCCGCGGACAGCGCTGCACGTGCGGCCTCGACGGGCACCGGGCGCGCATCACGGCGCCACGCCGCCAGGCTCGACACGGAGGTGAACACGGGCAGCGCGCGGCGGCCGTCGGTGCCCACCAGGGTCACCAGCGCCATGTCCGTCGACTTCTCGCGGCGCAGCGCGCCCGGCCCGACCGGCGCCTCCTCCGCGAGCACGGCGACCACCGGCACGAGGACTCGTGCGCGCGCCAGCCCGGCGTACACCGGCGCCTCGAGGTCCTCGTCCTCGACCCACGCCTGCAGCGCTGCCGAGAGGGCAGGGTCGGCCGTACCGTCGTCGCCCGGGAACCCCGGATCGGGGATCGGCCGCCCGCTCACCGGCCTCACCCTAGACCTGCCGGGTAACAGGGCGCGTACGGCGCGGCGCCGAGCCGGCTCAGGCCGCGCCGTGGTCGACGATCGCGATGACCGGGCCGCCACCGGAGGGCCCTTGGTGCACCGCCGCGACCGACACGAACACCGCGGGGTCACCTGTGACCGAGGCGACCACTCCCCCGACGCACGCCTTGATCTGGCGGTGCCAGTGCACGTCGGAGTCGTCAAGCATGATGTTGCGCCGGTCGCGCACGCGTCCCCGGGGGTCGGCCTCGCACTTGCAGAAGATGTTGACGACCCGCCCATCGAGGTCGCTCGGGCGCGGCCGCTCCGGCAGCTCCAGACCCGCGTCGCGGATGGAGTCCCACACTCCGTCCTGGTCCAGGGCGTCGCGCATGACGCTGTGCCCGGCGCGGTAGCGGCCGCCGATCCCGCGGACGTTGCCGACCACGACGATCTGGGCCTGGTCCAGCTCGACGCCCGAGGAGCAGGAGGCCACGGACGAGTAGAGCGAGAGGTCCTTGTGGATCTGCTCGGCCGAGGGCATGTCGATCTCGCCGAGGGCCACCGCGATGCCGAGCGCGGTGGTGGAGTTGGAGACGTCCATGGACTTCAGCGTGTCCTCGGTCCAGACGTCCTTGCCGCGGCTCTTGGCGTCGTTGATGGTCTCCAGCGTCAGCAGCGGCGTCTTCGTCTGGACGTAGTGGACGTCCGCCGGGTCGGTGATGCCCGCCCGCTCCATGGCGACGCGCACGCCCACCGCGACCTTCTCCACCATGGCGGGCCGGCCGATGTCCTCGGGGAGGATCTTCTCGCTCATCGCATAGCCGACGGACAGGCGCGGCTCGTCGGTGGGCGGCACGGAGTCCGCAGGCACGGTCGCGAAGATGGTCGCGTGGGGCGAGATCACGCCGTCCGTGCCGCCGGACCAGACGATGGGGATCTGGCCGACCTCCTCCGCGCTGCGGCTGCCCCGCTGCATCAGCACTTCGCGGAACGCCCGGTCGGCGATGATGCGGGTGTAGTCGTTGACGCCGCCGTTGCCCTCGGTCTTGCCGATCACCGCGATCACCCGATCGGCCTCGATCACGCCGTCGTCGACCAGCCTGGCCAACCCGGACGCGTCCGTGACGCTCTCGATCGGCACCTTGCGCACCTCGATGGGCTCGGGCACAGCGACGTCCTTCCTCAGGGTTCCACGAGGGTGCCGGCATCGCCGGTCACCGCAGGTCCGATGTTGTGCAGCGACGTGATGATCGCGCGCTTGCCGCCACGCTCGACGAAACGCAGGGCGGCCTCGACCTTCGGGCCCATGCTGCCGCTGGAGAAGTGTCCCTGGGCGGCATGCGCGCGCAGTTCGGCAGTGCTCACCGGGCCGAGCGGCCGCGCCTGTGGGGTCCCCCATCCGAGGACGGCGTTGTCCACGTCGGTCGCGATGACCAGCACGTCGACGTCCAGGGCCGCGCCGAGGACAGCTGCAGCGAGGTCCTTGTCGATGACCGCCTCGACGCCACACAGCGTCCCGTCGTCGTCGCGCACCACGGGGATCCCGCCACCACCGGCCGCGACGGGGACGAACCCTTGCCCGAGCAACCCTCGGACAGCGGGGACGTCGAGGATCTCCAGCGGCTCGGGTGAGGGCACGACACGGCGCCACCCGCGCTCCCCCCGGTCCTCCCAGGTCTGACCGTGCTCGATGAGGACCTGGGCCTGGGCCTTGGGCAGGTAGCGACCCACCGGCTTCGTAGGCTTGCGAAACGCCGGGTCGTCCGCGTCGACCCTTGTGCGCGTCACGACGACCGCAACCGGATGTACGGCGGAACGCCGCTGCAGGGCGACGTCGAGCGCGTCGAGGATCAGGAACCCGATCGTCCCTTGGGTCTGGGCACCGCACCAGTCGAGGGGCACCGGCGGCACCACGGCGGCCGAGAGCTCGTTCTTCACCAGCAGGTTGCCGACCTGAGGCCCGTTGCCGTGGGTCAGGACGACATCCACGCCCGCTGCGACAAGGTCGGCGACAGACTCCATGGCCTCGGTGATCGCCTCGGTCTGGGCGTCCGGCGCCGCGTCCCCGTCGGGACCGGTTATGGCGTTGCCCCCCAGGGCGATCAGCACCCGCATGGCGGCGAGCCTAGGAGGGGTCGCCGGGCCGTGGGATGGCAACCCCTGCCCAAGGTGTTCCGGCCCTTCAGCACGTCGCGCCAAGGTGGCGGGCGACGGAGTGGCCCGGCACCTGTCCGGTACGGCGGCCGCTCCGCACGGACCGGTGGGCGTGCGGATTCGGTCGCCTCGGCTGGTCGTAAGGCGGGACGCCGGCGGTGCAAGGCGGCACAACGCTGGTCCGATGTGGACTTGCGGTCCGCCGATGTCACATGTATTCAAGGTGCAAGACGGGGACCCGGCTGGGGACGGGTACGGCGCGAATGGGCTAGACACGGCGCCACCAGCAGCCGACGCGGTGGCAGCCGAGCTGTCACGTGCCCTCCGCGCGGACGTGCCGTCCACCGCGGCTCTCACGTTTCTGAGCCGTCGCTCGTCCACTGCGGTGTCTCCAGCAGCTGCTTTACGTCGGCCAGGTATCGAGCCGCGTCGGCGCCGTCCACGAGCCGGTGGTCGTAGGACAGGGCGAAGTACGCCATCGGGCGGGGCTCCACCGAGCGGCCACCTGTCTCGTCGCGCACCACGACGGGCCGCTCGACGATCGCACCAGCACCCAGGATGGCCACGTTGGGCTGGTTGATGATCGGCGTGTCGAAGAGCGCGCCCCGGCTGCCTGTGTTGGTGAGGGTGAAGGTGGACCCGGACAGGTCGTCAGGCATGAGCTTTCCGGCCCGCGACCTCTCCGCGAGGGCTGCGATGCTGGCCGCCAGCTCACTGAGCGAAAGGTCACCGGCTCCGAAGATGACCGGCGCGACCAGCCCTCGGGGGGTGTCGACGGCGATGCTCAGGTTGCGCGTCTCGTAGTAGGTCGCTTCCCCCT
>JALYMU010000267.1 GCA_030773595.1 Actinomycetota bacterium | reverse complement strand
CAGCGGCACGATGGCCGCGGGCGCCCCGCCGTACGTCAGGTCCTGCGTCGGGTCGCCGGCGGCCCGCTCCTGCTCCGGCGCGCCGCCCTGGCGAGGGACGCCTCCGGCGGCCGGCGTGGACGCCGAGCCTGCAGGGGTGAAGAAGCCGTAGTCGAAGCCGGGCTGCTCACGGCTGTTTCCCACGTCGTGGCTCCTCGGAGGGTGGAGGTTCCCGGGCGCGGTCGCGCACGTCTGCCACATGCATCGGCACGAGCGGGCGCGTCCTTGAATGACTCCGGGGCGTGCTCGGCGCCCTCGCAGGGGGCGTCAGACGACGACGCGCAGGATCTCGTCGAGCGAGGTGACGCCCGCGGCGACCTTCGCCAGGCCGTCCTCGCGCAGCGTCGACATGCCCTGTGCCCGGGCGACCTCGCTGATGGCCGTGGCGGAGGCCCGCTCGACGGCGAGCCGCTCGACGTCCTCGGTGACGGTCATGACCTCGTGCAGGGCCAGGCGGCCCTTGTAGCCGGTCTTGGCGCAGTTGGAGCAGCCGACCGCCCGGAACAGGGTCGGCAGCTCCTCACCGTCCCGCCAGGGGAAGCGCGCCTGGATGAGCGACTCCGGAGTCGGGACGTACTCTTCCTTGCACTTGCCGCAGAGCCGTCGCGCGAGGCGCTGGGCCAGCACGCAGTCGATCGCGCTTCCGACGAGGAACGGCTCGATGCCCATCTCGGTCAGGCGGGTGATCGACGCGGGCGCGTCGTTGGTGTGCAGGGTGGAGAGCACGAGGTGGCCGGTGAGGGCTGCCTCGACCGCGATCTGGGCCGTCTCGTGGTCGCGGATCTCACCGATGAGGACGACATCGGGGTCGCAGCGCAGGATCGAGCGCAGCGCGGCGGCGAAGGACAGGCCGGCCTTGGCGTTGACCTGGACCTGGTTGATCCCGGGCAAGCGGTACTCCACCGGGTCCTCGACCGTGATGACGTTGACCTCGGGCTTGCTGACGATGTTGAGCGTCGCGTACAGCGTCGTCGACTTGCCCGAGCCGGTCGGGCCGGTGACGAGGATCATGCCGTAGGGCTTGGCGAAGCTGTCGGCGTAGCGCTTGTAGTTGTCGTCGCGGAAGCCCAGGTCGGTGAGGTCCAGGCGCGCGGTGGAGTTGTCCAGCACACGCATGACGACCTTCTCGCCCCAGACCGTCGGGAGCGTGGCGACCCGCAGGTCGATTTTCTTGCCGTGCGCGTTGACCGACAGCCGGCCGTCCTGCGGCACCCGCTTCTCGGCGATGTCGATCTCGGCCATGATCTTGAGCCGGCTGATCACGCCGGATTGGATGGCCTTCGGCGAGCGCATCACCTCGTGCAGGACGCCGTCGATGCGGAAGCGGACCCGCAGATCCGTCTCGGTCGGCTCGAGGTGGATGTCGGAGGCCCCGTCCTGGATCGCCTGGGTGATGAGCAGGTTGACGTACTTGACGATCGGCGCTTCCTCGGTGGCCTCGCGGACGTTGGCGAGGTCGTCGTTCTCCTGACCGGTCTCGATGGCGCTGGAAAGGTCGTCGAGGTCGGAGTCGGCGCGGTAGTAGCGGTCGATCGCGGCGAGCACGTCGGGCCGCGTCGCGACGACCGGCTTCACTTCGAGCTTGGTCAGCGAGCGGATGTCGTCGACGGCGAAGACGTTCGCCGGGTCGGCCATCGCGACGACGAGCTTGCCGTCCTCGTAGCCGATCGGGATGGCGAAGTGGCGGCGGGCGACGTGGTCCGGGATTCGCATGACGGCCGAGCCGTCGACCGTGGTTTCGGTGAGGTCGACGAAGCGCAGGCCGATCTGCGTCGCCAGCGCCGCGACGAGCTGCGCCTCGGTGAGCAGGCCCATGTCGACGAGCACGCGGCCGAGGCTTCGGCCCTGCCTCTCCTGCTCGGCGAGGGCGGAGGCGAGCTGGTCCTCCGTCAGCAGGCCGTCTTCGCGGAGGACGGTGCCGAGCTGCTTCACCTCGGGCTCCTTCCGCTGGTCGGCGCAGTCTCCTCCTCATCGGCGGGGCCGGGCCCGGACTGAAGTGCGCAAGCCACAAGATCGAGTGTGCGAAGGAGCGCGGGACACGCCGGTCTCGCCCGACACCTGCGTACAGTCGGAGCATGCGAGTGCGCGAGCGGTCGGGGCCTTGCCGGGAACGCCGCGCCGGCCGCGGCCGCGCCCGGGCGGACGTGTCAGATGCGGCCCCGCAGCGCGGGCGGCGTGACCTGTGGCCGCGCCTCTGGGCGGGTCAGCTGCGGTCGCGCAGCGCGGCCGTGCCGGCGTCGCGCATGGCCGCCACCAGCCGCTGCGCCGGCACGTCCCGCCCCGTCATGAGTCCGATCTGCAGGACCGCCTGGTGGACGAGGAGGTCGAGACCGCCGACCACGGGTCCGCCTCGCTCGCGCCACGCGGCCGCGAGCGGTGTCGGCCAGGGGTCGTAGACCACGTCGAAGAGGGCTCCGGGACGCCTCGGCAGCGCAGCCGCCAACCCCGCGGCCGCCGTACCCGGGGTCGTCTGCACCACCACGGGAGCGCGCAGCGCCACCTCGGCGTCCTGCCACGGGCGGACGTCGAGTCCTACGCCGAGCCGCTGCGCGAGCGTGCCGAGCTCACCGGCCGCCTCCGGGCGGCGCATGACGAGGACGACCTCGCGCACGCCGAGGTCGTGCAGCGCCACGAGCGCCGATGCGGCCGTGGCGCCGCCGCCGACGACGCCGGCGCGAACAGCGCCGGTTACGCCGCGTTCGGCGAGGGCGGCGACCATGCCTGGCACGTCGGTGTTGGCACCGAGCCGCCGGCCGCGGCGGATGACGACCGTGTTGACCGCCCCGGCGAGCCGCGCGCGGGGCGTGCTCCAGGCCAGGAGGTCCAGGGCGACCCGCTTCAGCGGCATCGTCAGAGACAGGCCAGCCCACGAGCCGTCGAGGCCGTCGAGGAAGCCGGCGAGTTCGGCCTCGCCGACATCGTGGGCGTCGTAGGTCCAGGGCAGGCCGATCTCGGCGTAGGCCGCGGCATGCAGGACCGGCGAGAGGGAGTGGCGGATCGGGCGGCCGAGGACGCCGGCGCGCACGGGCGTCACCCGTCGCGGTTGCGCTTGTACTCGGCCTTGAACCGGAAGAACTCGCTCTCGCTCGCCGTGAACTTCGTCTCACCGGTCTTCGGGTTCGTCGTGACGAAGTAGATCCAGGCCCCGTCGGCGGGCCGGACGGCGGCGCGCAGGGCCCGCTCCCCCGGCGAATTGATCGGGCCGGGCGGCAGGCCGCTCACCTTGTAGGTGTTGTACGGCGAGGCGACGCCGAGGTCCTCGTGCGTGACCAGCTCCTTGTCCGCCCGCAGCGCGTAGTTGACGGTCGAGTCCATCTGCAGCGGCCGCTCGGCCCGCAGGCGGTTGTGGACCACCGCAGAGACCTTCGGGAAGTCGGCGGGCCGGCGGGCCTCGCCCTCGACGATGCTGGCGATCACCACCGCGTCGTAGGCGTCACTGCCGCCGCTCGGCACCCCGGCTGCCTTCGCTGCCTGGCGGTAGCGGCGGACCATCATCGACAGGACGTCCTTCGCGGTGGCGTCCGGCGCCACGTCGTACGTCGCAGGGAACAGGAATCCCTCGGCATTGCCCCTGGCGTAGGACGGCAGCCCGATGCTCCCGGGCCGGCGCAGCGCAGCGCGGAACTCCTTGACCTTGATACCCGTGCCCTTGGACACGATCGCGATGGTCTCGTCGAGGCGCAGTCCCTCGGGCACGGTCACCCGCGACTGCACCAGCGCGGCAGGGTCGAGCAGCAGCGCCACGGCGTCGGCGGCAGCCATCTCCTCGCGTAGCTCGTAGGTGCCCGGCTGGATGCCGGTCGAGCCCTTCTCGCCGGCGGCGGCCTCGGTGAAGGCCTGCACGCTCGCGACGACCTGCTTGTCCTTGAGGGTCCGCCCGATCTGGGTGAGGCTCTGGCCCTCAGTAACCTTGATCAGGACCTTCCCGCTGCCGGGTCCGGGGTAGTCCTCGACCTGCGTGCCGACGAGGCCGCTCAAGGCCGGACGCACGACGACGAACGCCGCGGCACCGAGCCCGCCGACCAGGAGCAGCGCCAGCAGCGCCGGGACGACACCGTGGCGGCGGTGCTTGCGGGTGTTCTCGGTCGTCATGTCTAGACCGAGCTGGCTCATCGGCTCTCCTCGCCCGGCCCGCCGCGGTGCAGCAGCTCACCGGGGGGCCGGCCCGTCCCGCGCTCCAGGTCGAGCGCGCTCTGGAGGATGATGGCAGCCGCGACCTGGTCCACGACAGCACGTCCACGCTTTGCGTCCACGCCCGTGTCGCGCAGGCCGCGCGTGGCCGTCACCGTGGACAGCCGCTCGTCGACCAGGCGGACCGGGACCGGCTGGATCGCCCGGGCGAGCACCGTGGCGTAGTCGCGGGCGGCACGGGCGGCGGGACCTTCGCCCCCGGAGAGCGAGCGTGGCAGGCCCACCAGCACCTCCACCACGTCCCGTTCGGTGGCGAGGGCGAGGACGCGCCGGATCCCGTCGTCGCGGGCGGACCGGCGTACGGTCTCCACCGGTGTCGCGACGAGACCGTGCGGGTCGCTCGCCGCGACGCCGACGCGCACCGTGCCGACGTCGATTCCGAGACGTACGCCGGTCCTCATCGTCGCTGTCGCACCGCTCAGCTCGTCACCCGCTGGCCGACGGTGTGCTCGAGGGCGCCCAGGGCTTGCGCGATCTTGGTCGGGTCGGTGCCGCCACCCTGTGCCACGTCGTCCTTGCCGCCACCGCCGCCGCCGAGGGTCGTGGCCGCCACCCGGATCAGCTCACCAGCCTTGAGCCCCCACGACCGCGCCGTCTCGTTCACCGCGGCGACGACCACCGGACGGCCCTTGGCCACGGACCCGGCCGCGACGACTGCCGGACGGTCCGCCGGCATCCGCCCGCGGACGTCGAGGACGAGCTTGCGCAGGTCGTCGACCGTCGTGCCGTCCGGCGCCTGGTGCGCGACGACCGCGACGCCGAAGACGTCACGCGGCGCGGCCGCCAGCCCACCCGCCGCCTGGAGCAGCTGGCCGGCGCGCATCCGCTCGAGCTCCCGCTCGGCGTCCCGCAGCCGCGTCACCAGCGTGGCCACCCGCTCGGGCAGCTCCTCTGGCCGGACCTTGAGCGCGTCGGTCAGCTGGGTGACGAGCACGTGCTCGCGGGCGAGGAAGTCGTAGGCGTCCGTGCCGACGAGCGCCTCCACGCGGCGCACGCCCGCGCCGATCGAGGACTCCCCCAGCAGCGTGACGACGCCGATCTGACCCGAGCGCTGGGCGTGGGTGCCGCCGCACAGCTCACGGGCCCAGTCGCCGACGCTGACGACCCGCACCTCGTCGCCGTACTTCTCGCCGAACAGCGCCATGGCACCGGAGGCCACCGCCTCCCGCTGGCTCATCACCTCGGCGTGCACCGGCAGGTCGTCGGCCAGCAGCGCGTTGACCCGCTGCTCCACGTCGCGCAGGACGGACTGGGGGACCGCCGATGTCGCGGAGAAGTCGAAGCGGAAACGCCCCGGGGAGTTCTCCGAGCCGGCCTGGGTCGCGGTGTCGCCGAGCGCCTCGCGGATCGCCTTGTGGACCATGTGCGTCGCGGTGTGCGAGCGGGAGATGGAGCGCCGGCGCTCGACGTTGACGGCGCTGTGCACCGCCACGCCCGCGGTCACCTCACCGCTGAGCACGCGGGCGCGGTGCACGATGAGGCCCTGCACCGGCTGCTGCACGTCGAACACCTCGACCACGCCGCCGGTCGCGAGCGTGATACGCCCGGTGTCGGCGAGCTGACCGCCGCCCTCGGCGTAGAACGGGGTGCGGTCCAGGACGAGCTCGACCTCGTCGCCCTCCGCCGCCGCGTCGGCGCGGGCGCCGCCGGCCAGCACGCCGCGCACGGTGCCCTCGGTGACGACCTCGTCATAGCCGAGGAACTGTGTCGGCGCCCCGAGCGTGTCCGCGACCTCGCGGTAGCCGGTCACGTCGGCGTGGCCGGTTTTCTTCGCGCGGGCGTCGGCCTTGGCCCGCTCGCGCTGCTCGCGCATGAGCCGGCGAAAGCCCTCCTCGTCGACGGCCAGCCCCTGCTCCGAGGCCATCTCGAGGGTGAGGTCGATCGGGAAGCCGTAGGTGTCGTGGAGCTGGAAGGCCTTGTCCCCGGACAGCGCGGACCGCCCGCCGGCCTTGGCCTCGCGCACGGCGGTGTCGAGGATCGTCGTACCGGCGCGCAGGGTCGCCCGGAAGGACTCCTCCTCGGCGTAGGCGATCGCCGAGATGCGCCCGAAGTCCCGGACGAGCTCGGGGTAGGACGCCTTCATGGCCTCCTTGCTGACCGGCAGCAGCTCCGGCAGCGTCGGGTCCTCCACCCCGAGCAGGCGCATGGACCGCACGGCGCGGCGCAGGATGCGGCGCAGGACGTAGCCGCGGCCCTCGTTGCCGGGCGTGACGCCGTCGCCGATCAGCATCAGCGCGGTCCGCACGTGATCGCCGACGACCCGCAGGCGCACGTCGTCGCCCTCGGCGCCGCCGTACCGCTTGCCCGCCAGGTCGGCGGCGCGGTCGATGACGGGGTAGACCTCGTCAATTTCGTAGAGGTTGTCGACGCCCTGCAGGATGTAGGCCAGCCGCTCCAGCCCCAGGCCGGTGTCGATGTTCTTCGCGGGGAGATCCCCGAGGATCGGGTAGCCCTCCTTGTCACCGCCGGGGCCCCGCTCGTACTGCATGAAGACGAGGTTCCAGAACTCCAGGAATCGGTCCTCGTCGACCTCGGGGCCGCCCTCCGGACCGTAGTCGGGGCCGCGGTCGATGTAGATCTCCGAGCAAGGCCCGCACGGTCCGGGCACGCCCATCGACCAGAAGTTGTCCTTCATCCCACGGCGCACGATGCGGGACTCGTCGACGCCGATGTCCTTGCGCCAGATGCCGAAGGCCTCGTCGTCATCGTGGTAGACGGTGACCCAGAGCTTGGACTCGTCGAGGCCGAAGCCGCCGGCGTTCTGCGAGCTGGTGACCAGGTCCCACGCGAAGCGGGCGGCCTCGCGCTTGAAGTAGTTCCCGAAGCTGAAGTTGCCCGCCATCTGGAAGAACGACCCGTGCCGGGTGGTCCTGCCGACCTCGTCGATGTCGAGTGTGCGCACACACTTCTGCACGCTCGTGGCCCGCTTGTACGGCGGGGTGACTTCACCGAGGAAGTACGGCTTGAACGGCACCATGCCGGCGTTGACGAGCAGCAGGTTGGGGTCGTCGGTCAGCAGGGACGCCGACGGTACGACGGTGTGTTCGAGGTCGGCGAAGAACTTCAGCCAGCGCCGGCGGATCTCGGCCGACTCCATCAGCGGACGTCCCTCCGGATCGGGGTGGTCTGGGCGGTCGGGCGGGGCCCGGGGCCGCCCCCGTCGAGGCGGAGCGCCTCGACGAGCTCCAGCTCGCGCTCGGCCATGGCGGCGCGGACGTCCGCTCCGAACTCGCGCACGGCCTCGGCCAGCTCGCTGACGCTGGAGGCCAGCCCCTGGGGCGTGTAGGCCTGCGCGGTGCGGCTGACCCGGCGTACGGCTGCGACGCCGACGGCCACGCCGAGCCCGAGCCAGAACAGCCGCCTCACGCGACGTCCCGTCGGGTCGCCACGGTGCTGCCGCTCCCGGTCCGGCCGCGCAGGTGCCGGCGGCCGTGCCGCTCGACCGCGCGGAGCCGTCGGTCCCCCAGAGCTCGGCGGACTCCGTAGGTGAAGGCCGCGACCTTCACCACCGGCCCGCCGAGCGTCGCGGCGAACGCGGCGGTGAGCGCGGAGACGTTGGTCGTGGCCTCTTGCACGGTCGTGGTGATGGCATCGACCTTGGCGAGCTGCTGGTTCGTCGTCGACACCGTCGTGGTGACCTCGTCGATGAGCGGCAGCGTCTCGTGCGCGACGTCGCGGATGGCGAAGCGCGTCTGGTCGAGCACCTTGCCGAGCTTGAGCAGCGGCACGGCGGTGAAGCCCACGAGCAGCACGAACGCGAAGGCCGCGACGAGCCCTGCAATCTCTCCGGCGGACATGCGGACGGACTTCCCTTCGCGGCGGACGTGGTGGTGCGACGGCGGCGCGCTGCCCGCCGTACGACGACGTTCGACCCTATCGCGCGGGTGCCGCGCGGTGTCCGGGCGTTGTGGGCGCGCGCCTGTCCTGCCAGCGCTTGGCTGGGCCTGTCCCGGCCCTGCCCTGCTCGCGGCCGACACCGGCGGGTCGCCCACACTCTTGAACACCCCGCGTGCCGGCGACCGTTCGTGCACAGCCGCGGCTCGCACTCGTGCTTGTCCACCGACCGCCCAGGATCGAAGCGCCCGCGCCACCGACCGCACCAAGGTCGCAGTCGTGCAGCCGTTCGTGGACGACGAGCTCGTGGGACGCCCGTTCCGCACATCCGAGGGACTCGCGTGCGGGCTGTCCCGCCACGACATGGGAACGGCGCTGTGGAACGCGCCGCACCACGGCGTGCGGGCGTGGGCCCTCAGCGCCGCTGACGACCCCGTGCACCGGATCCGTGCCGTGGCGGCGCTTCTGCCTGGCGGCGGAGCCATCGGCGGCTGGGCGGCGGCCTACCTGCTCGGGGCCCGCGCCGTCGACGGACGGGGTGCCTACGGTATGGGTGCGGAGCCGGTGCTCGTGGCCGCGCCGCCGACCCGACCGGTCCGGCGCCCGCGGATCGCCGTACTGCAGAGCCCGCTCGACGGCGCAGACGTCGTCGAAGTCGCCGGCATCCGCGTGACCGCGCCGCTTCGGACGGCCTTCGACCTGGCGCGGACGCGGTCGCTACCGGAGGCCGTCGTCGCGCTTGACGCTATGGCTGCCGTGGGCCTGCTCAGGCTTGCCGACGTCTCCGCCTACGTCGACCGTCGATCGGGTTGGCGGGGTGTCCCCAGGGCACGTGCTGCGGTCGGTCTTGCAGATCCGGCGACGCGCTCGCCCGGCGAGAGCCGGCTCCGGGTGATGTGGGTGAGCGAGGCCAGGCTCCCGCGCCCGGCCGTGAACGCCGAGTCACCGGTCGGGACGGACACCTGCTGGGCGTCGTTGACCTGCTCGATCCGCAGTCCGGGCTCGTCGCGGAGTACGACGGCGCCCATCACCGGAGACTGAGCAACCACACCGCGGACAACAACCGCGAGGAGGCCCTCGAGGCTGCCGGGCTCGTCGTCGTCAGGGCGAGCTCGCTCGACGTGACGCAGCACCGGGCACGGCGGGTCCACCGGTTGCGCGTGGCGTACGAGCGGGCCCGGGCGCAGGACCGGCGGCTGACGCACTGGGCGTGGGCCTCGCGGCGGTGAGGTCAGCGCCATGGCCGGACACGGGCCTCCGTGGGTTCGATCACGCCGCGCAAGATCGATCGTGCGCAGATGGGGACGACACGCCGGGCGTCCTCGGCGTGTCGCCGGCGTCTCCACACACTCGATCTTGAGGCGGCGGGGGGACGCCTGGGGCGAGGGGGCCGCGGGGCGCGAGGGGACTTCTGGGGGCGTGAGGACTTCCTGAGCCGGGAGCGGGTCTCCCCCGACGCCCCTCAGCTCCCGCGCAGGATCCGGCGCAGCCGAGCCAGCCGCTCGCCCAGCTCCCGCTCGGCGCCGTGCGGCGACGGAGAGTAGTAGTCGCGCCCGTGGACGACGTCGGGCGCGTACTGCTGGGCGACGACACCGGTCGGCGAGTCGTGACTGTAGGCGTAGGCGGTGCCGTGCTCGAGCTTGCGCGCGGCCGAGTAGTGCGCATCGCGCAGGTGTAGCGGCACCGGCCCGGCCAGCCCCCGCCGTACGTCGGTCTGCGCGGCGTCGATCGCCCGGATCACGGCGTTGGACTTCGGCGCGAGCGCCAGCGCGATGACCGCCTGGGCGAGGTTGAGCCGTGCCTCGGGCAGCCCGACGAGCGCCACGGCCTGGGCCGCTGCCACCGCGGTCTGCAACGCCGACGGGTCCGCCATGCCGACGTCCTCGCTCGCGAGGATCACCAGGCGCCGCGCGAGGAACCGCGGGTCCTCCCCCGCCTCCACCATCCGGGCGAGGTAGTGCAGCGCCGCGTCGACGTCACTTCCCCGGATCGACTTGATCATCGCGCTGGTGACGTCGTAGTGCTGGTCGCCCTCGCGGTCGTAGCGCACGGCCGCCCGGTCGAGCGACGCCTCGACCGTGGCCAGATCCACCACCTCACGGCCGGCCTCGAGCGCGGCCCCCGCCGCCGCCTCCAGCGCGGTGAGCCCCCGCCGCGCGTCGCCGCCGGCCAGGCGGACGAGGTGGTCCTCGGCATCGGCCTCGAGCATCACCGCACCGGCCAGGCCGCGGGAGTCTCGCACCGCCCGGCGTACGACCTCACGCACCGCGTCGTCGTCGAGCGGCTCCAGGACCAGTAGCAGCGACCGGGACATCAGCGGGCTCACCACGCTGAAGTACGGGTTCTCCGTCGTCGCGGCGACGAGCGTGACCCAGCGGTTCTCGACGCTTGGGAGCAGCGCGTCCTGCTGCGTACGGCTGAACCGGTGCACCTCGTCGACGAACAGCACCGTCTCCCGGCCGTCGGACCCGAGCGCCCGGCGGGCCTCGTCGATGACGGCACGGACATCCTTCACGCCCGCGCTCACCGCGGACAGCTCGACGAAGCGCCGGTCGGTCGCCCGGCTGATGAGGTAGGCGAGCGTGGTCTTCCCGGTGCCCGGCGGACCCCACAGGATGACGGAGACGGGGCCGGCCGGGCCGTGCGCACCGTCGACCAGGCGGCGCAGCGGCGACCCGGGCCGCAGCAGGCGCGGCTGCCCGACCACCTCGTCGAGCGTGCGTGGCCGCATGCGTACGCCGAGCGGCGCGCGCCCCGACCGCGCCTGCCGGTCCTCGCCCGCGCTGGTGAACAGGTCCTCGCCCACGAGTGCGCACCCTACGGCCGGCACGCCACCGGACGCGCCACACGGCGCCTGAGCCCCGGCGACCGGAGGACCGCGGCCAGGCCTCCCGCGACGTCCTGCCCGGCGACGCAGGCGAGCCGCGCCGACGGAGCTCCTCCCGCCGTACAGCGCCACCGCGTTTTCGCATCGTCGCTCACTCCCGGCGACAATGGGCCGACCGACGACGCCGCCACGGGCGGGATCGCGTGTCTTCGAGGGGAAGGACACCACCGTTGCTCGCGACCATCGGGCGATCCTGCTACCGGCACCGCTGGGTCGTCACCGCAGTGTGGCTGCTCGCCATCGCCGGCGGCCTGTTCGTCGGGAGTCAGGTCTTTGGCCGCCTCGGCGTCGACTACAGCGGGAGCAGCCTGGAGTCCTTCGCCGGCTACGACAAGCTCGAGGAGTCCAGCGAGCTCGGCCCGCGGATCACGGCCGTGGTCGACGGTCCACCGGTGTCCGACCCCGCCGTACGATCCGCGGTCACCGACGCGGTCGCCGACCTGACCGGCACGGAGGGGGTCGGCCGCGCTGTCTCGGCGTACACCGCTCCGGAGCAGGTGGCCGCCGGCCTGCGCAGCACCGACGGTCGCGCGTCGCTCGTGGTCGTGGACATGGAGAAGGACCTCCCCGAGGACGAGTACGACGCCGCGGCCGACCGGGTCCGGGACCGGCTGGAGGAGGTCGGCGTCGCCACAGGCGCCGAGGTGCAGGTCGGCGGCAACGTGTTCCTGCACCGGGAGATGCAGGAGCAGTCCGACGAGGACCTCGCGCGTGGCGAGAAGTACTCGCTGCCGTTCGTGCTCGTCGTGCTGGTCGTCGTGTTCGGCGGCCTGGTCGCGGCGGGACTGCCGCTCCTGGCGGCGTTCGGCGCGATCGCGGGCGGTCTCGCGACGCTGTACGCCGCGTCGTACGTCCTGGACCTCGATCCGGGTGTCCCGTCGGTGACGACCGTGATGGGCCTCGGCCTGTGCATCGACTACGCGCTGCTGCTGCTGTCGCGCTATCGGGAGGAGCGCGGGCGCGGCCTCGCACCGGAGGCCGCCGTCGAGACCACGATGCGAACGGCCGGACGGACGATCCTGTTCTCCGCGCTGACCGTGGCCGTGTCGCTGTCCGGGCTGTTCCTGTTCGACATCACGGTGTTCCGCGGGCTCGCGGTGGCCGGCGCGAGTGCCGTGGTCTTCGCACTGCTCGCGGCCGTCACGCTCGTGCCCGCGCTGCTGGGGCTCCTGCACCGGTGGATCAAGACGCCGACCCGGCCGGTGAGCGACACCGGGCGCTTTGCTGCCCTCGCCCGCGCGACCCAGCGCCGCGCCTGGCCGGTGCTGCTCGTGGTGGGGACGCTGCTCGTGGCGGCGGGGGCGCCGTTCCTGCACGCGCGGTTCCAGAACGGCGATGTCGAGCTGCTCCCGAAGGAGTCGGAGAGCCGCCGGTTCGCCGAGACGGTGCAGCAGCGCTTCCCCAACCGGGGGGCGGACCCCGTCATCGTCCTCGCCCGCACCGACGTGGCGACGCTCGCGTCCTACGCCCGGTCGGTCGCAGAGGACCCCGACATCGCGCCGCTGGTCGCCTCGGTCGGCGAGCCACAGCCGCGCCAGCGTGGCTACGCGATGGTGGAGCTGGTCCCCAAGGGCGCGACACAGGGCGACCAGGCCCAGGACCTCGTGCGTGCGCTGCGTGAGGACCGGGTGGACGCGCCCTCCTGGGTCACCGGCGACGCGGCGGTGCTGGTCGACTTCAAGGCCGAGATCCTCGAGGCGCTGCCGTGGGCGCTGCTGTGGCTGGGCGTCGCGACGTTCGTGCTGCTGTTCCTCATGACCGGGTCCCTGCTCGTGCCGCTCAAGGCGCTGGTGATGAACACACTTTCGCTCGGGGCGACCTTCGGCGCGCTGGTGTGGGTGTTCCAGGACGGCCACCTCGCCGGCCTGCTCAACTTCACGCCGGTCGACGGTCTCGAGACGTGGGTGCCGGTGATCTGCTTCGCCTTCGCCTTCGGACTCTCGATGGACTACGAGGTCTTCCTGCTCGGACGGATCAAGGAGCTCTACGACTCCGGGCTGCCCAACGACCGCGCCGTCGAGGTCGGCCTGCAGCGGACCGGGCGGATCATCACCTCCGCCGCGCTCGTCATGGTGATCGTCTGCCTCGGCTTCGCCAGCGGCGACATGCTGAGCATCAAGCAGCTGGGGCTCGCGCTCGCCATCGCGGTGGCCGTCGACGCGACCCTGGTCCGCTGCCTGCTCGTGCCCGCGACCATGACCCTGCTCGGCGAGCGGAACTGGTGGGCACCCGGGCCGCTGCGCCGCTTCCACGCGCGCTTCGGGTTGCACGAGCACCCGAGCGCCGTGCCGGTGGCCGAGGCGCAGCAGCCGGTCGGGACGCGGTCGTGACGGCTTCCCGGGAGCCCACCGCCGTACGCCGGGACGTCAGCGCTGCCGACGAACGTCGCGCCGTACGCCGGGCCGAGCGCGTCGACCCGGCTCCCGCGGCGCCGCCGGTCGACGTACGCCGGTTGTCCGGGTTCGCGGAGGCGCTGGAGGCCGGCGGCGGGGATCTCTTCGTGCGCGCGTGGATGGCCCGGGACGGGTCGGCGCGGGCGTGGGCTGGTGGCGGCGCGGTGGTGTTCGAGCGGCGGGAGCGGCTGACGGCGGTGGGATCGCCCGCGGCCGCAGCGGCCGCGCTGGCCGCCGTCGCGTCAGACCTCGACG
>JALYMU010000266.1 GCA_030773595.1 Actinomycetota bacterium | reverse complement strand
TTGCCCCAGCCCGTGCGCTGCACCACGAGCACGCGCCGGCGCTCGCTGACGAGCGCGTCGACGGCGAGCCACTGGTCCTCCCGCAGGATGACGTCGTTTCGCCCGACCAGGTCACGCAGCACCCCGTCGGCGCGCTCGCGGATGCCCACGGGGCTCTCGGTCGCGGTGCCGGTCGTCGCATCTGTCTCCGTCACGGCCCCCACGCTAGGCGGAAGGTACGACAGAACACGCCCGGCGGGTTCTGCGCGTCCCGCGAAGAGACCTCGGCTCGGGTCGAGCCTTGGCTCCGGTCAGACCTTCGCCCGCACCTGCCGCTTGATCCGCGCCAGCATGGCGGCCATACCGCGCAGCCGCAGGGGGCTGACCGCCTCGGCGAGTCCGAGCCGGACGTAGAAGTCGTCAGGCACGGCGAGGACGTCCTCGGCGGGCACGCCGTCCAGACCGGCGTGCAGGATGCCGGCGAAGCCACGGGTGGTCGGCGCCTCGGCAGGGGCGTCGAAGAACAACCGCACGGGGCGACGGCCGTCGGACTGCTCCACCTCGACGGTCAGGAACAGCGGCGACTGGCACTCGTCGACCTGCTCAAGAGCGTCGCGGGCGCTGGCGTAGCGCTGCGGCAGCGGCGGCAGCTCGCGGGAGAGCTCGAGCAGCAGTTGCAGCCGGTCACGAGGGCCGACGGCCGCGAACTCGTCGACGATCTCGTCGAGCGCCGCGGGCAGGGTGGCGCTCATGACCCGCTACCGCGCTCGATGGGCACCCGCACGGAGTTGCCCCACTCCGTCCACGAGCCGTCGTAGTTGCGCACGTTGTCGAACCCGAGCAGGTGCGTCAGCACGAACCAGGTGTGCGAGGAGCGCTCACCGATCCGGCAGTAGGCGACCACGTCGTCGCCCCGGGACAGTCCGGCCTCCCCCTCGTAGATCGCCGCGAGCTCGGCGCGGGAACGGAACGTGGCGTCCTCGGCAGCCGCACGCGCCCAGGGGACGTTGCGCGCTCCGGGGATGTGGCCACCGCGGACTGCTCCCTCCTGCGGGTAGTCCGGCATGTGGAGCAGCTCGCCGGTGAACTCCCCGGGAGAGCGGACGTCCACGAGCGGCTTGCCGAGGTGGGAGAGCACGTCGTCCTTGAAGGCGCGGATCGCACGGTCGTCCCGCTCGACCACCGGATAGTCCGTCCGGGGTCGGGACGCGACGTCGGTCGTCATCGGCCGGCCCTCTTCCACCCACTTCGCCCGCCCGCCGTCGAGCAGCCGCACGTCCGGGTGGCCGAAGAGCGTGAAGACCCACAGCGCGTAGGCGGCCCACCAGTTGTTTCGGTCGCCGTAGATCACCACCGTGGTGTTGCGGCCAATGCCCTTGTCCGACATCAGCCGGGCGAAGCCTGCCCCGTCGACGTAGTCGCGGGTCACGGGGTCGTTGAGCTCGGTGTGCCAGTCGACCTTGACCGCTCCCGGGATGTGCCCGGTGTCATAGAGCAGGACGTCCTCGTCCGACTCGACGACCGCGAGCTGCGCCGGGGCGGTGTCGAGGCGCTCAGCGAGCCAGGCGGTGGTGACCAGGCGCTCGGGATGGGCGTACTGGGCGATCTTCGCGTCGTCGTCATGCGGCAGCGCCACCGTCGTGACTCCATCCTGGCTCGTCGGCTGCGCGGGTCGCGCGGTCCTCGGGGGTCAACAACCCTGCGGTGCTCTTGCTTCCGTCGGTGCGCACAAGGAGCGCCTCGGGCGGTGGTGGCGCGTCCGCCCTGCCCGTGTGGAGGACCTCCGGCTGCCGTTGCGGGGGAGCCTCGCACGTCACGGCTGGTCCGCGTGGACGGCACGCACGGCGTCGACCGTGTCGGCCTCGGTGGCAGGCTTGTCGGGCCGGTGGCGCAACACACGGGCGAACCGCAGTGCCATGCCTCCCGAGTAGCGAGGGCTGGTCTGGACGCCGTCGAAGGCGACCTCGACGACGAGCTCGGGCCGGACGACGACGCCCCACCGTGGCCGCTCGACCGCGAGCCGGGACAGGCGCTCGGTCTGCCAGCGCAGCATCTCGTCGGTGAGGCCCTTGAACGTCTTCCCAAGCATCACCAGCGCCCCGGTTGCCGGATCGGGCGCCCCGAGATGGAGGTTGGACAGCCAGCCGGAGCGTCGGCCGTGCCCCCACTCGGCCGCGAGCACCACCAGGTCGAGGGTGTGCCGGGGCTTGACCTTCAGCCAGCTGCCCCCGCGGCGGCCGGCGTCGTACGGCGCATCGAGCGACTTGACGACGACGCCTTCGTGGCCGCGGGCCAGCGCCTGCCGGAACGCCTCTTCGGCGCGTGCGACGTCGTCGGTCACCATCCGCCCGACGAGCGCGTCTCCGGGCGCGGTGGCCGCCAGCACGGCATGCCGCTGCGCCGCCGGCACGGCGAGTAGGTCCTGGCCGTCGAGGTGGAGCAGGTCGAAGAAGAGGACCGACAGGGGGGTGGACCGGCGGGCGGAGTCGACGTCGACGCGGCTGCCCACGCGCGCCGCGGTCGCCTGGAACGGCCGGGGACGCCCGTCCGGGCGCAGGGCGATCGCCTCGCCGTCGAGCACGACGCATGTCGCGGGCAGCGCGAGCACCGCCTCCACCACCTCGGGCAGCCGGCCGGTCACGTTGTCGAGCGTGCGGGTCCAGACGCCAACATCGTCGCCGCGGCGGTGCACCTGCACCCGGATGCCGTCGAGCTTGTCCTCGACCGCAGCGGGGCTGACCCGGCCGAGCGCGGTCGCCACGTCGGCGGCCGGCTGCGCCACCATGGGCTGCACCGGCCGGCCGACCTCGAGCCGGAAGCCGGCCAGCGCCGAGGCACCCTCCAGCAGGAGTGCCTGGGCGACCGGCGCCGTGGCTCCCCGCAGCATCACCGCCCGCCGGACGTCGGGGGCCGGCACGGAGACGGCCACGGCGAGCGCCTCCACCACGATGGCGTCGAGCGCCCCCTGGCGTAGCTCGCCACTCACCAGCGCGGCCAGGAACCGCTGCTCCTGCGGCGTCGCGCGCGCCAACAGTCCGTGCAGCAGCCGCCGGCGGCCGGTGCCCGCCCCCGCCCCGGACAGCGCGGCGATGCGGCCGAACGTCTCGTCGACCTCCGCCACGGTCAGCGTTGGCCCCTCCGCGGGTGGGGGCAGCTCGCCCAGCGCCGCCCACCCCAGCCCCGTGCGGCGCTGGCGCAGGTCCCCGGACAGGTAGGCGACCGCCGCTGGCACGTCGGGGCGCGGGGCGGCGCGCAGGATCGCGGCCAGCGCGGCGACCTTGTCGAGCCGTCGCGGCGAGGAGGCGACGTGCGCGGAGGTACGGGCGAGCTCCACCAGCAGCACGCGGCCATCCTGCCTGCGGCCACCGACAGGACGTCTCCCATGCGTCCGAGCCGGCTACTCGAACGGTGCCGGAGCGCCGCCGACAGGCCCCGCCGGCGCTGCGACCGGCGGCGCTTCGACCGGCGGCGAGGACCCGCTGCCCGCCCGCCACCCGGATGGGTGCGCCGGGTGGCACGGGCGCCTGCCGATATCCCGTGGGTGAACCTGCCCCGGCTGCTCGAGCCTCGTGACGCGCGATCGGCCGCCGCGACGGGCACCGCGTTCGCCTTCGCGGCGGCCGCGGTGCTCGGCGTCCTGGCCGTCGCCGCGCCGGGGTTCGCGGGTCAGGGCTACGCCGTGGTCGCGGTGTGGTGCGTCGTCGCCGGGCTCGTCGTGGTCGGGACGCTCGCCCATCGCGTCCCCGGCATCTTCCCGTCGTGGTTCTGGGGCACGGTGCCCACCGTGGTGATCGCGGTGACGGTCGCGCTCGACCTCGCCACCGAGGACGCATCCGCCGGCGCGCAGATCTTCCTGTGCTGGCCCGTGCTCTACGCGAGCTACCAGCTGCGTGCCCGCGCGGCCGCCCTGGTGTGGGGGCAGGTCGTGGTCGGGGACGCGCTCGTGGTGGCGTTCGTCCTTCCCCCCGACGAGGCGCTGGCCGACCTGGTCGCGGTGAGCACCACGCTGGCCGTCATGACCTGGATCCTCGTGACGGCCCGGGACCGCCAGGAGCAGCTCGTCGGGCAGCTGCGGGCGCAGGCCACCGTCGACGCCCTGACCGGCCTCGCCACCCGGCGGGTCCTCGACGAGGCCGCCCACGACGCGCTCGACACCGAGGGCCGGCGCGAGGTCTCGCTGTTCCTGCTCGACGTCGACGAGTTCAAGTTGGTCAACGACACCTACGGCCACCCGGGCGGCGACGCGGTGCTCACCCACCTCGCCCGCGTGCTGACGGAGCACTGCCGCCCGGAGGATGCGGTGATCGCGCGCCTGGGCGGGGACGAGCTCGCGGTGCTGCTGCCCGGGTGCCCTCTCGGTGTGGCGGTGGAGCGTGCCTGGGCTGTCCGGGACGCCGTGCGGTCCGAGCCGGTGCCGCTCGGCGACGGCCGGACGGTTGCCGTCACGGTGAGTCTGGGTGTGGCTGCGGCGCCTCGGCACGCGCGGACGCTGCGTGAGCTCTATGGCGCGGCCGACGCGGCGCTCTACGAGGCGAAGCGCTCCGGCAGGGACCGGGTCGGCAGCGTGCCCGAGGTGACGCCGGCGCAGGCCCGGGCACGTCGCTGAACCGCGGCGCCGGAGCCGACCAGCGAATCAGAGGGCGCCGGGTCGACCGGCGAGTCCGAGGCTCACCCGGCCGGCGGAGGGTCCCCGGTCAGCAGCGCCGTGAGCCACCGGGGTCCGGCGACGCGTACCGACCCGGGCAGCCGCGGGCGCAGCCCGCGG
>JALYMU010000265.1 GCA_030773595.1 Actinomycetota bacterium | reverse complement strand
GCGTCGGCCGGTGCCGCGGTGTCGTTATGGGCCCTCTCAGGCGGAGGACCGAGCGATGGGCATGGCAGGTGCTCATGCTGGCGAGCATGGCCGCCGTGATGCTGGCGTGTCCCCGGGATCACGCAGGACTACACCGGCTGCCCTGAGGAGGGCGGTCACCTTCGGACGCGTCACCCCGTGGCACGCAGCAGGACGGCGGTGCGGGCCGGAAGCGGGACCGACCGGCCGGCGGAGTAGGAGTGTCCGCGGTGACCGGCGTCTGCGGTGTCGAGCTCGACGACGTAGCCGGGCGACCACGCCGGGCCGGGCAGCGAGAACTCGGTCTCGGTGGCCGAGGCGTTGACCAGCAGCAGGAACGACTCGTCCAAGAGCTGCTCGCCGCGCCGCCCCCGTGCGCGGATCCCGTCCCCGGCGAGGAACATCCCGACCGCATGGCGCTGCGGGTCGAACCACGCGTCGGCGCTCATCTCGACGCCCTCGGGTCCGAACCACGCGAGGTCCTTGCGCCCGCCGTTCCCGACCGGCCGACCCTCGAAGAAGTGGTGTTGCCGGAACACCGGGTGCTCTCGCCGTAGCGCCAGCAGCTGGCGGGTGAACGCGAGGGTGTCGAGCCATTCGGGGCCGGGCTCCCAGTCCAGCCACGACATCTCGTTGTCCTGGCAGTAGGCGTTGTTGTTGCCCCACTGCGTGCGCCCCATCTCGTCCCCGGCCGTGATCATCGGCACGCCGGTGGACAGCAGCAGGGTAGTCAGCATGTTGCGCACCTGGCGCAGCCGCAGTGCCCGGATCGACGGGTCGTCGGTCGCGCCTTCGACCCCGCCGTTCCACGACCGGTTGTCGTTGGTGCCGTCGCGGTTGTCCTCGCCGTTGGCGTCGTTGTGCTTGCGGTCATAGGACACGAGGTCGCGAAGGGGAAAGCCGTCGTGGGCGGTGACGAAGTTGATCGAGGCGAACGGGCGCCGCCCATCGGACTCGTAGAGGTCGCTGGACCCCGACAGGCGCCAGCCAAGGTCGCGCACACCGCCGGCTGCGCCGCGCCAGAAGTCGCGTACGGCGTCGCGGTACTTGTCGTTCCACTCGGTCCACAGCGGCGGGAACTCCCCGACCTGGTAGCCGCCCTCGCCGACGTCCCAGGGCTCCGCGATGAGCTTCACCGTGCTGAGCACCGGGTCCTGGGAGATCGTCGTCAGGAACGACGAGAGCATGTCGACGTCGTGGAAGGAGCGTGCCAGCGCGGAGGCGAGGTCGAAGCGGAACCCGTCCACGTGCATCTCGGTGACCCAGTAGCGCAGCGAGTCCATGATGAGCCTGAGCACGTGCGGGTGGCGCACGTCGAGTGTGTTGCCGCAGCCGGTGTAGTCGGCGTAGCGGCGCCCGTCGCGCAGCCGGTAGTAGGCGGGGTTGTCGATCCCGCGGAAGCACAGCGTCGGCCCGTCCTGGCCGCCTTCCGCCGTGTGGTTGTAGACGACGTCGAGAATGACCTCGAGCCCCGCCTCGTGCAGTGCCTTCACCATCGCCTTGAACTCCCGGACCTGCTGCCCGGTCGTACCGGCGGAGCTGTAGGCGCCGTGGGGGGCGAAATAGCCGATGGAGTTGTACCCCCAGTAGTTGGTGAGGTTGCGCTCCAGCAGGTGCGGCTCGCTGACGAACTCGTGCACGGGCAGCAGCTCCACGGCGGTGACGCCGAGGTCGACGAGGTGCTGGACCGCGGCGGGGTGCGCCATCCCGGCGTACGTCCCGCGCAGGTGCTCGGGGACCTTGGGGTGGCGCTTGGTGAAGCCCTTGACGTGCGCTTCGTAGATGACCGTGTCGGCCCACGGGGTGGCGGGCGGGGCGTCCGCGCCCCAGTCGAAGTCGTCGTGGACGACGACGGAGCGGGGAACGTACGGCGCAGAATCGCGATCCTCGCGAACCGTGTCGTCGAGGTCCCTCCGGTGGCCGAAGACCGCGTCGTGGAGGACGTATCTCCCGTCGACGGCCTTGGCGTAGGGGTCGATCAGCAGCTTGGCGGCGTTGAACCGGGCGCTGCGGTAGGGCTCCCACGGACCGTGCACGCGATAGCCGTAGCGCTGTCCCGGCCGGATGCGGGGCAGGTAGCCGTGCCACGTGTGGAACGTCGACTCCTCCAGCGGCACGCGCGTCTCTGTGCCGTCGTCGTCGAAGAGGCAGAGGTCCACCCGCTCGGCCCCACGCGACCAGAGCGCGAAGTTCGTTCCGTCCGCGTCCGGAGTGGCGCCGAGGGGTGTCCAGTGCCCCGGCCACGGGACTGGGTCGCCGTGCAGGCTGCTCGTCGGGTCCGCCGTCGTCGTCGGGTGTCGTGTCGTGTCCATCGCCCCGGTACCTTCCCCGGATGCCGGTCGTCGTCACCGGGGCGGGAAGCGCTCTGGGCCATGCCGTCGTCACCGCGCTGCTCCAGGACGGCGTCGAGGTCCGGGTGACCGTGCGCGCGAGGGAGGAGCGCGAGTGGTTCGCGCAGCGGCGCGTCCCTGCCGCTGTCTCGGACCTGTCCGACCCGTTGCGGACCGGCGCGGTGCTCGAGGGCGCCTTCACCGTCGTACATCTCGATTCGCCGGCGGCGACGTGGGAGTGGCTGCTCGACGCCGCGGAGGAGACGTCGGTACGGCGGGTGCTCGTCGTGGCACCGGACCCGGCGGTCCCGGACGCACCGGCGCACCTGGAGGTCGTGCGTCTGCGAGGCGACCCGGACACCGCGGACCCGCAGGTCGTGGCGGCTGTCGTGGCGGCGGACGCCCGGCGCTGAGGCGCCGGGAGGGCGGCGGTTAGGCTCGCGGTCGGTCGTGCAGGAGCGAGGGAGGTCCGGCGTGGGGGAGTTCGTCCGTCTCGAGGTCGAGGGTGGCATCGCCACCATCCGGCTGGACCGCCCGCCGATGAACGCGCTCAACGCGCAGGTCCAGGACGAGCTCGCCGCGGTGGCAGCGCAGGCGGGTGGCAACCGGGAGATCGCGGCGGTCGTCGTCTACGGCGGCGAGAAGGTCTTCGCCGCCGGGGCCGACGTCAAGGAGATGGCGGCGATGTCCTACACCGACATGGTGGAGCGGTCCACGGCGTTGCAGGCCGCCTTCACCGCGGTGGCGCGGATTCCCAAGCCGGTCGTGGCCGCGGTGACGGGCTATGTCCTCGGTGGCGGCTGCGAGCTCGCGCTGGCGGCGGACTTCCGGGTCGCGGCCGAGGACGCCAAGCTCGGCCAGCCCGAGGTGCTGCTGGGGCTGATACCCGGCGCGGGCGGAACGCAGCGGCTGCCGCGCCTGATCGGGCCCGCGCGGGCGAAGGAGCTGATCTTCAGCGGCCGTTTCGTCGGCGCGCAGGAGGCGCTGTCCATCGGCCTCGTCGACCGTGTCGTGCCGGCCGCGGAGGTCTACACCGCCGCCCGCGAGATGGTTGCCCGCTACGTCGGCGGTCCGGCGTACGCGCTGCGCGCCGCGAAGGAGGCGATCGACCGCGGCCTCGACGTCGACATCAACACCGGCCTGGAGCTCGAGCGCCAGCAGTTCGCGGGCCTGTTCGCGACGGAGGACCGCTCCATTGGCATGGCGTCGTTCGTGGAGAGCGGCCCGGGCAAGGCTCGCTTCACCGGGCGGTGACCGAGCCGCGCCCGCGCGTCCTCTCGCTCGCGTCGCTGCGCTGGGTCGTGCGCGAGCGCGCGTGGACGCCGTGGTACCTCCGGCGGTACTGGCGCTTTCTCGTCTTCAAGCTGCGCAACCCCCACGTCGTGACCGAGGGCATCGTGTTCCTCGGCAAGGACGTCGAGTGCTACGCCCGGCGCGGCTACGGCCGACTCGTCCTCGGCGCCTGGGTGCACCTGGGTGACGGTGTGCGCGTCCGGGCGCACGAGGGCACGCTGCGGATCGGTCAGAAGTGCGTGCTGGGGCGCGACGTGACCGTCAACTGCTACCTCGACGTGGAGATCGGTGCGCGCACGATCCTGGCCGACTGGGTCTACATCCTCGACTTCGACCACGTCGTCGACAACGTCACCGTGCCGATCAAGGACCAGGGGATCGTCAAGTCGCCGGTGCGGATCGGGCCGGACTGCTGGATCGGCACGAAGGCGAGTGTCCTGCGCGGCGTCACCGTCGGGGAGGGATCCGTCGTCGCCGCTCATGCACTGGTGCGTGGTGACGTGCCGCCGTACGCCGTGGTGGCCGGGGTCCCGGCGCGGGTGATCCGCCACCGGGGGCCCGGCGACGGCTCATGACCAGGGCGGTGGTCGCGTGCGTGGCCGCACACTGATGCACGGCCATGCAGTTGTGTCCGCGTCTCAGGGTGGCGGCGAGCACGTCGGGGCTCGACCGTGGAACGCGCCCGGCGGCCGTCGCGGCGGGCACGTCATGGCCGAGTTCCGCGCGAGTCAGCAGGTGTACTCCCGCACGCCCGCCCGCGCCACGCACAACTGCTCGAGCAACTCGGCGTCAATGCCGGCCAGAACCCGCCATGCTCTCGCGGTCGAGGCACCGCGCCGAACACGCCGGGCTGCTCCCTCGGTACCGCCAGATAGCTGATCTTCCAGATTGATCTTCCCCCACCGTCGGCGAGGATCACCGCCAGATCGGTCAGCACCCGTTTCGGATCATGGCACGAGCGGCGTTGCCGTAGGCCCGCCACCGCCTCGGACAGCCCCCCGGCCCAACCCGTGACCTCGGCCATGTCCGCAACAACCGCGAGCCCGAGTGGCAGACAACGCCGCGGCCGTCGATGGCGACTGAGAGCTTCGAACCGGGCCCTGTCGTGCGCAGGCATCGAGGATGCGTCGGCGCGCGGAGTCCTCCAGCGCTGTCGTGCGCAGAACGGTGGTTGCAAATAGGATAGATAGGGAAGTTGTAGGAGCAACCCCACTCCGGGGACCTCACAGACGGGACCGTACATGAGAGCCATAACGATGCGCGCGCTCGCAGCCCCCTCCGTAGCGGTGGTGCTGGCGCTGGGCTGGGCGTCGCCCGCGCTGGCGGACATCCACCTCTGCCGCGAGAACCCCACCCAGGAGGCCGCGCAGGGAGTGCTGGACCAGAACCCCGGCCTCGCGGGCACGCTGGACAGGAACGGCGACGGCATCGCGTGTAACGAGGGCGGCGCCGAGGGCACCACCGCCGACGGCGGCAACGAGGGCGGCGGTGGCGGCAACGAGGGCGGCGGTGGCGGCAACGAGGGCACCGGCGGCGGCAACGAGGGCACCGGCGGCGGTGGCGGCAACGAGAACGAGGGCACCGGCAACGGCGGCGGCGGCGGTGGCGGCAACGAGGGCACCGGCGGCGGTGGCGGCAACGAGAACGAGGGCACCGGCAACGTGCCGCGCGGCGACACCGGAGTGGGCGAGGCCGGAATGAGTGAGGGCGGGGTGGGGTCGGAGGTGCCGCTGGCAGCGCTGGGCGGGCTGACGTTCCTCGCCACCGCGGGCGTCGTGGTGGTTCGCCGCCGGCGTGCGAGTGCCCCGCAGGCCTAGCGGGGATGCGGTCGCGCTCGCGGCGGCCGGCGTCCTTGCAGTCGCGCTCTCCGCACCGCTGGCT
>JALYMU010000264.1 GCA_030773595.1 Actinomycetota bacterium | reverse complement strand
CGTCGGGGTGCCCGAGCGCGGCGGCAAGCCGGTCGAGCAGCACGTCGGCGAGCACCGGCGCGCCGGCGGTCACCGAGGTGCGGAAGTGCGCGGCCGGGCCCTCGGCACGCCGTGCGAACCCGCCCGAGCCATAGAGCGCGCGCCGCCACGCGGTGTCCCAGGCGACGGCCGTCACCGCTCCGCCGACGCTCACCGCTCCACCCCGACGCCGGCCGCCCCGTCCGTCCCCCCGCCCGCCGTCACGTCGGTCGCGACGCTCGTCACCAGTCCGCCCCGACGCCGTCCGCGGGGAAGAACAGGTCCTCGATCCGGCTCCCGAACACCTCCGCGAGCTTGAACGCGAGCGGCAGGCTGGGGTCGTACCGGCCGGTCTCGATCGCGTTCACCGTCTGCCGCGAGACGTCGAGCCGGTCGGCGAGGTCGGCCTGGCTCCAGCGCCGCTCGGTCCGCAGTTCGCGCAGCCGGTTCCTCACCGGGTCCGCCGGGTGAGCGCGACGAGCGCGGCCACCCAGACCACCAGCGCCGCGGTGCCCCCGGCCGAGACGGTCTCCCGGAGGTCGCCGACGCCGACGCTGGCGAGCACCACGGCGGCGTACGTCCCCAGCAGCGCGACCGCGAACCCGATGGCGCTCGCCCGGAGGTACGCGAGGCGCTGGAGCTCGTCGGCGCGGCGGGCGGCCCGCACGGTGGTGACGAGGAACCAGACGGCGGGTACGAGGTTGGCGAGGGCCCACGGGACCCGGGCCGGTCCGTCCGACCCGAACAGTCGCGCCTCGCCCACCACGCCGAGGCCGACGACGAGCGCGACCGCGGGCCCGCTCTCCAGCAGGAACCGACGCGTGCGGCGTAGCTCGCTCGCGCTCTCACGGCGTTCGACTATCTGCATCATGGTGGTGAAGTGTGAAGCCGTTGACACCGCTGTCAAGCATCCTTGTCAAACCGCTCGACCCGGCGGCCGCCCTCGGTTTGGCTTGCCCGCATGCCGTCCCTGCCGGATTTGATGCTGACCGAGCACATACGCCTGGCCGGGTTCGACTCCATCGAGGAGACCGTCTCGCTAAAAGTCGTCGGTGTGCGGCAGCGGGCCGACTACGGCGGGAAAACCTGTGTGTTCGTCACCGCCGTCGCGGCGCCCGTGCCCTGACGCCGGTCGTGGCTCCCGTGGCTGGCAGGTCCGCTCCGAGAAGTGACACGCGCCGCGTGGTCAGGCCGTCCAGCCGAGGGCAGCGTCGCCGATGAGCAGCACGACGAACCACAGGACGGCCGCGACGACGGGCACGGCGAGAGCCCAGAACGGCCGCCGCACGCGCAGCCGGACCAGCACGAGCAAGAGGACGGCCCACAGCGCCCAGAGCACCGCGACGCCGTAGGCCGAGGCGACGAGGCCGGAACCGAGGTAGGGCGCTCCGACGGCCAGGTGCAGCACGACGGCCACCCAACCGGCCCCGCGGCCGGCGGGGGTGCCGTTCGGCGCGGCCGGGCCGCCCGATGGACGCGGCCAGGCTGGTGACGGGTGACTCGAACTGCTCATGCTGCCTCCAAAGGTCATGGCGGAATGGTTCACCGCGCGCCGGGGAGCCTGCATGAGTAGGCGTACTCAGCTCCGCCTGAGGCACATCGCCTTCAGCGTCGACCGAGCCCGGTGCGCGCCGGGCCGCTGACGGCGAAGCTGTCCAGCGCGCGACGCAGCCACAGCGTCGTGGTGCTCGACGTGGGCGTCGGCCCCGGGAACACCAGAGCGGTCTGGTGCGAGTGAGTCGACTCGACGAGGTACGGCGGGCTGCCGTCGCTGTGGCGCACCTCCATCACGGTGCCGTGTAGCAGTCGTCGAGGGCAGCCGGAGCTGGAACCTCCGGCGCAAGCCGGTGGTCCACGGCCACGACGACCGCCTGAACCTTCGCGGCGACGTTGCTGCACAGCCAGTCGGACGTGTCGAGGTTGCCGAGCATCCAGCCGCCGGAGTGGAAGGCCATGACGACGGGAAGCGCCGTCTCTCGCTCGCCGGCGGGACGGTACAGGCGTACGGGAAGGTCGCCGGCCGGTCCGGGGACCGTGGTGTCCGTGGACGTGACTCCCCGCGCGCGCCGGCCGTTCAGGACGGCGGTGAAGGCGCTCGGGCCACGGGGATGACCGAGCGCCCCCCCGTTTCGCCGCGGGCATCGTGTCGATGGGCCGACGGGCTGCTGGAGCATCCGCCCGAGCACACGTCCGGCGCGTCTCAGCCCGCGCGCGTCCGAGCGCCCCGGTCCCCGTCCGAAGCGACTCGCACCAGCTCCTCGGCAACAGCCTCGGCGCCGGATGACCCGAGCACGATCGAGTAATGGTTGACGTCAGGGACGGCCACCGCGCGCACGACCGGTGGGAGCGCCGCCTGGTCCACCCTTGCCTCGTCGTAGAGCCCTTGCGGCTCGTCGAGCAGCCCGCGCTCCGCCCAGAGCAGCGTCGCGGGGACCCGCAGCCCCGGTGCGGCGGCGAGCGTCTCGGTGTCCTCGAGGACTTCGCGCCCGTCGATCCGCACAGCGTCGAGGACGCAGGAGGACCGCCAGCCGCCGTCGTGCTCGACGAGGTCCCGGCGCAGGTGCGCCTCGACCGTCGGCGTCCAGACAGCGCGCAGGGCCGGGTGCTCCCGCCAGAAGTCGAGGTAGGCCTCGGGAGAGCCGAAGGTCATCCCCAGCCGGCGCATAGCCGGCCCGAGGACCGCCTCGAGGACAGCGTCGACGTCCGACCCGACCGGAGCCGGGAAACCGACCCCACCGTCGACCAGGACGACGTGCGACACCCGACCCGGATGTCGCGCGGCCGCCACTGCGGCGACGAATGCCCCCATCGAGTGCCCGGCCAGGACCGCGCTCGGCACGTCCAGCGCGTCCAGCACTGCGACGAGGTCGTCCGCATGCGTCCCGATGCCGTACGGCGGAGGGGCCGCGCGGCTGCCGGCACGCCCGCGCAGGTCCGGCGCGACGAGCGTCACCGCCGCCCCGGCGAGGTGCTCCGCCACCTGCGACCACGCCAGGGCGTTGGAGGTGATGCCGTGCGCGGCCACGACGACGGGGCCGGCACCGGGCCACCGCACCACGCGCAGACAGCCACCGGGGACCGGCACGTCGATCTCGTCGTACGGCGTCATGGGCGTCACCGTACGGGACGTGTCCGGGCAGGTGAGCGGGGCAGGAAGCCTCCTATGACCGAGCATCTACAAGACTTCACCGGCACCGAGGGCGCCGGCGCGCTCCCGGCACTGCTGGGGATCGACATCTCGCAGTGCAGCGTCGACCGTGTGGTCGGGTCGATGCCGGTCGACGGCAATACACAGGTGCAGGGCGTGCTGCACGGCGGTGCGTCGCTCGTGCTCGCCGAGACCCTCGGCGGGGCGGGTGCGAGCATGCACGCCGGGCCGGGGCGGATCGGCGTCGGGATCGAGATCAATGCCACCCACCATCGCGCAGCGCGTGGCGGGCGGGTGACCGGCGTCGCCACGCCGGTGCACCTCGGTCGCACCCTCGCGACGTACGAGGTCGTCATCACGGACCCGGCCGACCGCCGGGTGTGCACGGCGCGGATCACGTGCTTCCTCCGCGACCTGTGATTGGGGTCGATCAGGCCGTCGGTCCGGGCAGGTCCTCGGATGCCGCCACCGTGCTCTCGCTGAAGTTGGCGTAGAGGTCGTGCTCGGCGAATTCGCGGCCCAGCTGACGGCGGAAGAATGCGTTGGTGGAGTACCGGCTGGAGGAGAGGAAGTACGCCGCCTCGTTGTGGCGGACCATGCGGAAGAACTCCTCGCCCGCCTCGGGGGAGAGGTGGAAGTTGTCGTAGTTGACGACGACGTGCACCCGCCGGGCGAGCTCGGCGAAGCGCTTGTCGAGCTCGTCGGCGAGCGCGCGGGCGTCGTCGACGGTCAGCAGGCGCAGCCCCTCGAAGTTGACGTAGACCGTCTCGTGCGCCGCGTCGTACCGGAAGCGCTCGTCCATCGAGACGGGCGGCCGGTCCCGCAGGCCCATCACGGCGTCTCGGAAGATGGCCACGTCCATGATCGCTAGGTCCTCGGCGACGGCAGGCCGGAACTCCATGTGGGCGAGGACGTCGCGCTCCACGTCGATTCCCGGAGCGACCTCGACCAGCTCGAGGCCGCCGGCCTCGCGGAGCCGGAACACGCACCGCTCCGTCACGTAGTGGACCTCCTGGCCACGGGCGGCGGCTCGCCGTCCGTTGAACGTGACCTGCCCGACGCGGGAGCGGAACTTCGCCACCGCTGCGCGGTCGTCGACGTGGACCCGACCGTCGCTGACGCTCACCTCCGACTTCGCCGCGAAGGTTCCGAGGAAGTAGACCGCCTTGGCATTCTGGCTGATGTTGATGAAGCCCCCGGCTCCTGCGACGCGCCTCCCAAAGCGGCTGACGTTGACGTCACCGTGGGCATCGACCTCGGCCATCCCGAGGAAGGCCTGGTCGAGCCCGCCGCCGTCGTAGAAGTCGAACTGGTAGGGCTGGTCGATGATGCCTTGGGGGTTGACCACGGCGCCGAAGCTGAGGCCTCCCACCGGGATGCCGCCGATCGCGCCGGGCTCCACCGTCAGCGTGATCAGGTCGAGGACGCCCTCCTCGTGGGCCACGGATGCGACGCCCTCGGGGATCCCGATCCCGAGGTTCACGACCGCGTTCACGCGCAGGAACATCGCCGCGCGCCTGGCGATGACCTTCCGCGCGTCCAGCCGCATGGGCGGGACGCCGGTCGCCGGAAGCGCGATCTCACCGGTGTAGGCGGGATTGTACTGCTCGGCGAATGTCTGGGCGTGGTTCGCGGGGTCGGCCACGACGACGGCGTCCACGAGGATGCCGGGGATCTTGACCTCACGCGGGCTGAGCATGCGCCGGTCGCTGACCCGCTCCACCTGCACGATCACCACGCCGCCGGAGTTCTTCGCCGCCTGGGCGATGGAGAGGACCTCCAGGGTCAGCGCCTCCCGCTCCATCGTGATGTTGCCCTCGGGGTCCGCCGTCGTCCCGCGCAGAAGGGCCACGTGGATCGGCATCGCGGGGAAGAACAGGTGCTCCTCGCCGCGCAGCGTGACGAGCTCGACGAGCTCCTCCGCTGTGCACCGGTTCATCCGGCCGCCGCCGTGGCGGGGGTCGACGAACGTCCCGAGGCCCACCTTCGTCACCACGCCCGGCCGACCACCGGCGATCTCGCGGAAGAGGTGGGAGATCACGCCCTGCGGCCAGCAGTAGGCCTCCACCCTGTCCTCGAGGGCGAGCGTGCCGAGAGCGGGAACGAGACCCCAGTGCCCGCCTATCACGCGGCGGACCATCCCGTCGCCGGCGAAGTGGTTCAGGCCGCGGGTGCGCCCGTCGCCCTGGCCGGCGGCATACACCAGTGTCAGGCCCGACGGCGACCCGGTCTCGTGGAAGCGTCGCTCGAGCGCCAGCGCGAGCTCCTCGGCGAAGCCGATGCCGACGAACCCACCGGTCGCGACGGTGTCGCCGTCGAGGACGATCCGCGCGGCCTCGTCGGCCGAGATGACCTTGTTCCGTCGCACAGCGGTGGCTCCCGTCGGGGTGGTACGTCGTGCGGTGGCTCGAAAGCGCTTCGTCTCACTGGCCGTCGACTCAACACCACGCGAGTCCGTCGCGGGAAGGGCCACGCGCCAGGGACGGAGAAGGGCGCCTCCCCGTCCCAGTGCGGATCAGCGCTGTGACAGTCTGTGCACGTGACAGTGCCTCATCCGGGAACCGTCCAGCGCACCGTCAGCGCCCGGTTCTACAAAGGCCACAGCATCCACGCCGCCCCGGGCGTGCACGAGTACGCGGTAGCACTGGCGCGCGCGGCGCTTCCCGATGGCGGACGGGTTCTCGAGGTCGGCGCCGGTTGTGGCGCCCTGGCACTGCGACTCCGCGACGCGGGCTTCGACGTCGTGCCGACCGACCTCGACCCACCTCACGACTGGATCCATCGCCTCGATCTGGACAACCCCGAATGGACGGACGAGACGCGCGGCCCGTTCGACCTGGTCGTGTGCGTGGAGACGCTCGAGCACGTGGAGAACCCGCGACAGGTCCTGCGGTCGATCCGGTCACTACTGCGAGTGGGAGACCGGCTCATGGTCAGCACTCCGAACGTGACGCACCCGCACTCGCGCCTGAAGATGTTCCTCATGGGAGCTCCCTACATCTTCGGGCCCAAGCACTACTACCAGCCCGGGCACATCACGATCCTGCCGGACTGGATGCTGACGGAGCACATACGCCTGGCCGGATTCGACCGCATCGAGGTGAAGCGCGGCGGCGACACGGAATACCACGGCCTGCGGCGTCTGGCGCACCGGCTGGAGATCGCATTGCTGAAAGCCATTGGCGTGCGACAGTCGGCGAACTGCGGTGAAGGAATCTGCATCTTCGTCACCGCCGTCGCAGCGCCCTGACGCCGCCGTCGGCCCTGGCGATGCATACCCGCCACCACCGCCGAAGCCAGGAGACGGGGCGGGGATGGGGATCGCCGCCCGCTGAGGCATCCGCGGGGTGCGGCGCTTGACCAGCACGGTTCTCGGGCGGCTGCGCGCACCCGTCGCACGTCTCGTCCGCGTCAGTGCGTGGCTCGGCGACGGACGCCCGCAACGACAGCTGCTCGCGACGGACGAGCTTCTTCACCCACCACAGCTCGTCGTACGGGGCGTCCAGTTCGGCCAGCGGCTTGCCCGCGCCGGGAAGGTCGTCGAACTCCCCGCGCTCCTGCGCTTCTCGGATCCGCCGATCGACCCATGACTCGTACGGCGGTTCCCCGGGCTCGGGTCGTGCCATCGCGTCCCCGTGACATTTCGGTCGGAGTCGGCTCAGACGTCCTGCCGACCTCGACACTGTAACGCCCGCCAGGGCTCGACCCGGGTCGCCTGGCACGCGCCACTTGTGCAACATCGTGGTCGGCCCGGCTGCGCAGGACCCGGACCGCCGTGGCAAACACTTCCGCCGCCTCGACGGAAATTCGCAAGCGGTGCCGCCGCGGTCGGCGATACGGTCCGCCGGTGGATGAGGACGGCTTCTTCGGAGAGCGTGTCGCGGCGACGTACGACGACTCGTCCTCGGACATGTTCGAGGAGGAAGTCGTCGACGCCGCGGTCGACATCCTCGCGGAGCTCGCCGGAGACGGCCGGGCGCTCGAGCTGGGGATCGGGACGGGACGCATCGCCGTGCCACTCGTACTGCGCGGCGTCCCGACCCATGGCATCGACATGTCCCGCGCGATGGTGGCCCGGCTGCGCGCCAAGCCCGGCGGCGAGGCCGTCGGTGTGACCATCGGGGATTTCGCCACGACGAGGGTGGACGGCACGTTCTCGGTGGCGTACCTGGTCTACAACACCATCATGAACCTGACGACCCAAGCCGCTCAGGTCGCCTGCTTCCGCAACGTCGCAGCGCACCTGGAGATGGGCGGGTGCTTCGTCGTCGAGGTGATGGTCCCGGAGCTTCGCAGGCTTCCGGCCGGCCAGGACGTGGTCCCGTTCCACACGAGCCCGACGCGGTGGGCCTTCGACCGCTACGACGTCGCCACCCAGACGATGAGCTCGAACTACGTGGAGGTGCTCGACGGGCGCGGCGACTACCGGTCGATTCCCTTCCGGTATGTCTGGCCCGCAGAGCTCGACCTGATGGCGCAGCTGGCGGGCCTGCGACTGCGCGCGCGCTGGGAGGGGTGGACGCGGCAGCCGTTCACCAACGACAGCCGGCAGCACGTCTCCATCTGGGAGAAGGTCGCCGACTGAGCGCCGCGGCGCGGATAGCCCACGCGCGGCGGAGGGGAACGCGCCGCAGATGAACGAGGGCCCCGCCGGATCGGCCATCACCGGCAGGGCCCTTCGCTGTTGCGGACGTCCTACTGCGTGACGGTGCCGACGATGACGTCACCGCGGGCCACGACGGCGCCCGTGTCGGTTCGCACCTCCATCGCTCCCGTCACCTTCCGGTCCTGTGCAGGGCCTGCTTGACCGTCAGCGTCCCGCTCACGGTGGCGGTCGACCCCGACGCGAGCGACACCGACCCCGAGGTCACGTCGAGCGATCCGAGTGAGTCGGCCGTGAACGAGTCGCGGTAGTCGTACTCCGTCGTGCCCGCCGGGACGTCGTACCCGTCGATGCTGACCGTGTAGGTGCCCGGCTTCGGGTCGGTGTAGCTCACCGACTCGTCCGAGTCGCCGTCGGCAGACTGCTTCGCCCCCGACGGACCGGTGACGAACAGGTCCAGGTCGGCCCCCAGCCGCTGCGTCAGATCCATGGAGGTCGCGTCGAGGTGCTCGGTCACGGTCGTCCCGACGAGATCCTCGCCGAGAAGCGTGCGCATCGGCGGGTTCGCGACGACGATGGTGTGGTTCTCGTCCAGCAGCGCGAGGCCGACCCGGGCGGACTCGAGCAAGGACCGCAAGCGTGCCTGCTCGCGTCGAAGGGCGAGGTCGGCGTCGGCGCGCTCGCGCTGGCGACGCCAGGCCGCGTCCAACGCAGCCCCGTCGTCTGCGCGAGCATGCGGACGAGCAGCTGCTCGTCCAGGGGCAGTTCCTCGTCAGCGACGACTGCCAGGTATCCGACCGGACTTCGGAAACCACTGAGCGGGTACGCGTGTCCCCAGCCGGGCACGCTCCGAAGCGGGCCACGGCCGGTGGCAACCCGTCGACCTCGGCCTCGACCTCGACCGGGAGCGGCGCCACCTCGACGGGGTGCGCCGCCGTGATCGCGATGCCGATCGCGCGGTAGCGGCTCAGCGTCGGTACGGCGGACAGGCACAGCCGCACGATCCGCTGCGGGTCGGCGCTCTCGCCCATCAGCGTCGCCAGGACCGAGAGCGCCTGCAGGCTCGCGAGATGGTTCGGTCCGACCTCACCGCGCTCGGGACGCATACGCGCTCAGCGGGAACGACGCGAGGGGCCCGCGTCGGCGTCCTGCTCCGGCGGGACGCAGAACGCGTTGTCGATCACGGATCCGCGCATGAGCACGCGGGGGTGGGTACGCAGCACCGACACGATGACGTCGCTGTCGAAGGAGTCCACGTCGTAGAGGCAGAGGCCGGTCGCGCGGCTGCGCGGGAGGAAACCGTTCAGCAGTGACTCGAAGGTCAGGAAGTCCGGGCTGTCCGGCGGCAGCTTGCTCAGCCACGTGTGGTCGTCGACCGCCCGAAGCGGAGCGTCGTCGTTGGCCGCACAGAGGTCCGCGACGATCCGGTCCCATGACGCGATGGCGCGCTGCAGGTCGAACTCCCCATCCGGGATGTAGGCGTCCTCGGGCGTGAGCAACGTGAGCAGCTCGCCGTAGCGTTGGGCCAGCCGCTCCAAGGCAGGCTCGCCCCCGTCGTCGACCGCCGCGACGCAGGACTCGCCGCGCGCGAGCGCGGTCTCCAGGAAGTGGAGCACGATTGCGTTGCGCTCCTCGCGCTCTCGGTAGAAGCCGCAGATGTGCTTCCCGTCCTCGACGGTGACCCCCGGCACACCGACGTCCGCAGACACGACGGGCTTGCTCTCCCCCCGAGGCGATCCGACAGGTCGCACTATCCGCCCGGTAACCGCCTCATGACAAGCCGTACGGCGAATGGCGCAGCGAGCACGAGCTGCCGCGGGTCCGGGCAACGTCCGTGCAACGACCGCGGCGGGCTCGGCCCCGACGGCGGGGGATGTGACACTGGGAGTGACGCGAACGCCCCGTAGCGCGGTGGGCGGCACGCCGACGCGCTCGAGCGCACGGGACGACAGCGGAAGGACGCGATGACGACGGGCCGGTCGGTGGACCGAGCCGAGGCGGGCCCGGCACACCCCGGCGCCGCGTCGTACGTCCGTCTCCTGCGCGACCCCGCGTGCGTACGGCCGTTCGCCGCCTCGCTCCTCGCCCGGCTGCCGGTGTCGATGGTGCCGATCGGCGCGCTGCTGCTGGTCTCTCGCACCCACGGCAGCTACAGCGCTGCGGGGGTCACGACGGGAGCCTTCGCCCTGGGTACGTCGTGCGGCGCGCCACTGTGGGGACGGCTCATGGACCGCTACGGGCAGCGTGCGGTGCTCGTCCCGGCGACCGTCACGAGTGCAGCCCTGCTCGCCGGGCTCGCGGTGGCCGCGGTGGCCCGGCTCGACGTCCCGGTGCTGGTGCTGCTGGCCGCGCTGGCCGGTGTCAGCTATCCCCCGTTCAGCGCGGCCATGCGGTCGGCCTGGCGCGTCGTCGTGGCCGACGAGACAGCGCGCCGGGCCGGCTACGCGCTCGACGCCGTCGCGGTCGAGACGCTGTTCGTCCTCGGACCGCTCCTGCTCTCCGTGCTCCTGGTCCTGACCCCGCCCGTGGCCCCGTTGCTCATCACCGCAGCGCTGCTCGCCGTGGGCGGCGTCGGCTACGGGCTCGGTACGGCGGCCGGGCGCTGCCGGCCTGACCCCCGAGCCGCCGCGGGCGGATGCGCCGATGCGTCGCCGCCGGGAC
>JALYMU010000263.1 GCA_030773595.1 Actinomycetota bacterium | reverse complement strand
AGGAAGGCTCCGCTGACGAGGGATTGGTAGCTCGAGTCGAGGTTGCCGACGAGGTTGATGCAGTTCTGGATGACGCCGAGCAGCAGCACGCCGCACAGCGTCCCGCGCAGCGTGCCGGCGCCGCCGGTGAGCAGGGTGCCGCCGATGACGACTGCCGCGATGGCGTCGAGCTCCACCCCCACCCCCACGATCGGCACGCCCGAGGACGAACGGGCGGCGAGCAGCGCACCCGCCGTCCCCGCGAGGGTCGCGGACAAGACGTAGACCAGCGTCGTCGAGCGCGCGACCGGCAGGCCCATGAGGCGGGCGGCGTCGCCCCGACCGCCGATGGCGTACAGCGACTGCCCGAAGCCCGTGCGGGCGAGCACCACGGCGAGGACGACGAAGGTGAGCAGGACGATCCACACCGGGTACTGCAGGCCGAGCAGCGAGCCCTGCCCGACTGCGCGCAGCGGGCCCTCGGGGATCGTGCGCGTGGTCGCCCCCTCGTCGGTGATCGACAGGACCAGGCCCCGCACCGCCAGCAGACCCGCGAGCGTGACGATGAACGGCGGCAGCCCGCCGCGGGTGATTATCAGCCCCTGCACGAGCCCGATGAGGGCACAGGCGGCGATGGGCAGCAGGAGACCGAGCGCGGTGCCGCGCTGCGCGCCTGCCGCCACCAGCACGCCTCCGAGCGCGTAGACCGAGCCGACCGACAGGTCGATGCCGCCAGTTAGGATGACGAAGGTCATCCCGAAGGCGACGAGCGCCAGGAACGAGCTCTGCACGGCGACGTTGCGCAGATTGCCGCTCGTGGCGAACGTGTCGAAGGCCGCCGAGGCGACGAGCGACACGAGGACGAGCACGAGCAGGGCTCCGTTGCGCTGCAGCAGCTCGGCGACGTGCGCGCCGCGGCCGGAGCCGATCCCGCTGGGTGCCGCCGGCACGGGCGGCTCGGCTCGCTCGAACTGGGGCGCCCCCTGCACCGGTGTCCTCATGCGGTCCTCCCCGAGCGCTGGAGCCCGACGGCGACGACGATGACGAGGGCCTGGATCATCTGCGTCGTCGAGTCCTGGACGTCGAACTGGTTGAGGGTCGCCCGCAGCAGCTGCATGAGCAGCGCCCCTGCGACGGTGCCGAGGACGCGGACGCGTCCGCCCGACAGCGGGGTGCCGCCGACGACGACCGCGGTGATGGCCGCCAGCTCGATGAGCAGGCCCGTGCTCGACGGGTCGCTCGCGGTCAGCCGGGCCGTGACCACGACGCCCGCGACGGCGGCGAGCATGCCGCTCAGGACGTACACCCCGATCAGCGTCCGTCGGACCGGGAGGCCGGCCAGACGGCTGGCGCGCGGGTTGCCACCGACGGCCAGCAGCTGGCGGCCGAAGGTTGTACGGCGGACCAGGAGCGAGACGAGCACGACGAGGACCGCGGCGAGGACGACGGTGCGCGGGACCCCGAGGACCCGCTCGCTGCCGAAGGCCAGCAGGCCAGGGTCGAGGATCTCCTTGGCCTGGCTGTCGGCGAGGACGAGCGCGAGGCCGCGGCCCCCGACCAGCAGCGCCAGTGTCGCCACGATCGGCTGGACGCCGACCACGGCGACCAGCGTGCCGTTCAGGACGCCGCTCGCCGCGCCTGCGAGCAGCGCGACGAGCACCGCCGTCGGCCAGCCGTACCCGAGGTAGAGCGGGAGCAGCGCGGCGGACAGCGCCATCACCGCGCCCACCGACAGGTCAATGCCCTCCGTGCCGATGACGAGGGCCAGCCCCAGGGCGACGATGACCACGGGGACGACCTGCACGAGCTGGGTGCGCAGGTTGTCCACGCTGAGGAACCGGTCGAGGAACAGCGCGTCGACGAGCAGCACGAGGGCGAGAGCGACGTACACGCCGTTGACCGAGAGCCACCGCGTTACCTCGCGGCGGTCCGGCCAGCGGCGGCCGGGACCGGCTTCCGGCTGCGGATCCGGCTGGCCCCCGTCGTGGGCGGCCTGCCCGACGACCGCCGTGTCAGCCATGCTGCACCTGCCGCTCACGCGTCCCCGAGCCGCTGGCGATGGCCTGCATGACGTGGTCGGCGTCGACCTGCTCGTCGGTCAGCACGTCGACCACCGCGCCGTCCCGAAGGACCACGATCCGGTCGGACCCCTCCACCAGCTCCTCCAGCTCCGACGAGATGAGCACGACCCCCAGGCCCTGCTGGGCGAGCTCCTCCACGAGCGACTGCACCTCCGCCTTGGCACCGACGTCGATCCCGCGGGTCGGCTCGTCGAGCAGCAGGACCTTGGGCTCGAGGCACAGCAGCCGGGCGAGCAGCACCTTCTGCTGGTTGCCGCCGGAGAGCTCGCCGACCTTCTGCTGCGCCGAGTGGGCGCGGATGCGCAGCCGCCGCATGAATGTCTCGACCAGCCTGTCGATCGCCCTCTCGCTGACGATCCCGGCCTTGGACAGCCGCGGGAGGGCGGCGAGCGCGATGTTGTCGCGGACCGACAGGTCCGGCACAATCCCCTCGCTCTTGCGGTCCTCCGGCAGCATCGCGATGCCGGCGCGCAGCGCAGCGGCGGTCGAGGAGCGGCGCAGGGGCGTGCCGTCCACGACGACCTCACCCGCGTCGACGGGATCGGCGCCGGCGATCGCACGGGCGGTCTCGGAACGTCCCGCACCGAGCAGGCCGCCGAGGCCGACGACCTCCCCGGGCCGGACCGACAGGTCCACGCCGTGCAGCACGTTGGCGCGTGACAGGCCGGTGACCTGCAGCACCGGCCTGCCCTGCACGTCGTGACCCTCGCCGAAGGCGGTGGCGCCGTGCGCCTTCACCTCCTGCAACTCGCGGCCCAGCATCATCGCGACCAGCGACAGCCGGTCCTGCGCGGCCAGCGGTCCGGTGTGGACCAACCGGCCGTCCCGTAGGACGGTGACCCGTTCGCAGAGGCGGAACAGCTCGTCCAGGCGGTGGCTGACGTACAGGATCGCGGTGCCTGCGGCCTGCAGGCGCTCGACCAGCCCGAACAGCGTCTCCACCTCGCGCGTTGCCAGCGAGGACGTCGGCTCGTCCATGATGACCGTGTCGGCCTCGGTGCTCACCGCCCGCGCGACGGCGACCATCTGCTGTGCGCCGAGCCCGAGGCTGCGCAGGGGAGCCCGCACGTCGAGGGCGATCCCGTAGCGCCGCAGCAGCTGCTCGGACTCGCGCTCCATCCGGCGCACGTCGATGAGGCCGAGTCGGTTGCGCGGCTCGTGCCCGAGATGGAGGTTGCGCGCCACGCTCATGAGCGGGACGAGGTTGACCTCCTGGTAGATGGTGCTGATGCCGTCGTCCTGCGCCTGCCGCGGCGAGGAGTACGAGACCTCGCGACCCCGGTGCAGCAGCACGCCCTCGTCCGGGGTGTAGGCGCCTGTCAGCAGCTTGATCAGCGTCGACTTGCCTGCGCCGTTCTCGCCGACCAGGGCGTGGACCTCGCCCTTGGCGAGCGCGAGGTCCACGCCGTCGAGCGCCAGCACGCCGGGGAAGCGCTTGACCAGTCCCCTCGCTTCCAGGACCGGCGCCTCCAGGACCGGTGTCTCCAGGACTGGTGCCTCGGCAGAGGGCGCCCGCCCTGCTCCCGGGGACCGTGCGTCGTCGCCCACGCGTCCTACTCCGTCCGCCCTCGCTCGACCTCGGTCCGCTAGTACGCGCTGGCGACCTCGGCCTCGGCGTTCTCGGGCGTGTACTCCCTGTCGCTGATGATCAGGTCGGGTGCGATCGCCTCGCCGGACAGGAAGGACTCGAGCGTGTCGAACGCGATCGGGCCGAATCGGGGGTTGGACTCCACGACACCGTTGATCGAGCCCTTGACCACCTGCTCGACGGCGTTACGCGTCCCGTCGATCGAGATGACCTTGACGTCCTTGCCTGGCTCCTTGCCCGCGCTGCGGAGGGCGACGATCGCGCCGAGGGCCATCTCGTCGTTCTCGGCGTAGATGGCGTCGAGGTCGGGCTGCGACTGCAGGAACTGCTCGGTCACGCTCTGCCCCTCCTGCCGGTTGAAGTTGCCGGTCTGCTGGGCGACGACCTCGAGGTCACTGCCCTCGATGCCCGACAGGAAGCCCTCGGTCCGGTCGGTCGTCACGTTGTTGCCGGACGAGCCGAGCAGGATGGCGACCTTGCCCTCGCCGCCGGTGGCCTCGACCATCTGCGCAGCCGCGCGCTCGCCCTGTTGGACGAAGTTCGAGCCGATGAAGGTCAGGTAGTCCTTGCAGGGCTCTGCGCCGGTCAGCTTGCGGTCGATCGTGATGACCGGGACGTTCTTCTCCCGAGCTGCGGACAGCGCCGGCTCGAGGCCCGTCGAGTTCAGCGGCGCGACGATGAGCGCCTGCGCCCCCTGGGCGACGAGGTCCTGGATGTCGCTGATCTGCTTGGACAGCTGCGATTGCGCGTTCGTGACGAGCAGCTTCTTCACGCCGACCTTCTCCGCCTCGTCCTTGATGGACTGCGTCTCGGCGATGCGGAACGGGTTGGCCTCCTTCTCAGACTGGGAGAAGCCGACGACCATGTCCTCAAGGTTCATCCCGGCGGGCACGCCGTACTGCTCGGCCGTGCAGCCCTCGCCCTCCGCGGCCGGCTCGGAGCTCGCCAGCTGCTGCGCGCCGGCGCTGGAGTCCGGGTTGGCGGCGGCGGTCGTCGGGGTCTCGCTCTTGCCGCAGGCGGTGAGCGCCAGGGCGAGCGAGGTGCCGAGCGTCACGACGGCGAGGGCGCGCCGGCGGGCGGGCAGAGCTGACATGGGAGGGGGTCCTCTCGACCGGAGACGGGTGCCGGTCCACTTCTGATAGACAGTGATCGGCTGACGTGCGGAACTGAACCTGTGTGTCCGCGGAGTGTCAACCAGATGTCCACCGGATCATCACAAAGGACTAGACGTGTCAGAAGGGACGACGAGCTGACCGCTTGATCGCCTATGGTGCGGCGCGTGGACGTGAACGAGAGGCGGCGGCGGATTCTCGCCGCGGTGCAGGAGCGGGGCATGATCAGCCTGCGTGAGGCGGCCGAGCTGGTAGGGACGTCCGAGGTGACCGTCCGGCGCGACCTCCGGCTCCTGGCCGACCAAGGACTGCTGCGCAGGACGCACGGCGGCGCGGCGGCTTCCGCGACGTCGTCCCGGGAGCCGACCTACCTCGAAAAGGCTCGTCAGGCGGCGAGCGAGAAGGAGCAGATCGCCGCCGCCGCTGCCGAGCTCGTCCCCGACCGCGCCGCGATCTCGCTCGGCGCGGGCACCACCACGCTCGCGCTCGCGCGGCGCCTCGTCGAGCGGCAGGACCTCACGGTCGTCACGACCTCCTTGCTGGTCTGCCAGGCCCTGCTCGAGGCCCCGGGCGTGTCCGTCCTCGTCACCGGAGGGTCGCTGCGCCGGTCCACGCACGCCCTGATCGGACCGCTGGCCGAGCAGTCGCTTCGCGGGCTCCACGTCGACACGTTGTTCGTCTCGGGCAACGGGCTGTCCGTGCTCCGGGGGCTGTCCACGCCCGACGTGCTCGCCGCGGCGGTCGACCAGCGACTCGCGGACACCGCTGACCGGATCGTGGTGCTCGCCGACCACACCAAGGTCGGCGTGGAGGCCATGACGCAGACCGTGCCCCTCAGCGCCATCGATCTCGTCATCACCGACGGCCGGGCGGACGCCGACGAGGTGCGGCGGCTGCGGGACGCCGGCGTCGAGGTGACGGTCGTGGAACCCGAGCCCGCGGTCGCGTCCCCGTACGTCGCACGACAGCACGCCGCGGTGCCCTCCCTAGGCTAGACACCCCACGTCTGTAGCGTGTCAAGCAGCAGCTTGGTGATCCTCTCGGTTGGTGACGTTGAGTCGTGGCCAGGCGGTCGCCTCGTCGTAGGCGGTGCGGTGACGCAGGCAGCCGTGCAGGATGCCGACGAGGCGGTTGGCCAGAGCGCGCAGGGCGGCGTGGTGGGTCGCTCCGCGGGCGCGTTGTGC
>JALYMU010000262.1 GCA_030773595.1 Actinomycetota bacterium | reverse complement strand
GCCGCGGACGGGCGGCGGCTCCGGCTCGCCGGCGTCGAGCTGGCGCCGCGACCGGGCGGGCTGCCGGACGGGATCACGTGGACGACGGCGTCGCCGGCGGGATGCACCGGGCTGCTGCTCGGGCACGAGTGGCTCGTAGTAGCGCTTCGGCCCGAAGATGTACGGCGCTCCCAGAAGGAACATCTTCAACCGCGAGTGCGGGTGGGTGACGTTCGGGGTGCTGACCAGGAGGCGATCCCCCACCCGCAGCAGTGACCGGATCGACCGCAGGACCTGTCGGGGGTTCTCCACGTGCTCCAGCGTCTGCACGCACACGACCAGGTCGAAGGGGCCGCGTGTCTCGTCGGTCCACTCGGGTTGTCCAGACCGAGACGAGAGCTCCACGCCGCGGGGACACGTGACTGTCCCCGCGGCGCCGCGCGCCAGTCCGCTACGGGACCTGGGTGATGCGGTTCCGAGGGCCGGGCGCAACCGTGCCCTGGGCGGTGAAGTACTTCTCCAGCGCGTCCAGGTCGACGTCGCCGCCGAGGCGGTCGGTGCCCTCGCGCAGGACCGTGTAACCGTCGCCGCCGTCGGCCATGAAGTTGTTGACGGTGACGCGGTAGCTCGCCGCCGGGTCGACCGGCACGCCGTTCAGGGTGATCGACGCCGGGTCGACCTTGCTCCCCTTCGGGGCGCCGGCACTCCAGGTGTAGGCGAACCCCTGCGAGACCTGCAGGATGCGGTTCTGGCCCACCCCCGGGTTGTCGAACTGCTGCTCCAGCAGCGTGTCGATCTGCGCTCCGGTCAACGTCATCGTCACGAGGCTGTTGCCGAACGGCTGCACGTTGAACGCCTCACCGTAGGTGACCCTGCCGTCGCCCTCACCCGCCGAGCTGCTGGCGTAGGTGAGGTCGGCCCGGATGCCGCCGGAGTTCATGAAGCCGATCTGGGCCCCGCCCATGCTGACGGGCGTGGTGGCGTGGAGTTGTGCGTCGGCGATGACGTCACCGAGCGCGGACTCTCCAGCGGACGTCGTCGCGCGGGTGATGTCCGCGCTGACCTCGCCGATCACCCGGTTCGCGAGCGGCTTCGCCAGGCCGACGTACTCGTCAACCAGCGCCGTGAGCGCCGGCGCCTTCGGGACGGTCCTCGTCACGATCGTGTTGTTGACCTTGTGCGCCACGACGTCCTTGGTCGCCCGGCTCAGCGTCAGGTCGATGTCAGTGATCAGGCGTCCCTGGTGCGCCGCACCCGTGACGATCTTGCCGTCGATGATGCAGTTGACCGCCCAGTTGGTGTGACCGGTGACGACCACGTCGATGTCGTCGTCCATCCGGTCGACGATGGGAGGAAGCGCACCCGTCGGCTTGCTGCAGCTGTTGATCGTGGTCTCGTTGATGCGGTCGGAGACGGTGCCACCCTCGTGCAGCAGCACGACGAACGTCTGGATGCCCTGCGCCTTCAGCACGGGGACCAGAGCGTTGACCGAGTCGGCCTCGTCGGAGAAGTCGACGTGCGAGATGCCGGCGGGGCTGACGATGTCGGGGGTGCCCTCGAGGGTCATGCCGATGAACGCGACGTTGACGCCGTCGAACTCGTGGATCTTGTACGGCGGGAAGATGGTCTTGCCGGTGTCCTTGTACGAGACGTTGGCCGCCAGCATGTCGAACTGCGCGCCCGCGAAGCCGTCACCGTCCTGGCACCCGTCGACCGGGTGGCAGCCACCGTGCTGCATGCGCAGCAGCTCGTCGACGCCCTCGTCGAACTCGTGGTTGCCGACGCCGTTGTAGTCCAGGCCCATCAGGTTGAAGGCCTCGATGGTGGGCTCGTCGTGGAAGAGCGCGGACGTCAGCGGGGTGGCGCCGATCAGGTCGCCGGCCGAGACGAAGACGGTGTTGCGGTTGGTCGCGCGCAGCCGGTCGACGTGGGTCGCGAGGTACTCCACCCCGCCGGCCGGCGTCGCACCGATCAAGCCACCTGACCCCGTGGGGGGCTCGAGCGCGCCGTGGAAGTCGTTGAGGCCGAGGATCTGGACCTGTGTGGTCCGGGCCTTGCTCGTGTTGTCGGGGCTGGGGACACCCGCGGCGGACCCGGCGGGCACGGTCGCCAACGCGACGGCGGTCGCCAGGATCGCTGGCACTGCGAGCTGCTTCCTCATGTGACGTCCTTCGCGGACGCGCAGGCAGAGCCTTGTGAGGATCTGCAACGCGTGCCGGGGTTGGCGGTTCCAGGCCGTAGTGCTGCCGGGCGCGCCAACGATAACCGCCGGGCAGCCGTGCGGCAGGGCATCGGTGAGACACATCTGCGGGTTCGATCGACCTCGCCTACGGGGCGCCTTCGTGACTCTGCGCACAAGCGCAAGACCTGTGCTTGTACGAAGCCGCCGTCCGTCGACCTCCGCGCCACCGGCGGGAACCTCGGGGCGGGAACATACCCCGCCGGGGTAACGTTTCCGAAGTATCAGTACGACGGCCGGAGGCGGGGAGATGGACGCTGCCGGACACGGCGCGCCGGGCTACTCGGCGTCCAAGGACGCCCACCTGAAGCGGCTCCGCCGGATCGAGGGCCAGATCCGGGGCCTGCAGCGCCAGGTCGAGGCGGACACGTACTGCATCGACGTCCTCACTCAGGTCTCGGCGGCGACGCGGGCGCTGGAGTCGTTCGCGCTGTCGCTGCTCGACGAGCACCTGCACCACTGCGTGAGCGACGCGATCACGCAGGGCGGTGAGGAGGCCGACGCGAAGGTCAGGGAGGCCTCCGCCGCCATCGCCCGGCTCGTACGGTCCTGACCGCCGTTCGCTCCACACCCGCATCAGTCAAGCGAGGGAAACCCACGATGAGCACCAGCACCTACACCGTCTCCGGAATGACCTGCGGTCACTGCGTCGGCGCCGTCACCGAGGAGCTGTCCAAGCTGCCCGGTGTCACCGACGTCGTGGTCGACCTCGTGGCGGGCGGGGAGTCGAGCGTCCGGGTCTCCTCCTCGGCACCGTTGTCGGACGAGCAGGTCCGCGAGGCCGTCGACGAGGCCGGCTACGACCTCGTCGGAAGCGGGACATGATCGGGAGGGTGCGGTCGCGGGAGGTTCCCGCAGCCGCCAAGCTCGCCGGTTTCGTCGCCGCGCTGGCCGTGGTCTTCGCCGCGGCGTACGGCGCTGGTGCGGCGGCCGAGCCGGCCACCGGCGGTGGACGCGCGAGCGCGCCTGGTGGAACGTCCGGCGCGCACGAGGCCGGGGGCGAACGTCCGGGACACGGCGACCACGCCGATGCGCCGACATCGTCCTCCGGTGGCGCCGCTGCGGCAGCCTTGCCCGGCCTAGCGGTCTCCCAGGACGGCTACACCCTCTCGCCGGCGCGGACGATCCTTCCCGCGAATCGCGCGGTGCCGTTCCGCTTCACGGTCACCGGCCCCGACGGTCGCCCGGTCACCCGCTACGAGCGCTCGCACGAGAAGGACCTGCACCTGGTCGTCGTACGCCGGGACCTGACGCGGTTCCAGCACGTCCACCCGGAGCTCGCCGCGGATGGCACGTGGTCGGTGCCGCTGGACCTGCGCAGCGCCGGCACGTACCGCGTGTTCGCCGACTTCGTCCCGGCGGGGCGGTCCGGTCTGACCCTCGGCACCGACGTCTCTGCCGGCGGAAGCTTCGCTCCGGCGCCGCTGCCCCCGCCCTCGGCGAAGGCGACGGTCGCAGGGTACGACGTGACGCTCGCCGGTGCCCCGGGCGCCGGTCGGGAGACCGAGCTGACGTTCACCGTCCGCCGGTCCGGTCGCGCGGTGACGGACCTCGAGCCCTACCTCGGCGCGTACGGGCACCTCGTCTCGCTGCGCGCAGGGGACCTCGCCTACCTGCACACGCATCCCGCCGAGGGCGCCCAGCCCGGAAGCCGCGGCGGGCCCGAGGTGCGGTTCGCGACGACGTTCCCGACGGCGGGGACCTACCGGCTCTTCCTCGACTTCTCGGTCGGCGGGACAGTCCGCACGGCGGCCTTCACGGTCAGCGTGCCGTCCTCGGGAGCTACGCCGGGACAGGTGAAGGCCGTCCCCACGCCCACCGCCCAGGACGACGCCGGGCACGCCCACTGACCACATGACGCGCCGCGCGCGTCGCATCGGCTCGACCTCCCGGAAGGAGGACCTCCGTGACCACCACCGCTCACGCCGCGCCGCCGAACACCGGTGACGCAGGGGCAGCGCACACCCTCGAGCTCACCATCGGGGGCATGACCTGCGCCTCCTGCGCGAACCGGGTCGAGAAGAAGCTGAACCGCATGGACGGCGTGACGGCGACCGTCAACTACGCCACCGAGAAGGCGAAGGTCACCTACGCCGACGGCGTGACGCCCGAGGACCTCGTCGCGACCGTGGAGCGGACGGGCTACACCGCGACGTTGCCCCCGCCGCCCGCGCCCGGGACGACGGACGCCCGTGAGGAGCGCGGTGACGGCGTCGACGCGCAGGCGGCGGGCGAGCCTGACGCGGCCGACGCGCTACGCCGGCGGCTGCTCGTGTCCGCGGCGCTCGCCGTACCCGTGGTCCTTTTCTCGATGGTGCCCGCGTTCCAGTTCGACTCCTGGCAGTGGGCGAGCCTGACACTGGCCGCGCCGGTCGCGGTGTGGGGGGCGTGGCCCTTCCACCGCGCGGCGTGGACCAACCTGCGCCACGGTGCGGCCACGATGGACACGCTCATCTCGGTCGGTGTCCTGGCGGCGTTCGGCTGGTCGCTGTACGCGCTGTTCCTCGGTGACGCCGGGCGCCCGGGCATGACGATGCCTCTGCGGCTGTGGTCCCGTGGGGAGCACGGCGGCGACGAGATCTACCTCGAGGTCGCAGCCGCCGTGACGGTGTTTCTCCTCGCGGGACGCTACTTCGAGGCGCGGGCGAAGCGGCGGGCCGGTGCGGCGCTGCGCGCGTTGATGTCGCTCGGCGCCAAGGACGTCGCCGTGCTGCGCGCCGGCGTCGAGACGCGGATCCCGGTCGACCGGCTCGTCCCGGGCGACGAGTTCGTGGTGCGCCCCGGCGAGAAGGTCGCTACCGACGGCACCGTGGTCAGCGGTAGGTCGGCAGTCGACGTGTCGATGCTGACCGGCGAGCCCGTGCCGGTCGAGGTCGAGCCCGGGCACGCCGTGACCGGGGGGACGGTCAACGCGAGCGGCCGGCTCGTCGTCCGGGCGACCCGGGTGGGCGCCGACACGCAGCTCGCCCGGATGGCACGGCTGGTCGAGGACGCGCAGAACGGCAAGGCACAGGTGCAGCGTCTGGCCGACCGGGTGTCCGGCGTGTTCGTCCCCGTCGTGATCGCCCTGGCCGTCGCGACGCTCGGGTTCTGGCTCGGGACGGGCGGGTCGGTGGAGGCGGCATTCACCGCCGCTGTCGCCGTACTCATCATCGCCTGCCCGTGCGCGCTGGGACTCGCGACGCCGACCGCGCTGATGGTGGGGACGGGGCGCGGCGCGCAGATCGGTGTGCTGATCAAGGGGCCCGAGGTGCTGGAGTCCACGCGGCGCGTCGACACGGTCGTGCTCGACAAGACGGGGACGGTGACGACGGGGCGGATGACGCTCGTGGACGTCGTCCCGGGACCGGGCGAGAGCCGCGAGGAGGTCCTGCGGCTCGCTGGCGCGCTCGAGGACGCCTCGGAGCACCCGATCGCCAGGGCCGTCGCGGACGGCGCACGCGAGGAGCTCGCCGCGCTGCCGCCGGTCGAGGGGTTCACGAACACGGAGGGCCGCGGCGTTGCCGGCGTGGTGGACGGCCACGCGGTCGCGGTCGGCCGGCGCACGTGGCTGGCCCAGGAGTGGGC
>JALYMU010000261.1 GCA_030773595.1 Actinomycetota bacterium | reverse complement strand
GCATGTGCGTGCGGCCGGCCGCGCCCGCCGTCTTTCAGAAGCGTTGGGTCTCCGTCCCGCCGCCGAGCGCGATCCAGACCTCCTCGACGTTCACGAACTCCTGACCGGCGGGAAGCCCTTCGAGCTGCTCGACGACGCGCGCGGGCGCCTGGTCCTCACGCGCGGCTTCGACGAGCTGGTCCCGATTGCCCGGGAAGGCGTGGCGCGTGAGATGCCGGGCGAGCTCGCTGCGCCCCTCGACGTCGTCGTGCGTCATGCCAGCGGGCACGCCACCCATCAGGTCCCGGTCCGGCGCACGGTCGACGTCGGGCTGGTCCTCGCCGGAGGGTTCGGCGTCCTTCCACTCCTCGGCGTGCGTCGCGCGCCCTGCCTGCATCATGCCCTGCACCTCGTGGGCCAGGGCCTCGTCCTGCCGGGCGCTGTGCTTGTCGCTGCCGCGCTCCAATGTCCTCGTCCTCCTCGAAGTAACCGCGAAGTTCGTCCGCCCCCGCCTACCCGGCGCCCCGCGGGCCTATTCGTCGGGCGCCGACGGCATGGCCGAACCGAGACGGGGAAGGCGCAGAGCGGGGTGGCGGCGGTCAACGCTGACCCGCCCGCTCGCTGAGAAGGATTCGCGACGAAACTTCCCGAACGACCGCGTCACCCGGCATCCGGGTGAAGAGGAGGCTCAGGACTTCATGGACATCAGCTGGCTCAGCCCGGTCTACGAAGCGCAGGGACCGTTCGCCACCGTGCATCTGGACGTGAGCCGGAACGACGAGAACGCCGCGCACGAGGTCGAGCTGCGGTGGCGCGGAGCCCGGGAGCAGCTGGCGTCGGCCGGAGCGCCCGACGACCTGCTCGACCAGATCGAGCCGGCCGCCCTCGCGCTGCCGGAGATCGCCGGGTCCGCCGGGCGCACGATCGTCGGGACGGCGCAGGAGGGCGTGCTGCTCGACCGCGCCGTTCCGGGCCCGCTCCAGGACTCGACGACGTGGGGTCCGCTGCCCGACGTGGTACCCCTGCTGCGCCGCCTCGGTTCGCGCCCGCCGTACGTCCTCGTCCTGCTGGACAGGCAGGGCGCGGACATCGAGGTCTGGGGCCCTTCGGAGGGCACTCCGCGCGAGACCGAGACCGTCAAGGGCGGGAACTACCCGATTCGCAAGGTGAAGGTCGGCGGCTGGGCGCACCACCGCTACCAGCACCGGGCGGACAACCTGTGGCGGGACAACGCCGAGAAGGTCGCCGAGGACATCGAGCGGCTCGTGGCCACGACGGGCACCGGCCTGGTGGCCGTCGCCGGTGACGAGCAGGCCTACGGGCGGCTCAACGGTGCGCTCAGCGAGCGGACCATGCAGATGCTCGTCGTCCTGGAGCACGGGTCGCGGGCGGCCGGATCCGACCGCGAGCTCGTCGACGAGGAGATCGAGCAGCTGATCAGCCAGCACGAGGTCCAGCAGATCGAGCGGGTGCTCGAGGAGTTTCGCGAGCAGCGGGGGCGGGGCGAGCGGGCGGTCGAGGGCGTGGACGCGACGTGCGACGCGCTGCGGCGCGCGCAGGTCCAGACCCTGCTGCTCGTCGAGGACGTCGCACGCGACCAGACGGTGTACGTCGGGTCGCAGGCGTTCGTGCTCGGAGTCACCGAGGACGAGGTGACCGCGCTCGGCGAGATCGCCAAGGGCGTCGACGCCCCGGCCGGACTGACCCGCGCGGCGGCTGCGACGGACGCGGCCGTCGTGCTGGTGCCCCGCGAGATGGAGCCGCTCAAGGACGGCGTCGGAGCGGTCCTTCGCTACGCGGACGAGTCCACCCCGTCCTGACGCGCACATGCGAAAGGCCCCGCCGGATGGTCCGGCGGGGCCTCTCGTCGTGGTGGATCAGAGGGGGCGGACCTGCTCGGCCTGCGGGCCCTTCTGGCCCTGAGTGACCTCGAACTCCACACGCTGACCTTCGTCGAGCGAGCGGTAGCCGTCGGACTGGATGGCGGAGAAGTGGACGAAGACGTCGGCGCCGCCGCCGTCGACCGAGATGAAGCCGTAGCCCTTCTCAGCGTTGAACCACTTCACGGTGCCCTGTGCCATGCAAATCTCCCCGGGGGGACGTCGTCGACGGCCGCACCTCGCGGTCGCCAGTCGTCGCGGGGTGGTCATCCATTTCGGGAAGAGCCACACCCGCGGAATTCCCACGGGCATGCAATGCACGTGCACGGAACTGCCTACGACTGAGGCAACCGTAGCAGTATCGGACTGATCGCGGAACGGGGTCGCGCCGGGATATTGTCCCGTCTTCGCCGCAGTTGCGCTCCGCCTGTGCCCGCGTGGCGGGGGTCTCGGCGGCCAACCCGCCGGGAGTGCGCCGGATGCTTGCCCGGACGGCGTCGCCACGCTCCGCGCAGCCATGGAGACTGGCGATGGACCCTGGTACGGATGGGGCTACTGGGGCAGACTGTCCCTCGACGCACGCGCCATGACGTTCGTCCGCCAGCGTGAGGCCGCAGGGGAAGGCGTACCTCACGCCGTGGAGGAGGTTGTCGTGGCGACTGGAATGACGCGCGGGGTCGTGTTCGTCCACTCCGCACCGTCGGCGCTGTGCCCGCATGTCGAGTGGGCGGTGGCCGGCGTCCTCGGCATGCGCGTGAACCTGGCGTGGACCGCACAACCGGCCGCGCCCGGAGCGTGGCGCACGGAGGTCTCGTGGCAGGGCCGCCCCGGCACGGGCTCGCGGCTCGCCTCGGCTCTGCGCGCGTGCCGGGTGCTCCGGTTCGAGGTGACCGAGGAGCCGAGCGCGGCTGGTGAGGGCGAGCGGTACTCCTTCACCCCTTCCCTCGGGCTGTTCGCCGCCACGACGGCAAGCAACGGTGACGTGCTCGTCTCCGAGCACCGGCTGCGGGCCGCGGTGGAGTCCGCGCGGGCCGAGGTCGCGGCCGGCGCTGCCGCGGTGCTCGACGCGGTCGACCGGCTGCTCGGGTCGCCCTGGGACGACGAGCTGGAGACCTTCCGCCACGCGGGCGACGGTGCGCCGGTGCGCTGGCTGCACCAGGTCGGCTGACCGGCCGGAGTCCGCACGTCCGGCCGGCCGCGTCAGCGCGGGCGGCGGCGGGCGACTGACTCCTCCCACGTCGGCGCGACGCCGTCAGGACCGCTGGTCTGCCGCCTCCTGGGAAGCGCGGAGGTGGGCGCTGTCCTGGGAAGCGCCTGGGAAGCGCGGTCCTCGTGCGCGCCGTCCTCGTGTGCCGCGCTCTCGTGCGCGCCGTCCTGCGGCGCCGGGACCGGCGTGGCGCGCGTCTGGTCCATCCCGCGCCAGGTCCGCCCGAACGGTGCCAGCGTCGCCAGCAGGTACGCGCCGGCCCCGAGTGCGAGCGCCGTCCCGATGCCGGCCCGGCCGACGAGCCAGCCGGCGCACAGCCCTCCGAGCGGGATGCCGCCGAAGGCCACGGCAGTGCTCGCCGAGAGCACCCGCGCGCGCAGCCCTTCGGGGACCCGCTCCAGGTCCACGGCGGTGAGGATGGGGTTGAGGACGCCAGCGGCGAGGCCGCTGGCCGCCACGACCGCCAGCACCGCCGGCAGCGGGGCCTCCATTGCCATCGCGACGTAGCGCGGGGCGCCGGCGATCAGAAACGCGACCAGGAAGGTCGTACGCCGGGGGAGCCGCGCCGCGAGCGCCGCCATCGCAAGCGACCCCACCGTCGCCCCGGCCGCGAACACGCCGCTGGCGACGCCGATCCCGACGGCCCCGTGCCCGGTCTCGCGCGACCACACCGGCAGCAGGACGGCCACGTAGGCCCGGTCGAGGAAGTTGGTGACGAACAGCATCGCGGCGATGGCGACGAGCAGCCGGTCCCGGACAGGAAGCGCAGTCCCTCCACCGGCTGACCGACGTACCCCGGCCCGGCTGCGGCCGTGCCCTCGACGGGGCCGGGCGCGCGCCGGGAGACCAGGGTCACCACCGCTACCGCGGCGAGGGCGAACGACGCCGCATCGACGAAGAGCACGGTCGTCGCGTTGTAGGCCGCGATGAGCACGCCTGCGAGCGGTGCGCCGGCCAGCGGCAGCCCGGTTCACCCCGTCGTAGAGCGCGGTCGTCCGCTCCAGGGGCACGCGCGCGCCGGCGGTGACGTCCGGGAGCAGCACGTACTTCGCGTTGTCGCCCGGCCCCCGCAACCCACCGGCGACGGCGACCAGGGCCAACAGCGCCGGGAACGAGAGGGCCTGCGCCTGGTGCAGGAGAGGTACGGCGGCCACCGCAACCGCGCTTCCCACGTCGCAGGTGACGCCCGCGCGCCGTGCGCCGACGCGGTCCACCAGCGGCGCGGCGAGGAGGGCCCCGAGCACGTAGGGCAGCATCTCCGCGAACGCGACGAGTCCCATGCGCGTGGGGCTGGCGGTGGTCTCGAGCACGAACCACGGCAAGGCGACCATCGACATGCGGGTGCCCGTGACGGAGACCGCCTGTGCCAGCAGCAGTCCGGCCAGGCCGGACCTCATGCCGGCCCGCCGTCGCTACCGGTCCCCCCGGCCTCGAGCTCCGGGAGGATCTGCCATTGGACGGCGACGGGCGCCGCACCGGGCGGGCCGTCCGTGCCCGGCTCGTGGCGACGGTATTCGGCGAGCAGGGCGCCGAGGCGGTCCCCGAGCTGCGCGGCTTCCTCCGCGGTCAGCCGGCGCGTGAGGTCGGACACCGTGGCGACGTCGCGCCAGTGCTTCGGGGCGGTGTCCATCTCGTCCAACCACGACTCCACGCGCCGGGCATTGGCGTGGGCGACGGCTCGCAGGTACGCCTGCGTGGTGGCGAGGATGGCGGGATCGTCCGGCAGGTCCTCCAGCCAGGTTCCGCCGTGCGCGGCTCGCCACCACCGCTCGCGGGCGTGCTTGTCGACCGGCCCCGCGTCCTCGGTCACGAACCCGTGCGCGTCGAGCTGGCGCACGTGGTAGCTCACCGCGGCAGCCGAGAGCCCGAGCCGCTGGGCCAGCCGCGTCGCGGTCGACGGCCCGTCGTGGCGGAGCAGCCCGAGCAGCCGGACGCGGACAGGGTGGGCCAGGCCGCGCAGCGTGCGCGGGTCGAGGGCGACGTCGCGGTCGGGGTCAGGGCGCAGGATTCGGTCGTTCTACCTTGGAAGCTGCTGCTTCGAAAGACTCGCTTCAATAGCGGGGGGGGGTCCGCTTCCCGACGACGGGTGGCGACGTCGGCCGGACGGCGTGGTCACGGCCGAACCTGGCGGTGAGGGGCGACGGAGCCGGGCAGGCCGCCGCCGGTGACGGCCGCCCCCGACGCGAGCCGGAGGCAGGCCGTCGTCTCCGCGCCTACAGCGGGATGTTGCCGTGCGAGCCGCGCGACTGCGGTACCGCCGCGATCGCTGCGGCGAGCGCGGTCCGGGTCGCGGCGGGGTCGACGACCTCGTCGACGACGCCGATCTCACGAGCCCGGTCGAGCCCACCGGCGAGCTGCTCGTGCTCGGCGGCGAGCTCGAGCTCGACCTGGGCCCGTATGTCGTCGGCCACCTCGGCGAGGCGGCGACGGTGCAGGATGCGCACCGCGGCGACGGCCCCCATCACGGCGACCTCCGCGCCCGGCCAGGCGAAGACGCGGGTCGCGCCCAGACTGCGCGAGTTCATCGCGATGTAGGCACCGCCGTAGGCCTTGCGGGTCACCAGAGTGACCCGCGGCACGGTGGCCTCCGCGAAGGCGTGCAGCAGCTTGGCCCCGCGGCGCACCACGCCGTCCCACTCCTGCCCGACGCCGGGCAGGTAGCCCGGGACGTCGACGAGGACGACGAGTGGTACGCCGAACGCGTCGCACATCCGCACGAAGCGCGCGGCCTTCTCCGCCGACGCGGAGTCCAGGCAGCCGCCGAGGCGCATCGGGTTGTTCGCGATGACTCCGATAGTGCGCCCGCCCAGCCGGCCGAGCGTCGTGGTGATGTTCGGCGCCCACTTCGGGTGGAGCTCGAGCGCCGTGCCGGCGTCCAGGACTCCGTTGACGAGCGGGTGCACGTCGTAGGCGCGCTTGGCGGAGTCGGGGATGAGGTCGGCGAGGTCGAGGTCGGCGACCGCGTCGACCGCGAGCACGCCCTGTGCGCCGAGCAAGGAAGAGAGCCGGCGCGCCTCCTCGTAGGCCGCCTGCTCGCTGCCGGCGACGACGTGGACGACGCCGGACCGGCGACCGTGCGGCTCGGGCCCGCCGAGGCGCAGCGCGTCGACGTCCTCGCCGGTCACGGAGCGGACGACGTCCGGCCCGGTCACGAACACCCGGCCGTCGGGGCCGAGGATCACCACGTCGGTCAGGGCGGGGCCGTAGGCTGCACCGCCGGCCGCAGCGCCCAGGACCACGGAGATCTGCGGGATTTTCCCCGACGCACGGGTCATGATCGCGAAGACCTGGCCGACCGCGTGCAGGGAGACCACGCCCTCACGCAGCCGGGCGCCGCCGGAGTGCCAGAGCCCCACGACCGGGCAGCCCTCGGCGAGGGCACGCTCGTAGGCGTCGAGAATCGCCTGGCAGCCGGCGCCGCCCATCGCGCCACCCTGAATCGTGGCGTCGGAGGCGAAGGCGACGACACAGGAGCCGTCGACCCGGCCGATGCCCGCCAGCATGCCGCTGTCGTCGCGCGCTGTGATCAGCTCCAGCGTGCCGGGGTCGAAGAGCCGCTCCAGCCGGACCTGAGGGTCCCGCGGGTTCGTCACGACCTCGATGCCGGCACTCGCGGTCGCCTCGGTCACCGTCATGCGACGCTCCTCACGACGAGGGCCACGTTGTGGCCCCCGAAGCCGAACGAGTTGTTCAGGGCGACGACCGGGCCCTCGGGCAGCGGTCGGGGGACGTGCCGGGCGACGTCGAGTCGCACGTCGTCGTCGGGGTCGTCGAGGTTCACCGTGGGCGGCCCCTGGCGGTCCCGGACCGCGAGCACCGTGGCGATCGTCTCGACCGCGCCCGCAGCGCCGAGCAGGTGCCCCGTCATCGACTTGGTGGCGGACACGACCACCCGCTCGGCCGCCTCATCGCCGAGGGCGGCCCGGATCGCGGCCACCTCCGCGACGTCCCCTGCGGGTGTCGAGGTGGCGTGGGCGTTCACGTGCACGACGTCACCGGCCGACACCCCGGCGTCGGCGAGGGCGGCGCGCATGGCGCGCGAGGCGCCCTTGCCCTCGGGCTCCGGCGCGGCGATGTGGTAGCCGTCGGAGGTGACACCGGAGCCGGCGATCTCGGCGTAGACGCGAGCGCCACGGGCTGCGGCGCGCTCGGCCGACTCGAGGACGACGATGCCCGCGCCCTCGCCCAGCACGAACCCGTCCCGTCCCTTGTCGTACGGGCGGGAGGCGCGGCCCGGCTCGTCGTTGCGGGTGGAGAGGGCCTGCATCGAGGCGAATCCCGCAATCGGCAGCGGGTGGATGGCGGCCTCGGTGCCGCCGGCCACGACCACGTCGGCGCGGCCGTCGCGGATCATCGCCAGGCCCATCGCGATCGCCTCGGCGCCGGAGGCGCACGCGCTGACCGGCGTGTGCACGCCGGCGAGCGCGCCCAGCTCGATGCCGATCATGCCGGCGGGACCGTTGGGCATGAGCATGGGCACGGTCAACGGGAGGACGCGGCGCGGGCCGCGCTCTCTGAGCGTGTCGTAGGCGTCGAGCAGCGTGGTCACCCCGCCGATGCCGGAGGCGACGACGACCGCGAGGCGCTCGCCGTCCACCTCCGGCGTCCCGGCGTCGCGCCAGGCCTCCCGAGCGGCGATCATCGCCATCTGCCCGGAGCGGTCCAGACGCTTGGTCTCGGGCCGGGAGAGCACCTCGGCCGGCTCGACGGCGAGCGTCGCACCGATCCGGACCGGAAGGTCGTGCTCGTCGACCCAGGAATAGGGCAGGGGCCGCACGCCGGAGGTGCCGGCGAGCAGTGCCGACCAGGTCGACGCGACGTCGCCCCCGACGGGCGTCGTCGCGCCGAGGCCGGTGACGACGACGGTACGGACCTGGGAGTCGGCCATGACTCAGCCCTGGGCCTTCTGGATGTAGTTCACCGCGTCACCGACCGTCCGGAGGCCCTTGACGTCGTCGTCGGGAATCCGGACGCCGAACTTCTCCTCGGCGTTGACCACGATCGTCATCATCGACAGCGAGTCGATGTCGAGGTCGTCGGTAAAGGACTTGTCGGACTGGACGTCGTCGCCCGGAATCCCGGTCTCCTCGGTCACGATCTCGGCGAGACCCGAGAGGATCTCCTGGTCGCTCATCGCCATGGGTGGGCGCTCCTTTATGTCTGTCGTGGACGGTTCGCCCGCAGTTCTGCACGGGCGAGGTGCGGGGTCGAGGCTAGGGCAGCGTCACGACCTGGCCGGCGTAGGCCAGGCCGGCGCCGAACCCGAGCAGCAGCGCGATCTGGCCGCTGCGCGCCTGGCCGGAGGCCAGCATCTTCTCCATCGCCAGCGGGACCGAGGCCGCCGAGGTGTTGCCGGTCTCGGCGATGTCCCGGGCGATTTCGACGTGGGGCGGCAGGCTCAAGGACTTCACGATCGCGTCCGTGATCCGCATGTTCGCCTGGTGCGGGATGAAGGCGTCGAGCTCGTCGGCGGACATCCCCGCCGCCTCCAGCGTGCGCCGGGCGGCTGCGGGCATCTGCGACACGGCCCAGCGGAAGACCGACTGGCCCTGCATGGCGAGGGCGGGCCAGCCGAGCTCGGCGCTGTCACGGATCTCCACCCAGGAGTTCCGCTGGGTGATCGCGTCGTAGCGCGACCCGTCGGCGCCCCACACCGTCGGACCGATGGCGGGTACGTCGGAGGGCCCGACGACGACCGCGCCCGCGCCGTCGCCGAAGATGAACGCGGTACCTCGGTCGGTGGGGTCGACGAAGTCGCTGAGCTTCTCGACGCCGATGACCACGACGTACTCGGCGCTGCCTGCGCGCACCATGTCGTCGGCGAGGCCGATGCCGTAGGTGAACCCGGCACACGCCGCGGACAGGTCGAACGCGCCCGCGGAGGTAGCGCCGAGGCGGCTGGCGACCATCGGCGCGGCCGCGGGCGTCTGGTAGGGGTGGGTGATGGTGGCGAGGATGACGCAGCCCACGCGGTCAGGGCCGATGCCGGCGCCGGCCAGGGCCTTGCCCGCTGCGACGACCGACATGTCGACGACCGACTCGTCCGGCGCGGCGAAGTGGCGGGTCACGATGCCGGAGCGCTCGCGGATCCACTCGTCGCTGGAGTCGATGTGGCGGCAGATGTCGTCGTTGGTGACGACTCGTGCGGGGCGGTAGGCGCCGATGCTGAGGATGCGGGCGTGCTCCGCGCCCCGCGCGGGGCGGATGGGGCTCATACCGGGACCGCCTCAGGGTGCAGGCGCACGAGCGGCTGGCCCGGCGCGACGGGGTCGCCGTCCTCGACGAGCCACTCGACGACCGTCCCGCCGTAGGGCGCGGTGACCGCCTGCTCGTCGCGGCGGGTCACGACCGCACCGACGGCCGTGCCCGGCTGGATCGCCGTACCCGCCCCTGCCTCGCCGGCGCGGAACGTGCCGGCGACCGGTGACACGAGCAGGCGCCAGGTCGGGGAGTCGGTGAGCGGGCTCCGGGCGCCGTGGCGCTCGACCAGCGCCCGGGCGGCCTCGAGGTCGTCCGGCGTCTTGAGCGCGACAGTCTCCACACCGGGCAGGGCCCGCTTGACCAGCCCGGTGAGCGTGCCGGCCGGGGGGACCTCGATGACGCCGGTGACGCCGAGCTCGCGCATGGTCTGCATGCACAGGTCCCAGCGGACGGGGTTGCTGACCTGGCTGACGATCCGGGCGAGGACCTCGCTGCCGGAGTGCACCACCTGACCGTCCCGGTTGGACAGCAGTCGCGTGCGCGGGTCGTGGACGGTGACGGCCCGGGCGTAGCGGGCGAGCGTCGTCACGGCCGGCGCCATGTGATCGGTGTGGAACGCCCCGGCCACCGACAGCGGAACCAGGCGCGCCTTGGCCGGCGGATCGGCACGGAAGGCGTCGAGCTGGTCGACCGTGCCGGCCGCGACGATCTGCCCGGCGCCGTTGATGTTCGCAGCGGTCAGCCCGTGGCGCTCGACGGCCGCGAGGACCTCGGTCTCGTCGCCGCCGAGGACGGCGAGCATGCTCGTCGCCGTGACGGCCGAGGCCGCCGCCATCGCGCGCCCCCGCTCACGGACCAGGACCATGGCCTGCTCGGCCGAGATGACGTGCGCGCCGGCAGCCGCGGTGATCTCGCCCACGCTGTGACCCGCGCCCACGCCCACCACGCCGAACGCGTCGGCCGGGTGGGGGAACAGCGCGAGCAGCGACACCAGGCCCGAGGCGACGATGAGGGGCTGGGCCACCGCGGTGTCGCGGATGGTCGGCGCGTCGGCCTGCGTGCCGTAGTGCGCCAGGTCCAGACCCGCGACCGCGGACAGCCAGTGCATGCGGTCGGCGAAGCCGGGCAGGTCGAGCCAGGGGGCGAGGAAGCCGGGCGTCTGGGCGCCCTGGCCGGGAGCGACGATTGCGAGCACGAGGTCCAGCCAACCGGACATGCCGGACCCGCCCGATACCGCTGCGGACGAAGTTCAGGACCCGGACTTTGTGCGAGTCCTACAAAGCCGGACCCGACTGCTCGGGTGCCAGCCGTCCCAGGACGAGGGCCAGGCGCAGCACGAACGCCGCTCGTGGCTCCCACGGCGTCCAGCCGGTGACCTCGGCCACACGGCGCAGTCGGTAGCGCACCGTGTTGGGGTGCACGAACAGCATGCGCGCCGCCGCCTCGAGCGACGCCGCCTGTTCGAGGAACGCCGACAGCGTGTCCACGAGCGCCGGCCCCGAGGCGCACAACGGCCGGTAGACCTCCTCGACCAGGCGCTGGCAGGCGGTCTCGTCCCCCGCCAGCGCCCGCTCGGGCAGCAGGTCGTCCGCGCGGACCGGCCGTGGCGCGGCGGGCCAGGCCGTCGCCGCGGTGAGTCCCGCGACGGCCTCGCGGGCCGAGCGTCCAGCTGCGGCGAGGTCGCCGACCACCGGGCCGACGACCACCGGGCCCGTGCCGAACGATTCCGCCAGGCGCGAGGTCACCGTCGCCACGTCCTCGACGCCACCGAGCACGGCGACGAGCCGGTCGCCGTGGACGCTCGTCAGAGCATCCACACCCGCTCCCCGCGCGGCACGGCGGATGTCGTCGACCACCGACTCCGGCTCGCCGTACGGCGCGCGCCCGACCATCACGGTGATCGACCCGTGGGAGGACCACCCGAGGGCGCCGGCGCGGGAGCGCACCGAGTCGTCGACCTCACCCCGCAGCAGCGCGTCGACGACCAGCGCCTCCAGCCGCGCGTCCCAGGCCCCGCGCTCCTCCGCGGCCTGCGCGTAGACCTGGGCCGCGGCGAACGCTATCTCGCGCGAGTAGCGCAGGACGGCCTCGAGCAGCTCGCGCTCGTCCCCGGGCGCGGCGATCTCGCCGATCCGCTCCTCGACGACCTCCAGCACGACGCGCACCAGCTCGACGGTCTGCTGCAGCGTCACCGAGCGGGTCAGCTCGCGCGGCGCGGTCCCGAACACGTCCGCGCTGATCGCCCGGTGGCCGTCCGGCTCGCGCAGCCACGCCGTGAATGCGGCGATGCCGGCCTGGGCCACGAGGCCCACCCACGACCGGTCTTCCGGCGGCATCGCGCGATACCACGGCAGGCGCTCCTCCATCCGGGAGATCGCCGCCGTGGCGAGCGCGCCGGCGTGGCGCTCCATCCGGCGGACGTTGGCGATGCGCCCGGGCATGCCGGTCAGCGTAGTCACGGGCGCCGCGTGCGCCGGCCTGTCGACCCTTGCCCCGGCCGGCATCGGTGCCCCGGGGCCACGTGCGTGCCCCCGTGCCGTCCGGTTGTGGTGAGGCGACAAGCGGTACGGCGGCGATGCGGCCGTACGGCGGCGATGCCGCTTTACTGGTCGGCGTGCCGCCGTCCCACCTCTCAACCGCCCGGCGGGCCGGGCCCGGCGCCGCGCGCGTCCTCGTCCCCGCCGCGGTCGCGTCGGCCGGCTTCGTGACCGCGTTCTGGCTGTTCGTGCTCGCCGGCGCCGCGCGCC
>JALYMU010000260.1 GCA_030773595.1 Actinomycetota bacterium | reverse complement strand
CAGGCGCTCGAGCGGGTCGGGCCAGCCCAGGGCGGGCGCCGCGTCGTCGCAGGGCCCGGTCCGCGTCGTCGTCACACCGGCAAGTGTCCCAGCGTCCGGGGGCACAACGGGCGCCGGCCGGCTGCGGCGGTCCGGGTCCCGGCTCGGCGCTACGCTGCCGGGGTGCCGACGCTGACCGACCTCGTCGAGGCCCACTGCGACGTGAGCGGGGACGACGTCGAGTGGCTGCAGCTGCTCACGGCCGACTGGCAGATGCTCGCCGACCTCTCCTTCGCCGACCTGATCCTGTGGGTGCCGACGCGCGACCACGAACGCTTCGTCGCGGTGGCGCAGATGCGGCCGACGACGGGGCCGACCAGCCACTACGACGACGTGGTGGGCAACGTCATCCGTCGGGGACGGCGCCCGCAGATCGACCGCGCGTACGACGAGGCACGCATCTGCCGGGAGCGCGACCCCGACTGGCGTGACGACATCCCCGTCCGTGAGGAGACGGTGCCGGTCGTCCGGGACGGTCGCGTGATCGCCGTCGTCGCCCGTCACACCAACCTCGCGACGGCCCGGACCCCGAGTCGGCTCGAGCTGACCTACATGACCTGCGCCGACGACCTCGCCCGCATGATCGCCGAAGGCTCGTTCCCGTACGCCGGGGTGGGCGTCGGGCGGCGTGGTGCCCCGCGTGTCGGCGACGGGCTCGTCCGGCTCAGCCGCGAGGGCACCGTGCTCTACGCCAGCCCCAACGCGGTGTCGGCCTACCGGCGCCTCGGGCTGACCGGAGACCTGCTCGGGCGCGACTTCGGGGAGGTCACCAGCTCGCTCGCGCCGTCCTCCGGCCCGGTCGACGAGGCGCTCGCCGTCGTGGTGAGTGGGCGGGCTCCCCGCCGTACGGAGGTCGAGGCACACGGAGTCGTCGTGGCCCTGCGGGCGATCCCGCTGCGTCGCAGCGGCGCGCGGACCGGAGCGCTGGTCCTCGCCCGCGACGTGACCGACATCCGCCGGCGCGAGCGTGAGCTGGTCACCAAGGACGCCACGATCCGCGAGATCCACCACCGCGTGAAGAACAACCTGCAGACGGTAGCCGCGCTGCTACGTCTGCAGGCCCGGCGGATCGACGAGCCCCGAGGGCGGATGGCGCTCGACGAGGCGGTGCTCAGGGTCGGGTCCATCGCGCTCGTGCACGAGATGCTCTCCCAGGCGCTGGACGAGCACGTGCCCTTCGACAGCATTGCCGACCGCGTCGCCGCGATGGTCGCGGAGGTGTCGGGCGCGCAGGCCCGCGTTCGCCGCGAGGGCAGCTTCGGGATCCTCCCCGGGCACCTCGCGACACCGATGGCGCTCGTCCTCAACGAGCTCGTCGCCAACGCCGTGGAGCACGGGCTGCACGGCAACCGCGGCTCGGTCGTCGTGCGCGCCGGCCGTCTCACCGGGCGGTTGCGCGTCGTGGTCGAGGACGACGGAGCGGGGCTGCCGGAGGACTTCGACCCCGAGACCTCGGGCAGCCTCGGCCTGCACATCGTGCGCACGCTGGTCACGAGCGACATGGCCGGTGTGCTGGAGCTGCGGTCCCGGTCGTCGGGGGGGACCGAGGCGGTCGTCGACGTGCCCCTTGCGCAGATGCCGACGACCTGAGGGTGCGGGTGCGCCGAACTACCCGTCGGCGGACAAATTGCTCAGCACCCCGACACGACAACGCCCCGGCCGTGCGGAGACGGCCGGGGCGCGCGCACCGCTTCCCGGGCTCGAGTCCCGAGAAGAGCGCGACGTGTCAGGCAGTGCGGGCGCGGTTGCGCGCGGTGCGGCGCTTGAGAGCCCGACGCTCGTCCTCGCTGAGGCCACCCCACACGCCGGCGTCCTGGCCGCTGTCGAGGGCCCACTTCAAGCACGGCTCCTGCACAGCGCACCGCCGGCACACGGCCTTGGCCTCGTCGATCTGCAGCAGTGCGGGCCCGGTGTTCCCGATGGGGAAGAACAGCTCGGGGTCCTCGTCACGGCACGCAGCGCGGTGGCGCCAGTCCATTGCGGCTCGCTCCTCGTATCTCAAGGGGCGTGGTACACCCCGGACAGCCACGACGTCGTGGCTTGTGAACAGTTTCACGACCCCCGTCACACAACGGGGGGACGGCCTGAGCCGGTCCCCCCATCGGGTGCTCGGTGCGCGCTGCATCCCGGGTTGTGCCCTGACACCCGCGCGCTCTTGTAAGACTGGCGCTGTCCATGGAGCCACACAAGGGTTTTGCCTGCCTTTTCGGCGGCGAGCGCTGTCGGGTGCGTCACAACCCTTGCAAGACCGTGACTACCCGTCCCTAGAGTGCGACGGCGAGTGCGCGCGGGACCGCTGTGAAGCGGACCTCGGAGCGGAATCCGAGTGCGTCGCCGTCGACCTGCAACGCCGTGGGCCGGTCCGCGCGCAGCACGACCGACGACTGGTCGTGCACGGCGACCTGGTGGCGCCCGCGAGGGCTGCCACCCGCGGCACGCATCGCCTGCCCGACGTGGCGGACGAGGGTGCGTGCGCGCATCCGACGCATCCCGAACAGGTCCAGTCCGGCATCGAAGGACGCCCGCGGCGTGGGTACGACCGGCCGCGTGCCCAGATAGGTCCACGGGGAGGTGTTCGCGACGAGTCCCAGGCGCAGCCCCTCGACCGCGGCGCCGTCCGCGCACGACGCAGTGAGCAGCGGCCGGTGTTGCTCGCGGGTGGAGCACAGCTCGCGCAGGGCGGTGCGGACGTACAGGCCGGCGGTCGAGGATGCGCCGGCGGCCCGGCGCCGTTCGACGGCGGCGACGACGTCGGCGTCCAGGCCCATGCCGGCGCAGAAGGTGAACCAGCGCTCGTCGGCGCGGCCGAGCCCGATGACGCGACGACGGTGGCATCGCAGCGCGTCGAGGACCTCTCCGGTGGCCTCGACGGCGTCGCGCGGCAGCCCGAGCGCACGGGCGAAGACGTTCGTGCTTCCCGCCGGGACGACGGCGAGCGCCGGGACCGCCCCGGAGGGCCCCATGCTGAGCAAGCCGTTGACGACCTCGTTGACGGTGCCGTCTCCACCGAACGCGATGACCACGTCGAAGCCGTCGACGCGGGCGTCCCGCGCCAGCTCGTAGGCGTGCCACCGGTGGGCCGTCGTCGTGACGTCGAGCTTGACCTCGGCGGCGAGCGCGGAGGCGATCACGTCCCGGGTCCGCTCCGTGGTCGCCGTCGCCTTGGGGTTGACGACGAGAAGGGCGCGCACGAGCCGCAGCCTAACCCCGATGTCCCGCCACCCCGATATCGTCGCGACCGTGACGACGTCCTCGCCCGTGTCCCCAGCGGTCCGGGCGCTCGCGGCCATCCTCGCCGTGCACGGCGCAGTGGTGGCGCTGGCGACCGTGTGGCTCGTCGTCGAGGTCGTCGTCGCCCGGCCGGCCGACGCGGTGAGCGCCGGAGTCCTCACGCTGCTCACTCTCACCGCCGCGGCGGCGTTCGGGCTGACCGCCTCGGGAGTCCTGCGCCGGCGCCGGTGGTCGCGCTCACCGGGGCTGGTGCTCGAGGTGTTCGTGGCGATCGCGGCGGTCAGCATGGTGCAGGGCACGAGATGGTACGTCGGGCTCCCACTTCTCCTGTCGGCCCTGGCCGCGGTCGGCCTGTCGCTGAGCCGCCCGGTTGCGCTGGCGCTCAGTGACGCGGCGACGTCGACCCCGGCAGCGGTCGGCACCAACTCCGAGGCTCAGCAGCGACCGAGTCGGGGGAAGCGCTCGCGAGGCGCCGGGCGCCCGTCGTCGTCCGGGCGCCGCCCCCGCCGCTGATCTGGCAGACGCGAGCTGACCCTGGCTGATATCGCTACTCCTCGACCATGAGCCCCTGACGCAGCTGGGTCAGCGTCCGGGCCAGCAGGCGCGAGACGTGCATCTGTGAGATGCCGACCTCGGCGGCGATCTCGGACTGCGTCATCCCCCGGAAGAAGCGCAGCAACAGGATCTTCTTCTCTCGCGCCGGGAGCCGCTCGAGCATGGGCTTGAGCGACTCGCGATACTCCACGCCCTCGAGACCCTCGTCATCGACACCGAGGGTGTCCACGACGGCCATCTGCTCGTCATCGCCCTGGTCGCCGGCGTCGAGGGAGAGCGTCGAGTAGGCGTTGGCCGACTCCAGCCCCTCGAGGACCTCTTCCTCGGAGATGCCGATGTGCTGCGCGAGCTCGGCGACCGTGGGGGAGCGCCCGTTGCGCTGAGAGAGCTCACTCGTCGCGGCGGACAGCGACAGGCGCAGCTCCTGGAGCCGCCGCGGGACGCGCACCGCCCAGCCCTTGTCACGGAAGTGACGCTTGATCTCCCCGACGATCGTGGGCGTCGCGTAGGTGGAGAACTCGACGCCGCGCTCAGGGTCGAACCGGTCGACGGACTTGATCAGCCCGATGGTCGCGACCTGGACCAGGTCGTCGTAGGGCTCCCCGCGGTTGCGGAAGCGGCGGGCGAGGTGCTCGACGAGCGGGAGGTGCTGCTCCACGAGGGCGTCCCTGACGGCCTGGCGGCCGGGTGCGCCCTCCGCGAGACCCGCCAGACGGGCGAAGAGCTCGCGCGTGCGCTCGCGGTCGACGCCGACACCGGAGGTCGGGGCGGGGACGTCCACGGCGGTGTCCGCGGTCGCGGCAACGGGGATGCGCTCCGCGTCGTCGTCCGTGGCGTCAACGGTCACCGCGTCAACGGTCACCGCGTCAACGGTCACGGCGTCAACGGTCACGGCGTCAACGGTCACGTCGGGACCGGACTCTGCGACATCGGACGCTGCAACGACGGACCCTGCGACCTCGGGTGCTGCCACGTCGGACGGGGTCCGCTCCGGCTCGGCGGTGTCGCGCACGTCGTGCTCCTGCGGAGCGGTGGTCATCGGTGCGCCCCCAGGGACCGCTTCTTGTGCATGCTGATCCACACCGTCAGGTCGTCCTCGACTCCTGCGTCCACGTCGCCGGCGAGCGCCGACAGGACAGTCCACGCGAAGGTGTCACGCTCGGGGAGCGCTCCCTTGGTCGTCGGGACCGTCACCGTGACCTCGAGCGCCGCCTCGTCCAGCCGGAACCGGCAGCGCAGGTCCGCACCCGGGACCGCCTGACCCAGCAGCATCGCGCACGCCTCGTCCACGGCGATGCGCAGATCCTCAATCTCGTCCAGCGTGAAGTCCAGCCGAGCCGCCAGACCAGCCGTCGCGGTCCGCAGCACCGACAGGTACGCGCTCTGGGCGGGCAGCCGGACCTCGACGTGGTCGTCGACGAGCGGCGCCGCCGCGAGCTGCGTCGACGCCGCACCCATGCTCTCCGTCACCCGATCTCCTGACTGTCGTACTCCACCGCAAGACGGTACCCGTACTCGCGGGTGCGGGCGCACTCGGCCGGTCCGCCTGCCATGCTGGGCCGGCGTGCTCAGGACGCGACGCGCGCCAGGCGGCGCGGACCCTCAGCCGAGCGCCACGGCGAGACCCGCGTGGGCCGCGAGGACGCCGGCACCGAGGCTGGCGAGCGCGTAGAGGAGCGCACGTCCGTACGCCGCGTCCTCGACGAGGCTCAAGGTGTCCCACGCCCACGTCGACCAGGTCGTGTAGCCGCCGCACAGGCCCGCACCGAGCACCGTCGCGGCGGTGTCGTCCAGGCGAGCCTGCACGGCGGCGGCCCACACCACGCCGAGGGCGAAGGAGCCGGTGACGTTCACGACGAACGTGCCCGCGCCGACAGCGGACGGGAGCCACCGCCGTACGCCGGTGTCGACGGCGAGGCGCAGGCACGCGCCGACGGCCGCAAGGAGACCCACGAGCACCGCGGTCACGGCGCATCGTCCCCGCGTGTGGGGTCCGCCGGGTCCGTGCCGGGCCGGTGGGCTGCGCGGCGGCCACGGACGCTGCGCCCGAGTGACATCCCGGCGACCGCAGCGGCCAGGCCCGCGACCACAGCCGCCGCCACGCCCGCGCTCGCGTGCCACGGCGATCCCGCACCGGCTCGGGCGGTGTCCGCGACGACCGTGGAGAACGTCGTGAACGACCCGCAGAAGCCCGTCCCGACGAGCAGCCGTGCCCGCGCGGTCGCGGCGGTCCGTGGGGGCACGGCGGTCAGCCAGAGCGCGAGAAGGAATGCCCCGGTGGTGTTGATCGCGAGTATCCCGGCCCCGAGTCCGCCGCCGGGCAGCAGTCCGCCCACCACGTGGCGGGCCCACCCTCCGGCGAAGCCGCCCGCGGCGACGAGCCCGGCCTGGACAACGGCGGGCACCGCGGGCGTATCCCCGGACGGCGCAGCTCGAGCGTCGCGGTCGGCTTCCATGACGGCACAGGCTAGACAGTCGCGCCGACAGATCGTCCGGCTTGCACGCCGTCCCGCCGCATGCCCTGCTCCTCGCACGGACACGCGTCACCCCGGCGGCGACAGCGGCCGCCCGGGCGCCTCCGCGAGGCGGGCCAGCGCGTCGCCGTCGACGCGGTAGGGCACCCACTCGTCCATCGGCCGCGCACCGAGGGACCCGTAGAACTCCCGCGCCGGGGAGTTCCAGTGCAGCACCGACCACTCCAGCCGGCCGTACCCGCGCTCGACGCAGATCCGCGCCAGCTCCCGCAGCAGGGCCTGCCCGTAGCCGCGGCCCCGGTGCACCGGCCGCACGTAGAGGTCCTCGAGGTAGAGCCCGTGCCGGCCCAGCCACGTCGAGAAGTTGACGAACCACACGGCGAACGCGGCGACCTCGGCACCCTCCGCGCCGGGGTGCTCGACGACGTGGGCGAAGGCCGCCGGACGCTCGCCGAAGAGGACCCCGCGCAGCTGGTCCTCGGTCGCGACCACGGCGTCGGGCTCACGCTCGTACTCCGCGAGCTCCCGGACCAGCGCCAGGATCGCGGGTACGTCGTCGGGGCGGGCCGGGCGCAGCAGCGTCGCCGTGTCGGGGGGTACGTCGGTCATGCGAGGCAGTCTCGCGCCTGCGCGCAGGCGTGGCCCGCCGCGGGGGTCTGCTCCGGCGATGTCTCGAGCCGGTCCGCCGGACCGGGAAACACGGAGGCGTGACGGCCGGGCTCTATGGTCGGCCGGTGACACGTTCCGCGGCGGTGGCCGCCGGCAACCGGGGGACCGCCCGGGCGGCGGTGGCGGTGCTGCGCGCCGGGGGGAACGCGTTCGATGCGGCGGTCGCCGCCGGCTTCGCCGCCGGGGTGGCCGAGCCGACGTTGTCCAGTCTCGGTGGTGGCGGCTTCCTCCTCGCCGCGCCGGCGGGCACTGAACCCGTGCTGTTCGACTTCTTCGTCGATGCGCCCGGTCGCGGCCTGCAGCGCTCGGAGCTGGACCCGCACTTCGTGCCGGTGACGCTCGAGTTCGCCTCGACGACGCAGGTCTTCCAGGCCGGGTGGGGCTCCGTCGCCGTACCGGGGTGTTTGGCCGGGTACCTCCACGTGCACCGGCGGCTGGGGCGCCTCCCGTTGGGCGAGGTCGTCGCACCCGCACGGCAGCTGGCGCGGCGAGGCGTCGTCCTGGACCGGGCACAGGCGGACCTGATCGCGCTGCTCGCCGGGATCCTCACGCTCTCCGACGAGGGACGCGCGCTGTTCGCCCCGTCGGGTCGGCTCGTCGCCACCGGCGACCGAGTGCACAACCCGGACCTCGCGGGGTTCCTCGGTGACGTCGCCGAGGGCCGGGTGAGAAGTCTCGGCGACCCGAGCGTTGCGGACGCGACGGTCCGCGCGATCGCCGAGGGCGGCGGCCTGGTCACGGCGGCGGACCTGCGCGCGTACGCCGTCGTCGAGCGCGTGCCGTTGCGTGCCCGCTACCGAGGCGGCACGCTGGCGACGAACCCGCCGCCGTCCTTCGGTGGCGCGGTGGTCCTCGACGCCTTGACCCAGCTCGCGAGCGGCCCGGCGCTGGACGGCTCGCCTCCTTCGGTGGAACGGCTCGCCCGCGCGCTCGTCGCCATGTCTCATCGGCACGCGTCCCGAGCCTCCGCGGTGCGCGGCACCACGCACATCAGCGTGGTCGACGGCGACGGGTCGGTCGCGACGATGACGACTTCCAACGGCACCTGCAGCGGGCGGTTCCTCCCCGGTACCGGGGTGCAGCTGAACAACGTCATGGGGGAGGCCGACCTGCATCCCGATGGCTTCCACGTCACCCCGCCGGGTATCCGGATCGGCTCGATGATGGCCCCCACGGTCGTCACGACGCCGGACGGAACGGTGGTCGGGCTCGGCAGCGGCGGCAGCGAGCGGATCCGCAGCGCCCTCACCTGCGTGCTCAGCGGCGTGCTCGACCGCGGTCTGAGCCTCGACGCGGCGGTGCGCGCCCCGCGGATGCACTGGGACGGCGCCACGCTGCAGGCCGAGCCAGGCTGGGACGAGGACGCCCTGGCGGCCGTGCGGGAGGACTGGCCGCTGCATGTGTGGGTCGGGCGCGACCTCTACTTCGGTGGCGCGCACGCGGTCGCCCGTCGGTCCGACGGCACGGTCTGCGCGGCGGGGGACCCCCGCCGGGGTGGCGTCGGCCTGACCGTGGTGCTGGGCTGACCGTGGTGCCGGACTGAGCGCCGCCCGCGTTCGCCCCGGCTGCCGGTAGGCAACGCTCCGTACACTGGCCGGGTGGGCGCCGATGGCCACGACACGGGTGCCGACAAGGTGGTCGGGGACTCGCTGACGTCCGGGCACGGCAGCGAGGAGCACCGCTCCCGAGGGCGCGGTGTCCGCGGACTGCTCGCCGTGGCCGTCGTCCTGCTCGTGGCCGGGTTCGCCGCACCGGACCTGCTGGAGACCAGTGGCCTGCCCGGGCTGGCGGACCGGTCCTCGTCACCGACGTCGTCGCCGACGCCCTCCCCGAGCGCACAGGGGCCGGCGCGCGCGCCCCGCGGGGTGCTCGCCCGGGACCGAGCCTTCGTGGTGGCGGCCACCGAGCACATGTCCGCAGCGTTCGACCACCCGGCGCAGCTCCTCTTCGCCGGCACGTTGCCGGAGCGCAGCCGGGTCGCCATCGCCGCCGTGGACCGCTCCGCGGATGACGGGGTCGTCCACGTCGCGGCGATGGTCGTGCCTGCGGGCCAGCCGGTGCGCGCGGGCAGGGCGTCGCTCGTCAAGGTCCTGCCCGATGAGGACGACCTGCTCGGCTGGGCGGGGCGCGCCTCCGACCGTCACGTCTACACGGTGATCCTCAACCGGCGTGGCCGCCTGGAGGCGGAGCTGTCGGCCCGGATCGACTACCAGCCGGACGGGAGCGCCCGTCGGGATTGGCAGACCGCCCGAGCGGCGGACGGCGCGCTCGTCGTCGACCTCGGGGCGGGGGCCGACCCCGTGGTCGTCGTCCGCCCCCTGGCGCCCGGCCCGCGGGGCTACCCGCTCGCGCTTCAGGTCGAGGAGCCGGCGGCGCAATCGGGGAAGCCCATCGTGGCGGTGGCCGACACGTCGTCCCAGCCGTACCGCGGCCCCGACCGGCGCGCCGTAGCACGCCTCGTGGCCGACGCCGTCCGTCCGTTCGTCCCGCTCGGACGGGCACGCGGTCGCGTCCTGTGGTCCGGACGCCTCGGCAGGCACCAGCGCGCGACGGTGGTCCTCGTCCGCCGCGACGACGGTCCCGCCTTCCAGGTCCTCGTCGTCCGAAACGGCGCGTCACCGCCCACAGTCTCGGAGGTACGCCGGGTCCCGTGGCGCGATGCCGCCACGGTGCCGTGGCTGTTCGAGCGGGGGGAGCGGGGGACCGCCGTACTCCTGCTGACCACCGCGCGAGGAGGTACGGCCGTCGTGCGGGTCCCCGGTGAGCCGGTGCGGCGGGTGCCCATCGGGGCTGACGGCATCGCCGTCGTGGAGCCGGAGACCAGCCAGTCTCAGGCCTTGCGCGGGGGAAGCGTCACGTTCGCGGCGTCGGCGCGGTCCTCCGGCAGGGCTCGCGTCGTCGGCCCTGTTCCGGTGGTGGGCCCGCTCACGTGGGAGGAGCTGCTCGTGCTCTGAGGTCCTTCCCGCCGCCGGGGACCGCTGCCGGTCGGGCAGGCGGCGTGCGGCTTCCGTGCGACAGTCGCCGGCCGCTTTGGCGAGCGACTCCCGCACCCCTGCTGCCACGTCAGGCGACGGACGACTGGGAGCCGGCCGGCAGATCCGCCAGTGCCACCTGAACCGGCGTCACGCGCCCCCTCAGGACGAGCATCCCGCGGCCCGGGCGAGGGTCCTCGGAGCGCGCCAGGCGGATCCCGAACAGGTCGCCGTCAGCCAGACCACCCGGCCGCAGGTGCAGCCCGCAGCGGCTGCGCCGCGCCTCGACCGCCAGGCCGCGGTAGGCGCCGGCCATCCCGGTCGAGTCCCCCGCGAGCAGGAGTGCGCGCGGGGCGTCGCCGCCCGGGCGGAGGAGCCCGGCGAGCACGGGCTCGACCGGCGAGTCCGCGACGTCCTCGACGTCGTCCACGACGACGGTGAGGGGCTGTGGCGCAGTCAGGATTTCGGCGAGCCGACCGGCGTCTCGGGGAGTCAGGACACCGAGCACCCCGTCACCCCCGCTCAGCGTGCGCAGGGGGGACCGGCCGGAGGCGACGACGGCCACGGCGCTGCCGCAGGCCGCAAGCCATCCCGCCATCGTGAGCAGGGCCGTCGACCGTCCGGACCCGGGCGGTCCTGCGACGACGAAGCCCGGTCCGTCCTGTTCGAGGTCCACACCTACGGGCGCCAGCTCGTCACCGCCCACGCCCACGAGCGCCCAGAGCGGCCCCGACGCGCAGGATGCCGCCTCCCGAGCGACCTCCGAGCTCGACACGACGGTGGGCAGCGCGTCGACGCGCAACGGCTGCGGACCAGCGGCGCCGTCGGAGACAGTCGAACGGGCGCGCGCGGCGACGGCGGCCAGGGCAGCGGACTGGGCGGCGCCGGACGGGTCGGCGTCGAGCAGCGGGACGTGCGCCTCGTGGACCGCGTTGCCCTCGACCCACAGTCCCCGCCCCGGCGGCAGGTGGGACGGCACCATCCGCAGCGGCACACCGGCCATGGCGTAGTCGGTCGGGTCCGGCATCCGCAGCAGCAGCCGGGCTCCGACGGAGGAGGCGAGGCGACCGGCAAGGGCGCTGCGCTCGCCGGTGACCACGCCTCGCAACCCCACGGACGGACCCTCGCGCAGCAGACGGAGCAGATCGTCGACGGGTCGCCCGTGGTCGACGGCGTCAAACGCTGCGACGAAGCCCTCCCACGAGTCGAGCAGCAGCACCAGGTAGGGAAGGGCCTGCTCCGTCGCCGCGGACCGCCGCTGCTCCGCGACGGAGGCGAACCCACCTGCCGAGAGCAGCCGTTGGCGGCGTGCCACCTCCTCCAGCAGGCGGGTCAGCAACCGGTCCCCGCGGGCGACCTCGTCGCGCCCGACCACCGCTCCGCAGTGCGGCAGCGCGGCGAGGCCCGCAAGGCCGCCCGCACCGGCGTCGACGGCGTACAGGTGCACGTCGGTCACGGGACGCGTCCCGATGCCCGCCGCGACCACGCGCAACGCCGTCGTCCGACCGCTGCGGGCGCCGCCTGCCACGAGGACGTGGTCGCCGTCGACCAGGTCGAGGTGCACGACCCGGCGCCGCTGCTCCTCGGGAACGTCGCACACGGCGATCGGGATGCGCCACGGCGAGGACGTCGCGTCCGTGCGGGCGGCGCGGTCCGGGAGGTGCATCTCGCTCAGGGTCACGACCGCGGGCAACGGCGCAAGCCAGGGGCTCGCCACCTTCCGGACGCCGAGGTGCTCTGCAGCCGTCCGGGCCGCGCCGACGATCCGCGAGAGGTCGCTGGCCGAGTCGGCCGGCACGTCACCGACCGGAGGGGGCAGCGGGTCCCAGCAGCGAGGCCAGGGCAGCGGCCGGACGGTCGGGCGCACGGTCCGGGCGCGGGCGTGGCCGCCGACCCGTGCCGCCTGGAACCCGACGGCCACCCCCGTCCCGGTGCGGACGAACGCACGGCCGGGCACCGACCGGGGGATGAGCGCGGCGTCTCGGACGTCGATGACGTCGCAGGACTCGGCCGGGTCCGCGACGCGCAACGCGATGCGCAGCGCGGTGTTCGCCCGGATGTCGGCGCTGACGACGCCACCGGGCCGCTGGGTCGCCAGGACCAGGTGGACGCCCAGCGATCGTCCGCGCTGCGCGATCCCCACGAGCCCGCCGACGAAGTCCGGCAGCTCCTCGACCAGCGTCGCGAACTCGTCGATGACGAGGACCAGGCGTGGCATCGGTGACGGGCCGCTGCCATGGCGGGCGAGGAGGTCGTCGATGTCCTTGCATCCGGCCTCCTTGAGGACATGCTCCCGACGGCGCAGCTCGGCGCCGAGCGAGGCGAGGGCGCGCTCCGTCAGCTGCCCGTCGAGGTCGGTGACCATGCCGACGGTATGGGGCAGGAGGGCGCAGTCCTTGAAGGCGCTGCCGCCCTTGTAGTCGACAAGCACGAAGGACATCTCGTCGGGGCGGTTCGCCACGGCCAGCGAGGCCACGAGCGTCTGGAGCAGCTCGGACTTGCCCGCGCCGGTCGTGCCGGCGACGAGGGCGTGCGGGCCGTCGGCGCGCAGGTCGACGGTGAGCGGTCCGTCCGCGGCAACCCCGAGCAGGGCACCGGTGCTGCGCGGTGCGCGCTGCCAGGCACCGGCGAGCGCTGTGGCGTCGACGGCGTCGACCGGGAGGAGGTCGAGCAACCGGGCGGCCGAGGGCAGCCCGCCGTCGTCGCCGTCGGGGGTGGCGTCGCGCAGTGGTGCCAGCGCTCGCGCGAGCCGCTCGGCCCACGCC
>JALYMU010000259.1 GCA_030773595.1 Actinomycetota bacterium | reverse complement strand
AGCCGCGCGTCCTGCGCAACTTCGTCGGCGGCAGCTACGTCGCGGCCGCCGACGGGCGCACGAGCGATCTGGTCGACCCCTCCACCGGCGAGGTCTTCGCGCGGGCGCCGATCTCGACGCCCGAGGACGTCTCGACCGCGCCTACGCCGCGGCGAGCGAGGCGTTCCAGACCTGGCGGGACACGACACCGGGAGAGCGTCAGCGGGCCCTCCTCCGCTTCGCGGACGCGGTCGAGGCGCGCGCCGACGAGATCGTGGCGCTGGAGTCGCAGAACACCGGCAAGCCGATCGCCACTCACCGCGGAGGAGGAGCTTCCTCCGATGGTCGACCAGATCCGGTTCTTCGCCGGGGCGGCGCGCGTGCTCGAGGGCCGCGCGGCGGGCGAGTACATGACCGGGCACACCCCTTCGTCCGCCGCGAGCCGGTCGGTGTCGTTGGTCAGGTCACGCCGTGGAACTACCCGTGATGATGGCGGTCTGGAAGTTCGCGCGAGCGGTGGCGGCCGGCTGCACCGTCGTGCTCAAGCGGAGTGACACCACGCCGGCCACCTCACTGCTCCTCGCCGAGATCGCGGCGGAGTTCCTCCCGCCCGGAGTCCTCAACGTCATCTGCGGGGACCGCGACACCGGCCGCGCCGTGGTGTCGCACAAGACGCCGCAGATGGTCGCCATCACCGGCTCCGTGCGCGCGGGGATGCAGGTCGCCGAGGCCGCCGCGGCGGACCTGAAGAAGGTCCACCTCGAGCTCGGCGGCAAAGCCCCCGTCATGGTGTTCGACGACGCGGACCTCGAGGCTGCCGCGGAGGCGATCGCGGTCGCGGGCTACTTCAACGCCGGACAGGACTGTACGGCGGCCACGCGCGTGCTCGCGGGACCGCGCGTCCACGACGACTTCCTCGCGGCACTGACCGGGCAGGCCCGCAGCACGCGAACGACGTACGCCGGTGGTCCGGGCGACGAGGACGCGCTCGTGCCGCCGGTGAACAACGCAGCGCAGATGGAGCGAGTGAGCGGGTTCCTGTCCCGGCTGCCCGACCACGCCGAGGTCACCGCGGGTGGCGGGCGCGAGGGCAACCGCGGCTACTACCTCGAGCCGACGGTCGTGGCCGGGGTTCGCCAGGACGACGAGGTGGTGCAGCACGAGGTCTTCGGACCGTCATCACGGTGCAGCGCTTCTCCGACGAGGACGAGGCGCTGCGCTGGGCGAACGGCGTGGACTACGGGCTCGCCTCCAACGTGTGGACGCGGGACCACGGGCGCGCCATGCGCATGGCGAAGCGGCTCGACTTCGGCTGCGTCTGGATCAACACGCACATCCCGCTGGTCGCCGAGATGCCGCACGGCGGCTTCAAGCACTCCGGCTACGGCAAGGACCTCTCGATCTACGGCCTCGAGGACTACACCGGGATCAAGCACGTCATGTCCGCGATCGCCGACTGACCGCAACGACGGCACACTCCGGCGCCAACGCAGCCCAGGAACGCAATACGCCCACCGAGGCGAGTGATCTCCGGAAGACTGACCCGCCGCGCCGGACGCGCCTCCGCACCGACCAACTGCAGACCGACCGATGGAAAAACCAGCCGACTTCCCGTACGGCGGACAGCTGCGGGCCGGCGGTGCCAGCCGTCGGCAGGTGCTACGTGGCATGGCGTCGGTCGGCGCCGCCGGGCTCCTCGCGCCTGCGGCACCAAGGGCACTGCCACCGCTGGGAAGCAGTCCGGCGCGAAGCCGACGACCGTCGACAAGTCCGACACCGACAAGAGGCTGAGCTGGTCGAACTGGCCGCTCTACCTCGACGCGGACGACAAGGACGAGAACAAGCACCCGACACTGCTGCAGTTCCAGAAGTCGACGGGGATCAAGGTCACTTACAACGAGGACATCAACGACAACAACGAGTTCTTCGGCAAGGTCCGGCCGCAGCTGGCCGCCGGCCAGGACACCGGGCGTGACGTAATAGCCCTCACGGACTGGATGGCCGCGCGGCTCATCCGGCTCGGGTGGGTGCAGAAGCTCGACAAGGGCAACGTCCCCAACGTCACGGCGAACCTCCGCGACGCCCTCCGCTCGCCGGACTGGGACCCCGGCCGGGACTACAGCGCGCCGTGGCAGAGCGGCTTTGCCGGACTCGCCTACAACGCCAAGGTGACGGGCGAGGTCCGCAGCATGGAGGAGCTGCTGTCACCCGCCGACCTGAGGGCAAGGTGACCCTCCTGTCGGAGATGCGCGACACGATGGGTCTCGTGCTGCTCGACATGGGCAAGGACCCGGCGAAGTTCAGCGCCGGCGACTTCGCCGCCGGCATCGACCGGCTCCAGAAGGCGGTCGACTCCGGACAGGTGCGCAAGTTCACGGGCAACGAGTACGCCCAGGACCTGGCGAAGGGCAACATCGCCGCCTGCACGGCGTGGTCCGGTGACGTGATCCAGTTGCAGTTCGACGACGAGAACATCAAGTTCGTCAGGCCGGAGAGCGGCCTCATCCTCTGGTCGGACAACATGCTCGTGCCCAACAAATCCCAGCACAAGAAGAATGCCGAACGGCTCATCAACTACTACTACGACCGCGAGGTCGCGGCCAAGGTGGCGGCGTACGTCAACTACATCTGCCCGGTGCAGGGCGCGCAGGAGGCGATGGGCAAGGTCGACAAGAGCCTCGCCGACAACCCCCTGATCTTTCCGGACGATGAGACGCTCGCGCAGACGCATATCTTCCGCGGCTTGTCGGAGAAGGAGGAGCGCGACTTCGAGGACCAGTTCCAAAAGGTCATCGGTGCATGAGCCGCGCGCGATGAGGACGTACGACGGGCCCGTCCCCGAGGCCGATGGTGCGCTGCGCATCGAGGACGTCACCAAGCGGTTCGGCGACTTGGTGGCGGTGGACGACCTCACGCTGACCGTGCCGCAGGGTTAGTTCTTTGCGCTGCTCGGCCCGAGCGGCTGTGGCAAGACGACCACGCTGCGCATGGTGGCCGGACTGGAGCAGCCGACGTCGGGCCGGATCCTGCTCGGCCTCGACGACATCACGACCCGTCGCCCGTACAAGCGCCCGATCAACACGGTGTTCCAGAGCTACGCCCTCTTCCCGCATCTCGACGTCTTCGAGAACGTCGCGTTCGGCCTGCGCCGACGCGGGATCCGCAGCGTCCGCGCACAGGTCGAGGAGATGCTCGAGCTCGTGGAGCTCCGCGGCTATGCCCGCCAGCGCCCGGCCCAGCTGTCCGGCGGCCAGCAACAGCGCGTGGCACTCGCCCGCGCGCTGATCAACCGGCCCCAGGTTCTGCTGCTGGACGAGCCGCTCGGCGCGCTCGACCTCAAGCTGCGCCGTCAGATGCAGACCGAGATCAAGCGGATCCAGACCGAGGTCGGCCTCACTTTCGTGCGTGTCACGCACGACCAGGAGGAGGCGATGACGATGGCCGACACCATCGCCGTCATGAGCGCCGGCCGCGTCGAGCAGCTGGGCAAACCCACCGAGCTCTACGAGAGTCCCGCCACGACGTTCGTCGCGAACTTCCTCGGCCGCTCCAACCTCGTCCGGCCGCGGGTCACTGCCTGCGCGGGCGGCGACCTGGTGCTCGACGTCGCCGGCCAGCCGGTCGTCGTACCGGCCTCCCGGGTCCGCAGCTCGCGCACCTCCCCCGGCGACGAGCTGTGGATGGGCGTGCGGCCGGAGAAGCTCGCGCTCGCCACGCCCGGGGCCACCGCGACGTCCTCGCGCACCAACGCGCTGTCCGGGACGGTCGTCGACGCAGCCTTCGTCGGCGTCAGCACGGACTACACCGTGGAGCCCCCCGCCGGACACCGGATCTGGGTCTTCGCACAGAACTCGGGGACGGCGCCGGCGCTGCGCCCCGGTGACCCGGTCGTCGCGCACTGGGACCCGGCGCACACATTCGCCCTCGACGTCGGCGAGGACGGCGACGCGGGTGTCGTCGTGGACGGGCTGGAGACCACCGTCAACGTCAGCGAGTCCGCGCCCACGGCCGCCGTGCCCGCGCAGGTGGGCCGGTGACAGCCGGCGGTCCCGTCGGGCTCGCCGAGGTGGCAGGCGCGCGACCCGTGGACAGCGGCGATGGCCCGGGTCGCCGTACGCCGGGACCGCACCGGTGGAAGCCGTACGTGCTGCTGCTGCCGGGCCTGCTCTGGCTCGGGCTGTTCTTCGCCATGCCGATGGTGCAGCTGCTCGCGACGAGCCTCTACGACCCGTCGGGGTCGCTGGAGACGGGCTACGCGATGACGCTGCACTGGCAGAACTACCCGGACGCGCTGCGGGACTACGCCGAGCAGTTCGGCCGGTTCTTCCTCTACGCCGGGATCGCGACGGTGCTCTCACTCGTCGTCGCCTACCCGCTGGCCTACACCATCGCGTTCAAGGCGGGGCGGTGGCGCAACGTCCCTGCTCGTGCTGGTGATCGCGCCGTTCTTCACGAGCTTCCTGGTGCGGACGCTCGCGTGGGGGTCGATCCTCTCGGACAACGGGCCGGTGGTCGACACCCTGCGCGCGATTGGCCTGCTCGGGGAGCAGGGTCGCCTGCTCGCGACACCGGTCGCCGTGGTGGCCGGGCTGACGTACAACTTCCTGCCTTTCATGACGCTGCCGCTCTACGCCAGCCTCGAGCGGCTGGACTCCCGCCTCCTCGAGGCCGCGAACGACCTCTACGCCTCGGCGTGGACGACGTTCCGCACGGTGACGCTGCCGCTGTCGATGCCGGGCGTCGTCGCCGGGACACTCCTGACGTTCATCCCCGCCGCGGGTGACTTCGTCGAACGCGGAGCTGCTCGGGACGCCGCGGCAATACATGGTCGGCAACGTCATCGACAGCTCGTTCCTCGTCCGGCTGGACTTCCCGGAGGCCGCGGCGCTGTCGTTCACGCTCATGGTGAGCATCGTGGTGCTCGTCGCGGTCTACGTGCGCCGCGCGGGCACGGACAAGCTGGTGTGAGGATGTTGATCTCGCCGATGCGATGGCTCGCCAACCGCATCGTGGTTCTCGTCGCAGCTGCCGTGCTGGTCTACCTGTTCCTGCCCGTCGCCGTCGTGCTGCTGCTGTCGTTCAACAAGCCAGCCGGGCGAGGGAACTACACGTTCCAGGAGTTCACGGTCGAGAACTGGGCCAACCCCTGCGGTGCAGGGGTGTGCGGGCCACTGCTGACGAGCGTGCGGATTGCGTTCCTCGCGACGGTGCTGGCCACGGTGCTCGGGACGCTGGCGGCTTTCGCGCTGGCCCGCCACTCCTTCCGTGGTCGCGCTCTCACCAACCTGCTCATCTTCCTGCCGATGGCCACGCCCGAGGTCGTGATGGGGTCGTCCCTGCTGACGTTGTTCGTCGCGGCGGGCGCCGAGCTCGGGTTCTGGACCGTCCTCGTCGCGCATGTCATGTTCTGCGTGAGTTTCGTGATCGTCACCGTCAAAGCGCGGGTCGCCGGTCTCGACCCGCGGCTCGAGCAGGCGGCGATGGACCTCTACGCCAACGAGTGGCAGACCTTCCGCCGCGTCACGCTGCCGATGGTGTTGCCCGGCGTCCTGGCAGCTGCCTTGCTGTCGCCTTCTCTCTCAGCTTCGACGATTTCATCATCACAAACTTCAACTCGGGTACCACGGTGACGTTCCCGATGTACGTCTGGGGTCCGGCCCAGCGCGGCATCCCGCCACAGGTGCACGTCATCGGGTCGCTGATGTTCCTCGTGTCGCTCGCCGCGGTGCTCGTGGGCCAGGTCGCGGAGCGTCGCCGGGTCCGCTGAGCAGCGGTCACCGACCGGCCGGTCGGAGCGCGTGCAGCAGCGCCGCGGGCGCCTCGACCCGCCGCGAAAGCACGCCCGCCCGGACGTGCCAGGCGCGCTGGACCGTCGTACCGTCGGCGAGGTCGAAGCGGACAAACACCGGTGTCTCGTCATCGAAGCGCCGGGCCGCCTCGGCCTCGGGCATCACTGGTGCCGCCAGCACGGCGTCCACGAGCGCCGTGACCCGCGCCGGGCGGTCGACGGTCCGGAGGATGCCGGTGCCCTCGTCGTCCCCCTCCACCAGGTGCACCCTGCGCACCTTGCCGCGAATGTCGAGCAGGTCCTCGCCGGTACCCGCATCGGGGACGTCGGCCGCCTCGTAGATCCGCCATCGGCCGTCCTCGTGCGCGGCCAGGCGGAAGTCGCTGCGGTAGCCTGCGATCTCGCGCAGCTCCGTCCCGACCGGCAGGAAGGCGGCGTCCCCGTCGCGGGGACGGTAGTCGGGATCGCCGACCACGTCGCTCAGGGTGCAGGTCACCTTCGCGACCGTGCCTTCGAGGCGCCTCTCCGGAACCGCCGCCTGCCATGGGGGCGCCGCCTCGAACGTCAGGCCGTGACCTTCACGAACGGCACGTAGTCCAAGACGGCGTTTCCCCCGGAGGGGCAGCTTCCCCCCGATGCCGTCGTGACGGCCCAGGGCCCAGCCTGGGCGGCACAGCCGGTCAGGAGCAGGAGAGCAGCAGCAGCACGGATGAGACTCATGCGGCTTGGACGCGGGACCGGGACCGCCGGTTCCCACGTGGCTCGCAGGATCATCGGGATCGTGGTCACCAGAGTCCCTTGGCCACCAGAGTCCATGGACGGCGGGGGCTAACGTCCCCGGAAGCGTTCCGGCGGTGGTGGGGCGAGGAGTCGAACGAGTTCGGCGTCCGAGCCGTCGTCACCCTCGCCCGCTCCCCGCGTCACGACGGGCGGTGGAGAACGGCCCGCGCCGGCGACCCGTCCGCGCCGGGGATGCGCAGCGGGAGGCAGATGAGGTCCCACCAGCCCGGCTCCACGGCCCGCAGGTCGAGCGTCTCGAGGATCGTCACGCCCTCGCGGAGGAACGCCTCGTGCGTGGGAGCGGGGTCGCGGTAGGGCGCGATCGAGAGGTAGTCGATGCCGACGAGGCGGATGCCCCGGCCCGCCAGTGACCGTGCGGCGTCCGGAGTCACGGCGACGAACTCCTCGACGAACCTCGGCTCGTCCCACAGCGCCGAGTTGGTCGTCTTGAACAGGACGCGCGTCGCGTGGTCGGGGAGGTCGACGCGACCCAGTGCCGCCTCGTCGATATCGCCTGTCACGCGTGTCGCATCGGCCACCCACGTCCGGCCGATGAGGGTGTCGAGGGGGACCGTGTCAACGCCCGGCTCGCCGTCTGAGGAAGTGCACCGGCGCGTCGACGTGGGTCCCGCAGTGCAGCGAGCAGGTCAGCGAGGAGACGTTCGCAGCGTCCCCGTGGGACCGGTCCTGCTGGCGGCGGACCTCGAGGTCGGTGTCCCCCGGATAGAGCGGCACGAGGCCGGGGATCAGGGGCACGCTAACGTCCACGTATCGGGTCATGTCCCACGGATACCCCGCTCGTGGGACCAGCCGACGCCTCTCAGCACGACAGCAGCTGCTCCGGATTGGCGCGGACACGCCCACGCCATCGGAAGGGCCGTGCGCGAAGCGCTCCACGCCCCGGTGGCAGGGCCTCATCGTGCCGCCATCGACTAGCCCGCGTACTGGTCCGCCTCGTCCCCCTCGTCCGGGACCACGCTGACCGGCCGAGCCGCGCAGATGCGCACGAGCTCGTCGTACGGCGTGGGGAAGACCGTGTGCGGTGTGCCGCCGGCTGCCCAGACGACAGGGAACCGCGCGAGCGCGGTGTCGATGAGCGTGCCCACCGATTGCGCATGCCCGACCGGTGCGACGCCGCCGATCGGCTGGCCGGTGACGCCCGGACCTGTTCCGGGGAAGCTCGCCGCAGCGCTCGTACGCCGAGCAGCCTGGCCACGTGGTCCGGGTCGACCCGGTGCGCCCCGCCGGTGAGGATGAGGAGCGGCTCGTCGTCGGCGCGGAACACCAGGCTGTTCTCGATCGCACCCACCTCGCACCCCAGTGCCGCAGCGGCGTGGCGGCGGTCCGGGCCGAGTCGGTCAGCTGCCGGACCTGTCCCGCCGCACCCGCTCGCGTGAGAGCGTCCGCGACGGCCTGCGCGTTCGGGTGCATGTCGTCCTCCCTTCGACGAAGTTCGGAGGCTCAGACCTACCACGAGGCCAACGGAGAGCACGATGACGCATGGCCGTACGACGGGCGGGGGTCCGAAGCCAGCCGAGCGCGCCGACTGCCCGCGCGGTCGCTCGGCGCGCTCCCCACGACCCGCGGCTCGCCGATGCGGTGGCGCCACGGCCGTGGGTGGAGTCACCGCCGTCGGGTGAGCGCGACGCCCACCAGTGCGAGCCCGCCCCCCACGAGCGCCAGCGGCGGCGGAGCCTCACCCAGCAGCGGCCAGGAGAGCAGCACCGTCAGCGGCGGCACGAGGTAGGTCGTGACCCCCAGCCTGCCGGCATCCATGCGCGACAGGGCGTACGCCCATGTCCCGAACGCCACGGCGGTGGGCACGAGCCCGAGATAGACGAGCCCCGCGACCGGACCGCCCGGTGCGACAAGGACCTCTCCCACCAGCTCCCGGACGAAGGGCAAGCAGGCGACCGCGCCGACGGTGCACGCCATCCAGGTCACCTGCAGCCCCGGGAGCCGCCGCAGGACCGGCTTCTGCGCCATCACGCCGACCGCCCACGCGAGCGCGGCCAGGACGCAGAGCAAGACTCCGACGAGGTCCGCCGACGCGCCACGGCTCGTCGCGGCTCCGATGAGGGCGGCCCCGGAGAACGCGACCGCACCGCCGATGAGCAGCCAGCGTGGGAAGCCCTCGCCGAGCAGCGCGCCGGCGAGCAACGCGATCAGGACCGGGCCGATGTTGACCAGCATCGCGGCCGTCCCCGCGTCCACCCGCTGCTCCGCCGCATTGAGCGCGACGTTGTAGCCGGCGAACCACGCGACACCGCAGACGAGGACGAGCGACCACTCCCGCCGGGACGGCCGGACCCAGGTACGGCGCAGCAGCAGCGCCGCGCCGAGCGCCGCGCTCCCCACGAGCAGCCGGCCCAGTGCGAGCGGCCCGGGCTCGAAGTGCTCACGCACCGCACGGATGCCGACGAACGCGGAAGCCCACGCGAGCACCGTCACGACGACCGCGGCCAGCACCGCCCCGGTCGGGGTGGCGGCAGCCGGTCCGGTGTGGGTGTCCTGCGCGCGTGCCGTCGTCATGCCGGCCACCGTACGAGCGCCGCGCCGCGCGACGGCCACGCGGTCAGCCCCGGCCGGAGACGAGGTCCGGCGCATCGGCTGGCGGGCCCCCGGCGAGCCCCGCGCACGAGCTTGGCGGGCTGCACGCGCGCGCAGTGCGGCGTCCACGCCCCGGCACGGGCGCCGACGACGGCCACCCGGGAGGCCGTCTCGTCGCCCGACAGCAGAACGGTGTCGGCGCTGCCGCACGTGTGGTCCTCGCCCACCACGGCCCGCAGGCGCTCCTCCTGGGCCGCGGTGCACGCGACCGACAGCTCACCGCCCTTCACCGCGTCGGCATCGACGCCCTCGGCCGCGAGGATCCGCAACACCTCGTCCAGCGCGTCGTCCATGGCGCGCTGCAACCGGCGTACGGCGTCCGCGCCTGCGCGTAGCGACGCCTCGATCCGGCAGCGCAGGGGTCAGCCATCCCCCGTTGCGGCCCGAGGCGCCGTAGCCGCGAAATTCGCGCTCGAGCACGACGACGCGCAGGTGCGGGGCGTCGCGCGTGAGGGTAGTAGGCCGTCCACAGGCCGGTATAGCCGCCGCCGACCATGCACACGTCGACTTCGGTGGGACCGGCCAACGGCGGCCGGCGTGCGGGCAGTCCACCCGCGGCCGGCCACCAGAACGACACCTCGCCATTGCGCGGGGCGGGCGGCTGCATGGCCCTCCGATAGCGGATCCATCGTCAACACGTGTTCTACGGCACTTTACGACCTTGACACCCAGCTGTCGCTACGGATTCGGTAGTATGTTGGCTGGACCACCACAAGCGAGGATGGCATGACGACGACGCCGCAGTACGTGCACGAGGACGGTCCGAGCGCGGGCGACGGCGAGTCGCTGTCTCGGTCGGCGCGCGACCACCTGTGGATGCACTTCACCCGCCACTCGACGTTCGAGCAGGGTGGCCGCGTCCCGGTCATCGCGCGCGGCGACGGTGCCTACATCTGGGACGCCGACGGGCGGCGCTACCTCGACGGCCTTTCCGGCCTGTTCGTCGTACAGGTCGGGCACGGCCGCCACGAGCTGGCCGAGGCGGCCGCCAAGCAGGCGCGCGAGCTCGCCTTCTTCCCGCTGTGGTCCTACGCGCACCCGCAGGCGATCGCGCTGGCCGAGCGGCTCGCCGCTGCGGCACCGGGCGACCTCAACCGCGTCTTCTTCACCACCGGCGGCGGCGAGGCGGTCGAGACCGCATGGAAGGTCGCCAAGCAGTACTTCAAGCTCGTCGGCAAGCCGCTCAAGCACAAGGTCATCTCCCGGTCGATCGCCTACCACGGCACGCCGCACGGTGCGCTGTCCATCACGGGCATCCCGGACGCGAAGAAGTTCTTCGAGCCACTGGTGCCGGGTGCCTTCAAGGTGCCGAACACCAACTTCTACCGCGCACCGGAGTACGGCGACGACCTGGAGGCGTTCGGGCGCTGGGCCGCCGACCAGATCGACATCGCGATCGAGGCTGAGGGAGCGGACACCGTCGCGGCGGTGTTCCTCGAGCCGGTGCAGAACGCCGGCGGCTGCATCCCACCGCCGCCCGGGTACTTCGAGCGGGTACGAGCCATCTGCGACAAGCACGACGTCCTGCTCGTCTCCGACGAGGTCATCTGCGCCTTCGGCCGGCTGGGCACGACCTTCGCCTTCGAGCGTTACGGCTACGTGCCGGACCTGCTGACGTGTGCGAAGGGCATGACGTCGGGCTACTCCCCGATCGGCGCGATGCTCGCGACCGACCGCGTCATGGAGCCGTTCCTCAAGGGCACGGCGTCGTTCCCGCACGGCTACACCTTCGGCGGCCACCCGGTGTCCTCGGCCGTGGCCATGGCGAACCTCGACATCTTCGACCGCGAGGACCTCAATGCGCACGTCCGCGCGAACGAGGGTCCGTTCCGGGCGACGCTGGAGAAGCTGCTCGATCTGCCGGTCGTCGGGGACGTCCGCGGTGACGGGTACTTCTACGGCATCGAGCTGGTCAAGGACAAGGCGACGAAGGAGACCTTCGACGACGTCGAGGCGGAGAAGCTGCTGCGCGGCTACCTGTCCAAGGCGCTGCTCGACAACGGGCTCTACTGCCGCGCCGACGACCGCGGCGACCCGGTGATTCAGGTCGCCCCCCCGCTGATCTGCGAGCAGTCCCACTTCGACGAGATCGAGCAGATCCTCCGGACAGTGCTGACTGGTGCACTCGACGGGCTCTGACCGGCGTACGACGGACGTGCCGCTCCCGGAGACGGGGCGGCACCGTCCGTCTCGTGTTGCGGGGTCCGGACGGTGGCGGTCGACTGGTGGGGGCCGACGGGTCCGCGGTACGGAGATCGTGCAACGCGACGAGACCGGGAAGGAGACGTACGGATGAGCGAGGACAAGCTCAGCAAGGGCGACCACGTGACCTGGAAGAGCCACGGCCGCACCGCCGAGGGCGAGGTCGTCAAGAAGATCACCTCGGACACCGAGGAAGCGGGGCGCACCGTACGCGCGTCCAAGGACGACCCGCAGTACCTCGTCCGGTCGGACAAGAGCGGCGGCGAGGCCGTCCACAAGCCGAGCGCGCTGAAGAAGGACTGAGCTCCCCCCGACGGCGGCGCCTGCCGGGCGTGGCGTGCAATGCGCGAAGGGGGCCGGACGGATGTCCGGCCCCCTCCGTGTGTTGCTGGGTGCGTGGTGCGCCGGGCGTCAGCCGAGGCCGCTGCGCATGGCGGTGATCAGCTCACCGCCGGTGGTGTCGCCGGACAGCTCCCAGAAAAACGCCCCGCCCAGGCCCTGGGAGTTGGCGTAGGACATCTTCGCGGTGATCGTGGCCGGGGTGTCATAGCCCCACCACTCCCCATTGCAGAACCCGTAGGCCGTCCCACCGACCGTCCCGGTCGACGGGCACTTCGTCTTCAGGATCTTGTAGTCCTCGATCCCGGCCTCCGCGCTGCCCTGCGCCGGCCCGGTCGCCGAGCCACCCGGCGCGGCCTGGGTCACCCCGGCCCAGCCCCGGCCGTAGAACCCGATCCCGAGCAGGATCTTGCT
>JALYMU010000258.1 GCA_030773595.1 Actinomycetota bacterium | reverse complement strand
GGCGGCAGGGGCCCCGGGGATCCTCGCGGCGCCGGCGGTAGGGACCCGGGCGAGGCTCCGGGAAGTCCGACGCCGCCCGCGTGCGGCACCGTCCGCGACGACTCGTGGTGGCGGCAATTCGTAGCGGTGGTGGCACGCGGAGTTCGCCGGTGTGCTGGCCCTGACGTTCGTCGTGCTGCGGCTCGACGCCGCACCAGTCGGCGCGTACGTCCTGACCGGCACGCTGGGGCTCTGGTACGCCGGGATGGGACACGCGGCGATGGGGCGCGCCTCGGCGTGGGCTGGTCCGGCCTACCTCCTCGGTGCGACCACGGTTAGCGAAGGTGGTCGACCCGAAGGGCACCACCACCTACGGCTACGAGGGGGGTGAACCGCCCCCGGGGCGGTTCAGTCGCGACTGCCGGCCTCTGCGCTGGGGCGACCGTCGCGGCCATCGCCGCGAGTGGCGCGTGGAACGCGTACCAGTACCGGAACGGTGACGACACAGGGCGAAGGGTGAGTCTTTGGAGGGCACCGCGCAACTTCGGAATCGACGCCGTCGGCTATCAAATCAAGGCCGTTCACCACGTCAAGTTTCGCCCGAAGCACATCAAGCGGTTTCATCCGGGAAGCATCGGGTGATCAGGAGGACGCACCGGCTCAGGTGGCACTACCAGCACCACCGCGGGCGTACTCTCCGTTGGGGAGCAGTCCACACGTACTCTGGTTACCGCTCTTATCGAAACGGGTGGTGATTTGACGAGCGATTGGGCCGATACTGCAACGGGCAGGGCGATCCTCACCGTCGTCGCGGTGATCTATGAAACCGTACTCGTCGTCGGCGCGTGGCGGTGGCGCACGCGGCAGCCGTGGGGAACCGCCCAGCTGCGGCCGGTATCCGGCCCACTCCTCGTCTTGGGCCTCGCGGCCGATTTCTTCCCGCTGGTGCTTGGCGCAGGTGTCGCCTTTTTCTCGGCGCGGTGGATTGACGGCATCTGGCGCTATACCGACCTCGTCGGTCCTAACTGGCGGAGACGGTTTGCGAGGCGCCCAGGAAAGCGGGCTGAGAAAGTCCGATGAGTCCTCCCAGCGGCAGTCGTCCCCCGGGGGACGACTACCGCTGTCAGGAGTGTGGGCCAACTAACAGCGTCGAAGGGCCACAGTGACTTCCGGGAGAGGCGGGCGGTGATCTCTGCGGGGCAAGCCAGTCGAACCACATGGGAGCGTTGAGAGGTGCCGACGCCGCGCATTGCGGAGGTCCTGGTGAAGGCACACGTTCGAGATTCGGCTACCGGTCGACGATCCGGTCCGAGCGCGACCCGTGCGGCGGCCGAGGTGGTCGATGGGTGGGACATCGAGCGGTACGGCCACGAGATGCACCGGGTGGTGTGCGAGTTCGTGACGCACGCGCTGGTGGATGGGCGTGCTGTGGCCCTACGTCGTTGTTCTTCGGCCTGGACGAGTTCACCGTCGTCGACGTGGCCCGCGTCTGGTGCGACGACACGCTCGTGCGGGTCGTGATCGAGACTGTCGCGCGGGAGGCCGCGTGCCCGGGTTGGTTCCACTGGTGTGGAGCTTCGCCGAACGCGACTCGTCCTGCTCTTCGTGCTCTACCCGCACCTCTTCGCCGCCCTGCCGTCGTTGGCCGGTGCGATGGCCGCCGGGACCGGCTCCACGGCCGCCTTCACCGTCGCCCTGGCCGGTCGCGGCGGCTGGAGCGGCGAGGCGGTGACCTCGGCCGCCGTGCAAGGGTTGCTGATCCTGTTCTTCGCTCTGTTGATCGGGGGATTCCTCGACGCGCCGGTGCGGGAGAGCGACCGCCGACCCGCGCTGATCCGCCGAGCTGACCATGACCCGCGCCGATCTCGCCGTGGCTCATCAGCGCCAAGGAGTTCCTCGCCGAGTCCTCGCCAGCGGCTCGGCCGCGAGATCCACGACACGCTGGCACAGGGGTTCGCAAGCATCCTGCTGCTCGGGCAGGCGGCCCGGCGCAGCGTCGAGGACCCCGAGCTCGCCCGCGATCGCCTCGACCTCATCACCGCCACGGCACGCCGGAACCTCGCGGAGGCTCGCGTGCTCGTAGCTGCACTGGCACCTGCCGACCTGCACGGCGGCGCGAGCCTGCACGAGGCGCTCACCCGCACCGTCGAGGACTTCGGCCGAGAGTGCGGCCTGGCCGTGGACGTCACGCTGACCGGCGGACCGGCGACGCTGGAGCCGTCGTCACAGGTGGTCCTGCTGCGCGCCCTGCAGGAGTCCTTGGCCAACGTCCGCAAGCACGCACACGCGTCCCAGGTCGACGTGGGGCTGCGTCAGGAGGGCGCGCGTGCCGTCCTCGAGATCCACGACGACGGCCGGGGCCTGCCGGCCACGAGGTCCGACGCCGGCTTCGGTCTGCCCGGCATGGCTGCCCGGGTTGAGGAGGTCGGCGGCTCGCTCGAGTGGCAAGCGCTCCGGCAGGCGGCACGGTCGTGCGGGTGCGCGTGCCCTGACCGGTGTGCTCGGCGGGGAGTTCGCTCCCGCGACCACGTCGCTCCGGGATCAGACGGCGAGCGCGTCGCGGCGTTCCAAGGGCAGGATCCGATGCAGCCGCGTCGCGGTAAAGACCGGTGCCAGGCGCGCCGGCACGTCGCGCAGGACGACGCGGCGGCCGACGGACTGTGCCTTGCGGCTCGCGCCGACGAGCACGCCGAGCCCGGACGCGTCGAGGACCTCCACCTTCCCCAGGTCCACGACGACGTCTCCGGCGCCGTGCTCGACGATCTCGTGCAGTACGTGGCGCACGTGCGCCACGGTGTGGACGTCGAGACGTCCTTCGAGCTCCACCACTCCGTCCGGACCACGACGACAGTCGTCCATGGCAGTCCTCCGTCCCCCCGCTTCCGGGCGCCCTCGGAGGGAAGACGCACGGTAGGTGCCTTCGGTTGCACCGGCTGTCGGGAAGAGACCGGCCGCCGGTCCCCGGACGCTACGACGGATGTCGGGCCAGCTGGCGGCTGACACGCCGATCGACGCCGAAGCGTGACCAACCAAGGGCGCAGCGCAACGACGAAGCGGGTCCGGCCGCGCTCTGCGACCGTCCGTCGCCAGGCAGCGGCTCGAGCCCGAACGGTGACCAGCCCTGGCCACCGTCAGCCCTGGGCCGTCAAGGGGTGGCCCGGTCAGCGCTGCGACCTGTCAGCCGTAGGAGTAGAAGCCGCGTCCGGTCTTGCGCCCGAGGTCTCCGGCTGTGGTCATCCGCGTCATCGTCTCGGGCGGGAAGAACTTGCGGTCCTGCGTCTCGGTGTAGATGTTGAGCGACGCGTTGCGCAGGATGTCGACCCCGGTGAGGTCGGTCGTGGCGAGGGGACCCATGGCGTGGCCGAACCCCAGCCGGCAGGCGATGTCGATGTCCTCGGCCGTGGCGACCCCGGACTCGTAGAGCGCGACCGCCTCCACGACGAGAGCCGAGATCAGCCGCGTCGTCACGAACCCGGACACATCGCGGTTGACCACGATGCACGTCTTGCCGACACCCTCGGCGAACGCCCGCGCCGCCGCGAGCGTCTCGTCACTCGTGCGGTGACCGCGGACGAGCTCGCACAGCGCCATCATCGGCACGGGCGAGAAGAAGTGCGTGCCGACGACCGCCTCGGGGCGCGCCGTGGCGGCGGCGACCTGGGTGATCGGAATCGCCGAGGTGTTGGTGGCGAGGACGGCACCGTCCTTGCAGATGCGGTCGAGTGCCGCGAAGACGTCGTGCTTGACCTCGAGCTTCTCGAACACCGCCTCGACGACGATGTCCGCGTCGCCGGCCGCATCAAGGTCCGTCGTCGTCGTGATCCGCGCGAGGGCCTCGTCCGCAGCGGCCTGGGACATCTTGTCCTTCGCGACGAACCGCGCGTACGACGTGCGGATAGCCTCCAGGCCGCGGGCCAGGGCTTCGTCCGTGACGTCGCGGAGCACGACGTCGTACCCACCCGACGCCGCGACCTGTGCGATGCCGGAGCCCATCAGCCCCGCGCCGATGACGGCGAGCTTCTTTGACACAGCCGACCTTCCTCGTTCCGCTCCGATGGGGGCGCGCCCGGCTCCTGTGACACGGTCGCGATCGGCCGGAGCCTAGCGGTCACTCGAGCGGTCCGGCCTCGCAGGTGCCGCCGGGCCGCCGGCGAACGCCCTGTCCGCATCGCGGCGCGTCGCGCCGGCGAGCACACTGGGCACCGTGGGCTGGGGCGGCTATTCATACCTGTTCGGGCCGTTGACCGCGCTGGCGGTCGTCGGCGTCCTAGCGCTGCTCCTGCGCTGGGCCTTCGGCCGTGGCGGGTCGCTGGTCGAGCGCAGGTCCCGCCCAGGTCACGAGGGGGAGTACGGGTTGCTCGTCTCGGTGGCCTCCCCCGCGACGTACGTCGAGGGCGAGATGATGCGGCTGCGCCTGAGCGACGCGGGAATGAAGGCGACGCTCGCGACCACGTCGGACGGTCCGCGGATCATGGTGTTCGCGGCAGACGAGGCACGCGCCCGACGAGTCCTCGCCGGCTCGGCATGACGGCTCGTGAGGACGCCTCGGCACGGACCGACGGCACCGCGCCGGCGGGGTCAGTGCGCGGGGACGTCCGCCGACTCGCGCACGACGTCTGCGCCGAGCCGTCGAAGGTCCTCGACGAAGCCGGCGTAGCCGCGGTCGATGTGGTGGAGCTCGCCGACCGTCGTCACGCCGTCCGCGACGAGACCGGCCAGCACGAGGCCGGCACCGGCGCGGATGTCGCTGGCCTCGACCGGCGCCCCAGAGAGTCTCTCCTTGCCTCGGACGAGGGCGTGGTGGCCATCGGTGCGGACGTCGGCCCCCAGCCGGGTGAGCTCGTTGACGAACCGGAAGCGGGCCTCGAAGAGGTTCTCCGTCACCATCGCCGCACCGTCGGCGACGGCGTTGAGCGCGATGAACTGCGGCTGCAGGTCCGTCGGGAATCCCGGGAACGGCAGCGTGACGATGTCGACCGACCGGGGTCGCCGGTCCATCGCCACGCGGAAGCCGTCGGCGAGCCACTCGACCGTCGCGCCGGAGGTGACGAGCTTGTCGAGCGCGATCTCTAGGTGCTCGGGTCGGGCGCGACGGACCGTCACGTCGCCACGGGTGAGCGCCGCGGCGACCGCCCAGGTGCCCGCGACGATCCGGTCGGGCACCGTCGCGTGCGTCACGGGAAACAGCTCCTCGACGCCCTCGATCTCCAGCGTCGAGGTGCCGATGCCGCCGATGCGCGCACCCATCGCGCTGAGCATCCGCGCGATGTCGACGATCTCGGGCTCCCGTGCCGCATTGTCGATCACCGTGGTGCCCTTGGCCAGGACGGCGGCCATGAGGAGATTCTCGGTCGCGCCGACGCTGGGGAAGTCGAGCCACACCGTGGCGCCGGTCAGGCCGCCGGTCGCCCTGGCGAGGAGGTAGCCGTGCTCGCTCGTGACCTCGGCGCCCAGCTTGGTCAGGCCGGCCACGTGCAGGTCCAGTCCGCGGGAGCCGATGTTGTCCCCGCCCGGCAGGGCGACGTCGGCCTCGCCACACCGGGCGACGAGCGGCCCGAGCACACAGATCGAGGCCCGCATGGCACGCACCAGGTCGTAGTCCGCCTGGTGGCGGGGCATGTCGGGCACGTCAATGGTGACCGTGCCCGCGTTGATGTCATGCATGACGTCGCACCCGAGCCGGCGCAGCAGCTCGGCCATGATCTCGACATCGAGGATGTCCGGCACGTCAGTCAGCGTCGTGCGCCCGCGGGCGAGCAGTGCCGCAGCCATCAGCTTGAGGACGCTGTTCTTGGCGCCGGTCACAGCGACCTCGCCCTCGAGGCGAGCGCCACCGACCACTCTCAACCGTTCCACAATGGGAAATCGTAGGGCGCATCTCGGGCGGCTCCCAGGATGTCCACAGCGTGGGCCTGTCGACGGCATGCTCCTCCGGCGACCCGCCGCGCAGCGGGTCGGTCCGTCGGTCCGCCCCCGCCCGCGCCTTCCACCCGGCCCGCGCCTCCGTCCCGCCCGCGCGGCCGTCCCGCGCGCCGGGCGACCCGCCGTACGCCGATAGGTTGCCCCCGTGGTGAACCTGACCCGCATCTACACCCGCACCGGCGACGACGGCACGACGGCCCTGGGCGACATGAGCCGGACAGCGAAGACGGACCTGCGCCTGGCCGCCTACGCCGACGTCGACGAGGCGAACTCCGCCATCGGCGTGGCGATCGCGATGGGGGGTCTCGACGAGGACGTGTCGACGCTGCTGACCACGGTGCAGAACGACCTGTTCGACGCCGGTGCTGACCTCTGCACGCCCGTGGTGCCCGATCCCGCCTACCCGCCGCTGCGGGTCGAGCCGTCCTATGTCGAGCGCCTCGAGGCTGCGTGCGACCGGTACAACGAGGTGCTGCCGAAGCTGCGCAGCTTCGTGCTTCCCGGCGGAACGCCGGGGGCATTGCTGCTGCACGTGGCGCGCACGGTCGTACGTCGGGCCGAGCGGACGACGTGGGCGGCGCTCGCCGAGCACGGCGACACCATGAGCGTGCTGACCGCCCGCTACCTCAACCGGCTCTCGGACCTGCTGTTCATCCTGAGCCGGCACGCCAACCGGGAGGGCGGCGACGTGCTCTGGGTCCCCGGCGGCGAGCGCTGAGGAACTGCGGGTCCGCCCGCGGAGCCCGTCCCAGCTTCCGCCGCGCCCTCACGCCACGACGTTGACGTCGCGTCCCGGCGGCGACGCTTCCAGCCAGGCGAGCAGTCCGGTCAAGGCGTCCTGGCCCAGGCCGAGCTCCAGGCGCCGGCCACCGAGGCTGCACTCTACGATCACCGCCCCCGGCAGCAGCGCGTAGCTCTCGGCGTCGGAGGGCTGGCGCCGCGTGAGGACGACGAACCCCCGCCGCGCCAGGACGCGACGGGGGCGGGGCGAGAAGCTGAAGACGCGATACCACTCGATCGTGTCGTCGGTGTAGCGGGCGACACCGAGCATCCAGCCCTTGCCGAACTGCTTGGGCTTCTCGCGCAGGCTGCAGTCGAAGACACCCCCGCGCCGCGACAGCCAGCGGCGTCGGATGGCGACGGCGGCGAGACCGAGCACCGTGACGGCGAGCAGCGCGAGGACCACCAGGATGACAACCCTCACGGCCGGCCCGCGCCCCGCGCTCGCCGGACCTAGCGCCGGCTCGCGGCAAGCCGAGCGCGAGCTTTGCTCTCCGCGTCGGCGTCTCCGGCGGCCTGCGCGCGCTCGAGCTCGGCGCCGGCATGCGCCTCGTCGATCTCATGCCCCAGCTCGACCTCCTCGCCCAGCACCGAGACGAAGTCGTCGGCGACGGACAGGAACCCGCCGTACACGCCGGCCCGCACCACCTCGCCACCGTCGACCGGCCGGATCTGCACCACGCCGTTGACGAGGACACCCAGCGTCGGCGTGTGGCCCGGCAGGACCCCGATCTCGCCCTCGCTGGTCCTCGTGATGACCATCGCCGCCTCGCCCGTCCAGACCTTGCGGTCGGCAGCGACGAGCTCGACGTGCAGCTGCGCCACGGTGGCTCCTTCGATCGTTGCTGGAAGTGCTGAAAAGTGGTGCCGCGTGCGTGACGCTCCGCACCGCTCGGCGGGTCGAGGATAACGAGGGCGGCACCCCGCGACCGCCAGGTGCGGCGCGCAGATGCTACGACGGTACGTCGGGCCGGATCGCGCAGCCGCAGGTGCGAGGCCCGCGCAGACGCGCACACGCAAGGCCCACGCAGACGCCGGAGCGGCAGCCGCGTGTGCCGCGACTGCCGCCCCGGGTGCCTGTCGCCCGTTCAGCCCTGCAGCTTCTTCGCGTTGCGCTCGAGGTCGTCGAGCCCACCGCACATGAAGAACGCCTGCTCCGGAACGTGGTCGTACTCACCCTCGGCGATCTTGGTGAATGCCTCGATCGTCTCGGCGACCGGGACGAAGGAGCCCTCGAGGCCGGTGAAGGCCTTCGCCACGAAGGTGTTTTGGGACAGGAACCGCTGGATGCGGCGAGCCCGGTTCACGAGGATCTTGTCCTCTTCCGAGAGCTCGTCGATCCCGAGGATGGCGATGATGTCCTGCAGGTCCTTGTAGCGCTGCAGGATGTTCTTGACGCGCTGTGCCGTCGCGTAGTGGTCGTCACCGACATAGCGCGGGTCGAGGATCCGCGAGGTCGAGTCCAGCGGGTCCACCGCCGGGTAGATGCCGAGCTCGGAGATCGGACGAGACAGGACCGTCGTCGCGTCGAGGTGGGCGAAGGTCGTGTGCGGTGCCGGGTCGGTGATGTCGTCGGCCGGCACGTAGATCGCCTGCATCGACGTGATGGAGTGACCGCGGGTGGAGGTGATCCGCTCCTGGAGCACGCCCATCTCGTCCGCGAGCGTCGGCTGGTATCCCACTGCGGAGGGCATGCGGCCCAGCAGCGTCGAGACCTCCGAGCCCGCCTGGGTGAACCGGAAGATGTTGTCGATGAAGAGGAGCACGTCCTGCTTTTGCACGTCGCGGAAGTACTCCGCCATGGTGAGCGCGGACAGGGCCACCCGCAGACGGGTGCCGGGCGGCTCGTCCATCTGACCGAAGACGAGAGCGGTCTTGTTGATGACGCCCGTCTCGGTCATCTCCAGGATGAGGTCGTTGCCCTCACGGGTGCGCTCGCCGACGCCGGCGAACACCGACACACCACCGAAGTTCTCGGCGACGCGGTAGATCATCTCCTGGATGAGCACGGTCTTGCCGACACCGGCACCGCCGAAGAGGCCAATCTTGCCGCCACGGACGTACGGCGTGAGCAGGTCGACGACCTTGATGCCGGTCTCGAACATCTCGGTGCGCGACTCGAGCTGGTCGAAGGCCGGTGCCTGCCGGTGGATCGGCCAGCGCTCGGTGATGGACAGCTGCTCGCCGGGCTCGAGGTTGAGCACATCACCGATGGCGTTGAACACCCGGCCCTTGGTGACGTCGCCGACCGGCACGCTGATGGGTGCGCCGGTGTCGGCGACCTCCGCGCCGCGGACGAGACCGTCGGTCGGCTGCATCGAGATGGTCCGGACCAGACCCTCTCCGATGTGCTGCGCCACCTCGAGGGTGAGCGTCTTGGGCTCACCGCCGAGAGTCACGCTGGTGTGCAGGGCGCTGTAGATGTCGGGCATGTCGTCGCCGGCGAACTCCACGTCGACGACGGGGCCGATCACGCGGACGACGCGTCCGACGGCCGTGGTCACGCGGGTGTCAATCGTGGCAGTCATTCCTCTTCACTTCCTCTCGGCGGGCAAGACGTTCACTCGCCTTCCGCCGTCGCCGATGCCAGCGCGTCGGCACCACCGACGATCTCGCTGATCTCCTGGGTGATCTCTGCCTGGCGAGCCGAGTTCGCCGCTCGCGTGAGCGAGCGGATCAGGTCCTCGGCGTTGTCGGTGGCCGACTTCATCGCCCGCCTGCGAGCGGCGTGCTCGCTCGCCGCGGACTGCAGCATCGCGTTGTAGACCCGACTCTCGATGTAGCGCGGGAGCAGCGCATCAAGCACGCCCTCGGCCGAGGGCTCGAACTCGTACAGCGGCAGCGGGCCGGATGTCTCGCTCTCCTCCGTCACCGTCTCCAGCGGCAGCAGCCGCCGCGCGGTCGGCCGCTGGGTCACCATGTTCTCGAACTCGGTGAACACGATGTGGATCTCGTCGATGCCACCGTCCTCGGCCGGCTTGAGGAACGCGGCGATGAGCGCGTCGGCCACCTCCTTGGCGTCGGCGTAGGACGGGCTCTCGCTGAACCCGCTCCACTCCCCCGCAGCGACCCGCTGGCGGAAGCGGTAGAACCCGATCGCCTTGCGGCCGACGAGGAACGGCACGACCTCCTTGCCCTCGGAGCGGAGCAGCTCCCCGAGCTGCTCGGCCCGCCGGATGGCGTTGGAGGAGTAGGCGCCGGCCAGTCCCCGGTCGCTGGAGATCAGCAGGACGCCGCCCCGCCGCGCGTCGGGATGCTCGGTTGTGAGCGGGTGGTCGACGGTCGACGCACTCGCGACGGCCGAGACCGCCTGGGTGATCGCCTCGGCGTACGGCGAGGACGCCGCGACCCGTGCCTGCGCCTTGACGATGCGCGAGGCGGCGATGAGCTCCATCGCCTTGGTGATCTTCTTCGTGGCCTGCACCGAGCGGATGCGTCGGCGGTAGACCCGGAGCGCGGCTCCCATGGGTTCGCGTCCTCCGTCGACTACTGCTCGGTGCGCTTAGGCACGCGGCGGACGACCTGCTCGTGGCCGACCTCGGAGCCGGCGAGCGCCTCGACCTTCGGGTCGTTGACGAGCAGCCGGCCCTCGTGGGTCTCGAAGGTCGACTTGAAGGCCGTCGCCGCGCCCGAGAGCGCGTCGACGGTCTCGTCGGCGAGCTGGCCGGTCTCGGCGATGCCCTCGAGCAGGCCAGGACGGTCCCGGCGCAGGAAGTCGAGGAACTCCCGCTCGAACCGGCGGATGTCCTCGACGGGAACGTCGTCGAGCTGACCCGTCGTACCGGCCCAGACCGAGACGACCTCCTCCTCCGGCGCGAAGGGGGTGTACTGCGGCTGCTTGAGCAGCTCCACCAGTCGCGCGCCCCGCTCGAGCTGCGCCTTCGACGCGGCGTCGAGGTCGGAGCCGAAGGCGGCGAAGGCCTCGAGCTCGCGGAACTGCGCGAGGTCCAGACGCAGCCGGCCGGCGACCTTCTTCATCGCCTTGGTCTGCGCGGAGCCACCGACGCGTGAGACGGAAATGCCCACGTTGATGGCGGGGCGGACACCGGAGTTGAACAGATCGGTCTCGAGGAAGCACTGACCGTCGGTGATCGAGATGACGTTGGTCGGGATGAACGCCGACACGTCGTTGCCCTTGGTCTCGACGAAGGGCAGCCCGGTCATCGAGCCGCCGCCCATCTCGTCGGAGAGCTTCGCGCACCGCTCGA
>JALYMU010000257.1 GCA_030773595.1 Actinomycetota bacterium | reverse complement strand
ATCGTGCGCAGAGCGTCGCCACAGCCACCCACGGAGGGTGCCGCCGGCCCGGGCGGCCCACTCGACCCGGGGTCGTCCGGCCCGGCGGAGCCGCACGTCGGCGAGGACCCGGCGTCGGCACCGTGGGAGTCCGGCCCATTGACGGGCCGTGCTTCCGCGGGCGCTCCACCGGAGCACGACCACTTCGTGCCCCCGCCCCCTCCTCCGCTACCGCGCCTGGACCCTGTGTCCCGGGCCGCGTGGGCGGGAGTGCTGGGCGGCCCGCTGCTCGCCATCCTCGCCGTCCTGACCGGCTTCGCCCTCGACGGGTGGGTCGGCTTGGTGGCCACCGCGGCCTTCATGGGAGGCTTCGTCACGCTGGTCGCCCGCATGGGCGACGGCCCACCGCCGGACCTCGGCGGCGACGACGGCGCGGTCGTCTGACTTCGCCGTCCCCTGGGCCAGGCCAGGACTGCCCACAGCAGGAGCGGAAGGCGAAGCGGTGCAGGTCAGCGAGACGGTGGAGCTGCGCGGTCACATCATGGACACCGGGGTCTTCACCCGGGTCCTCGACGACATCCGTGACTACGGCGGCGACTACGTCGTCGACCGGTTCGATGTGGGCAAGGACGCCTCCGACGAGTCCTACGCCCGTATCGGCGTCGCGATGGGCGACGACGAGAGCCTCCAGCGGCTGCTGATGCGCCTGCAGGGCCACGGCGTCAACCTCACGAACCCCGGCGAGGCCGTGGTGCGGGAAGCGGACGCCCATGGGGTTTTCCCGGAGGACTTCTACTCGACGACAAACCTCGAGACGCTGGTCCGCCTCGGCCGGCGCTGGGTTCCGGTCGAGCAGCCCGAGATGGACTGCGGGCTGCTCGTCTCGGGCGAGGGAGAGGACCTGCGCGTGCGCACAGTCCCGGTCAGCGACGTACGCCGGGGCGACCGCGTCGTGTGCACCGCGAGCGGTGTCAAGGTCGTGCCGCTGGCTGCCGAGCGCCCCGCCGACGGCGACTCGTTCGAGTTCATGAACTCCGACGTCTCCTCGGAGAAGCCGCAGGCGCTGCTGGTCCGCCAGATCGCCGAGCAGATGCGCGAGGTCAAGGCGGCGGGCAAGCGCGTGCTCTGGGTCGGCGGACCCGCGGTCGTGCACACCGGCGCCGCGCCGGCCATGGTGGCCCTGGTCGAGGCCGGTTACGTCGACGTGCTCTTCGCCGGCAACGCACTCGCGACGCACGACATCGAGTCGGCGCTGTACGGCACGTCCCTCGGTGTCGACCTCAGCCGCGGCAAGGGCGTCGAGCACGGCCACGAGCACCACATCAGGGCGATCAACGCGATCCGCCGGTGCGGGTCCATTGCGTCCGCCGTCGAGCACGGCGTCCTGACCGGAGGCGTCATGCACGCCCTCGTCCGCGCCGGGAAGGACTTCGTCCTCGTGGGGTCCGTGCGCGACGACGGGCCGCTGCCGGACGTCCACACCGACGTCATCGAGGGCCAGCGCGCCATGCGCGCCCAGCTGCGCGACGTCGGCTTCGCGCTGATGGTCGCGACCATGCTGCACTCGGTCGTGACCGGCAACATCCTCCCGGCGTCGATCCCGCTGGTCTGCGTCGACATCAATCCCGCGACGGTGACCAAGCTCGCCGACCGAGGGTCCTCCCAGGCGCGCGGCATCGTCACCGACATCGGGCTGTTCCTCGAGCAGCTGGCGCACGAGCTCGTGCCGGACTACCGCCGGGTCTGACGCCCGCCTCGGGCGGCGCCTCACAGCTCGAGGTCCGCGAGCACCGGCAGGTGGTCGGTCGCCACCTCGTACGCCGGGACACCCGCGGGCAGCGGTGGCACGTCCGCGCTGCGGACCCGGACCGCCGGGGCGACGAAGACCGCATCGATGCGCACCCGCGGCGCACGGGCGGGGTAGGTGGGCCCAGCGGCACCGCGCGCACCGACGAGCTCGGACGCGTCCGCGAAGCGGCGGCTGAGCGCTCGCCAGGCCGGGCCACCCGGTGACTCGTTCAGGTCGCCGCCGAGCACCACCGGCCCGTCTGTCAGGCCCGCCGCCAGGTGGAGCAGCCGGTCGACGTGGTCGAGCCTTTCCTCCGCGTCGAGGCCGAGGTGCACGCTGCCGACGGCGACGACGCCGGCCCGAGTGCGGAACGACACAAGCGCGACACCGCGCTGGTGCAGGCCCGGGCGGCGCGGAAACAGCAGCTCACACCGGTCCGTCGAGGACGTGCGCCGGTGTGCCAGCACCGCCGTGTAGCCGGCGCTGCGGCCGCCGGCGACGACGACGAGCCCGGCGGCGCGCGCCAGCGCGGCCAGCCGCGCCCTGTGACGCAGCCCACGGGGGGTCTCCTGCAGGCACACGACGTCGGGATCGAGGGCGCGCAGGACCGCGGCGAGCGCGCCGGCGTCGTCGCGCAGGTGCCGGACGTTCCAGGTGATCACCCGGAGCATCCGGGACCCGCGTCCCAGCCGCATGAGCCGCTCCCCCGGGTCCCTGCCGATCCCGACGTTCAGCGCCGCGCGAGGTCCGCGGCGCCGATCATGCCGGCGTCGTTGCCGAAGCGTGCAGCGCGGATCTCGGCGACCGGCCGGAATCCCTGCCCGCTGAGGTTCTCCTCGTAGGCCCGGCGCGCCGGCGAGAGCAGCAGTTCCCCCGCCTCGGACACACCTCCACCGACGACGAAGCACCCTGGGTCGAGGACGGCCGCGAGGTCGGCCATGCCGAGCCCGAGCCACCGGCCGACCTCCTCGAACGACGCGATGGCGACGGGGTCACCGCCGCGGGCCGCCTCGGTGACGTGTCGCCCGGACACGCCCTCGGGCGTGCCGTCGCCGAGGCTCAGCAGCAGGTGCGCGTCGAACCGGGCCGCGGCGGCGCGGGCGCGTACCTCGCGCACCAGCGCGCTGCCGCTGGCGTACTGCTCCCAGCATCCCCGCTGGCCGCAGCCGCACGGACGACCCTCGGCCATGACCTTCATGTGGCCGACCTCGGCGGCGTTGCCGAAGCGCCCGCGGTGCAGCTCGCCGCCGGACACGATGCCGCCGCCGACGCCCGTGCCGACCGTGACGCAGATGACGTCGCTCTGGCCCCGGCCGGCTCCGTGGCGGACCTCGGCCCAGGCCGCGGCGTTCGCGTCGTTCTCGACGACCGCGTGCAGGCCGGTGGCCTTCTCGATCTCGACACGCAAGGGCAGGTCACGCCATCCGGGGATGTTGGGCGCGATGCGCACGACCGAGCGCGTCTCGTCGACGAAGCCCGGCGCGGCCACCCCCACCGCCGTGACCGCGTAGCGCAGGCGCAGCTCCTCGATGACCGCCACGATCGTGTCCACCACCGCTCCGGACCCGGTCGCGGGCGTGTCGCGTCGCACCTCTGCGAGCAGCTCGCCGTTGTCGTCCACGACACCCGCCGCGACCTTGGTACCGCCGACATCCACGCCGATCGTCAGTGCCATGTGCGTTCCTGCGCTCCTCTAGCCGATGTCGACGGGGCGTCGCCGGTGCTGCGACGCAGGCCCACGGGGTCGTGCGGGATTGCAGCGCCGTTGCTGCCCGACGGGATGCTGTCGTTCGCTGTACTGTCGCGCGCGGTGCCGCGGGAGGCTGTGCTGCCGGAGGGTGTGCTTGCGCGCGCCCCGGCATCGGCCGTCGCGGCCGCGATGGTCGCCACGCGGCGCAGCTCGCCGGACACGGCGTACAGGGCGGACACCCCGGCGGCGACGACCTGCTCCACGGCTGCCGGAGGAGTTCGGTGGAACGCGCGCAGGCTGCGGCACAGCGGACACCTGGCGCCTGGGGGCGGCCCGCCGCCGTCAGGCCCGCCCCCGTCAGGCCCGCCGCCGTCAGGCCCGCCGCCGTCGCCAGGCCCCGGCACGGCACAGGCATCCAGGCCCGCCTGGCGCGCCCAGTCCTGCACCGCCGCGAAGAGTCGGCCCGCCTCCACGGCAAGCGGCCCCGACGGCCCCGACGGCCTAGGCGCCGGCACGGGACTCGACGCGCTTCTTCAGCCCTTTCAGGGCGCGATCGATGATCACCTTCTCAGCCTTGCGCTTGATCAGGCCGATCATCGGGATCTTGACGTCGACGGCGAGCCGGTAGGTCGCCTCGGTCCCGTCCGCACCCACGCGCAGGGTGTAGGAACCGTCCATCGCCTTGAGCATCTGACCCTCGACCAGGGACCAGCGCACGGAGTCCGGCGCCCACTCGTAGGCCAGGGTGTAGTCGTCCCGGATCGTGCCGGCGTCGAGGACGAAGCGGACTTCGCGTGGGCGCTGCTCGGGCCCAGCGTGGCGGCTGACGACCTCGACGGTCTTCACCTCGTCGTTCCACTCGGGGTAGGTCTCGAGGTCCGCGATGACGGCCATCACGGCGTCGGGCGGCGCCGTGATCGCGATGCTGGACTCGGTCTGCTCCGCCATGGGGTGAGGTCCTCGCGCGTGGGACGGGTTGGGCTGCGCGGAAGGCTATCGGTTCGGTACGGCGGTCCTGCCACGCCGGCGTGCCGTCACCGCACCCGCCGTCCGCGCGGGCGTCCCTGGCGCCCGCCCGGCCTCGAGGACGTCCTTGAGAACGTGGACGAACCGTTTCCACGCCACCGACCGCCGACGGCGCTCCTCGGCCTCCACGCGCTCCCGGCCACGGGGCAGCCGCCGCCGCGGGACGGCGCACGTGGCGCGCAGGTGCAGGTGCACGACGACGCCGTCGTTGAACCCCTCGAGCCGCAGCTCCGCCGTACCTCGGAGCGCGCCCTCGACCCGCCACCGCAGGACCGCGCCATGCGCGTCGTCCACCGCATGCAGCCTCACGTCCGGCCACCAGGCACCGCGGGCCGCGCCCGCCGCGACACCGAGCGCCACCGTGTGCCGGTCCGCCACGACGAAGGTGTGGTCCGTGAGCTCGACGAGCGCACGGCGTTCCACCCGCCCAGGCTCTCACCCCCGCAACCGCATCCGTCACCCCACGCGCGCACAATCACCCGTCCGGAGCAGCGTCGGTCACGTGCCCGCGAGGCCACGTCGGGGTTCCGCGGCCGAACGCCCGCGGAGCGCGTGAATGGGTCAGTAAGGTCGAGTGCCGAGGTCCTACACGCAGGAGGCCACGTGACGGAGGTCAGCGTTCCGGCGCTCTACCAGGTGCCGGAGTCCGGAAGCGTCACGGACTGGGTCGTGCACAACGCCGCATCGGCCCCACACCGGGCCGTCTTCGCCCGGCGGGTCGCCGACCGGTGGCAGGACGTCACCGCGGAGGAGTTCCTGACCGAGGTCCGCGCTGTCTCGAAGGGACTCGTGGCAGCCGGGGTCGCACCCGGCGACCGGGTGGCCTTGATGTCCAAGACGCGCTACGAGTGGACTCTCGTCGACTTCGCGGTGTGGTTCGCCGGGGCCGTCGGCGTGCCGATCTACGAAACCTCCTCCGCCGAGCAGGTCGAGTGGATCCTCTCCGACTCCGGCGCCGTGGCCTGTGTCGTGGAGACCGCGGCCCACGCCGACGTGGTGGCGCAGGTGCGCGAGCGCGTGCCGGACCTGCACCGGGTGTGGGAGATCGACGGCGGAGCCGTCGACGATCTCGTCGCAGCCGGTGCGGAGGTCCCCGACGCCGAGCTGGAGCAGCGCCGTACGGCGGTCCGCTCGGCCGACCTTGCGACGATCATTTACACGTCGGGCACCACGGGCCAGCCCAAGGGCTGCGAGCTGACCCACGCCAACTTCCTGGCGGAGGTCCGCAACGTCGTCGGCGCCCTGCCCGAGCTGTTCGTGCCGGGCATGTCGTCCACGCTGCTGTTCCTGCCGCTGGCGCACGTGTTCGCCCGGGTCATCCAGCTCTCCTGCGTCTTCGCCCAGACCCGGCTGGCGCACACCTCCGACGTCAAGCGGCTGGTGGAGGACTTCGGCTCCTACCAGCCGACGTTCATCTTGGCGGTGCCACGGGTCTTCGAGAAGGTCTACAACTCCTCGCAGCAGAAGGCCGAGGCGGCGGGCAAGGGGCGGATCTTCTCCGTCGCCGCGGAGACCGCGATCGCGTGGAGCGAGGCCCAGGACGTCCGCGGTCCCGGGATCACGCTGCGGCTGCGTCACGCGCTGTTCGACCGGCTCGTCTACGGCAAGCTGCGCGCGGCACTGGGCGGCCGCGTCGAGTACGCCGTGTCGGGCGGGGCGCCGCTCGGGACCCGGCTGGGCCACTTCTTCCGCGGCATCGGGATCACGGTCGTGGAGGGCTACGGCCTGACCGAGACGACCGCGGCGGCGGCCGCCAACCGCCCGGCGACGGTGAAGATAGGCACGGTGGGGCAGCCCATCCCCGGCATGAGCATCCGCACGGCGGACGACGGGGAGATCCTCATCAAGGGGCCGGTCGTCTTTCGCGGCTACTACGGCAAGTCGGACGCGACCCGCGAGGCGGTCGACGCCGAGGGGTGGTTCCACACCGGGGACCTCGGCTCGCTCGACGAGGACGGTTTCCTGCGCATCACCGGGCGCAAGAAGGAGATCCTGGTCACGGCCGGTGGCAAGAACGTCGCTCCCACCGTGCTCGAGGACCGCTTGCGGGCCCACCCGCTCGTGAGCCAGTGCGTCGTTGTGGGCGACGCCCGGCCCTACATCGCCTGCCTGGTCACGCTCGATGCCGACGCGGTTCCCGCATGGCTCGACCTCAAGGGCAAGCCACGGGTCCCGGTCTCGGAGCTGGTGGACGACCCCGACGTGCTGGCCGAGATCCAGGCAGCCGTCGACGAGGCGAACAGGGCGGTGTCGAAGGCCGAGGCGATCAAGCGTTTCCGGATCCTGGCCGTCGACTTCACCGAGGAGTCCGGACACCTCACGCCGAAACTCAACCTCAAGCGTTCGCTGGTACTGAAGGACTACGCATCCGAGGTCGACGCGCTCTACCGTTGACCGTTTCCGGTGTTTTCGCACGAGGGTCTCCCCTTTCGGCGCTTGATGCCGCAAACTCCTTCCTCGTGACCTCGACGTCAGATGTGCGCCCCGCAGCCCGCGGCGTGCCGACGTACGTCCGAGTCGCGGTGCTAGCCCTGTGCGTCTTGCTCGCGAGCCACGCGGACCGCCTCTCCGACGCCGCGCCGTGGTTCGCTGTGTTTCTTGTCCTCGCCGGCGTCGCCTGGTGGGCGCGATGGGCGCACCCGACCGTCCGCGCCACGCTCATCACGTCCGAGCTGGCGACGCTCGGGCTAGGGATTTCCGTGACCGGGGGAGGTAGCAGTCCGCTGCTGCCCTACCTGCTGGCGCCGCTGTTCGCCGCCGGCTTCTGGTTCGGCAACGCGGGTGTGCTCTACGCCACCGTCGCGGCCGCCTCCTTCCTGACGCTGCTCCGGTTCCTTGCGGGCGTGGCGGAGGCCGGCGACGCGTTCATGCTCGGGCAGTGGCTGCTGCTCGGCGCGGGCGGCGGGCTGCTCGCGGCGTGGGGGCGTCGGCTGCAGGTCGCGTCACTGGGCACCGTCGACGACACCGACGTCCACTACGAGCGCGCTCGCGAGCTGCTCTCCGAGCTCAGCCTGGTCGCGCGCAAGCTGCCCGGCGCGCTCGACCCCTCCTCCGCCGCGGACGCGGTGCTCGACGAGCTCGCGACCGTCGCGCCGTACGACTCGGCGGCGGTGCTGACCGGGTACGGCGGCGAGCACGTCGTCCCGGTCGCGATCCGGGGGCTGCAGCGGGTGCCGTGGCGCGGCCCGCACAGCCACGAGGGGCCGCTGTGGGAGGCGTGGGAGCATTCGCGCACGGTGGTCGACGTACGCCGGGCCGACGGCCCGGACGGACGCCGGCGCGATTCCACACTCGTCGTCGTCCCGCTGCGCTCCCAGGACGGCGAGCCGTTCGGCCTCGTGGCGTTCGAGCGGCGCGCGGCCGACGCCTACGAGCCCGCGATTCGCGCAATCGTGGAGGAGCTGCTCACCCGGCACGCCACGCGGCTGGAGATCGCGCTGCTCTTCGCGGACCTGCGGCACACGGCGACGTTGGAGGAGCGCGAGCGGCTGGCCCGCGAGATGCACGACGGTGTCGCGCAGGACCTCGCCTACTTCGGCTTCGAGCTCGACAGCCTCAAGAGCCGGGTGGCGAAGACGGCACCGCAGCACGCCGAGGCCGTCGCCGACCTCCGCCGCAAGCTGACCCGCATGATTGCCGAGATCCGGGTGAGCATCACGGACCTGCGCTCGACCGTGACACCGGAGCGGGGCCTCGGCACGATCCTGTCCAGCTACCTGCGTGCCGCTGCCGGTGCACGGGGGCTGACCGTCCACCTGTCCACGAAGGAGAGCGGGTTCCGGCTCCCCTCGGACCACGAGATGCTCCTGTTCCGGGCCGCCCAGCGCTTTGCGGCCGTGGCGACGCACAGCGAGGGTGCGCAGAACCTCTGGGTGTCCCTGGAGGCCGACCCGCCGCACGGATTCCTCGTGTTGGAGCACGACGGGTCCCCCGCTGCCTCGAATGCCGAACGTCAGCACGACTACGACCTCGACGAGGAGCTGCAGGACCTGCGGGCAGATGCCGAGAACCTGGGGTGGGAGCTGTGCACCTCGCAGTCCGAGGCCGGCTTCCAGCGGCTCGACGTGAGAAGAAGAGGAGATTCGACGTGCCAACCCATCTCGTCATCGCGGACGATCACGCACTCATCCGGCAGGGCCTGAGGCACGCCCTCGGAGTCGACGAGTCCGTGGAGGTCGTGGGCGAGGCGTCCTCCGCAGCACAGGCCTGCGCGGTCATCGAGGCGACCAAGCCCGACGTCGTGCTGCTCGATGTCATGCTCGGGGACGGCAACGGCATCGACGTCGCCCGCCAGCTCCGCGAGCGCTACCCGACCATGGGCATCGTCATCCTGACCATGCACGGCGACGACGACCATCTGTTCCGGGCCTTGGACAACGGCGCCTCCGCGTTTGTGCTGAAGAGCGCCTCCAGCGACGAGGTGCTCTCGGCCATCCGGCACGCCACCGTCGCTCCGACATCGTTCGCCGCGGCGGACCTCGCCGGCGCCATGCGTCGCCGGATGGAGCGCCCGAAGCTCACCCTCACCGACCGCGAGTCCGAGGTGCTCAACCTCCTCAAGGAGGGCCTGTCGGTCGCGGCGGTCGCCAAGCGGCTCTACATCAGCGAGTCGACGGCCAAGACCCACATCGCCAAGCTCTACAACAAGCTCGACGCCTCCAACCGCGCGCACGCGGTCATGAACGCGATGCGGCTCGGGCTGATCAGCGACGACAGCGGCGCGGCGGCCGGCGGCCGGGCGCCATAGCACGTCCCTAACCGTCTGGCAATCCCCTGGTTGGGCTCGCATCGGTGACCGCGTGACCGACTGACTCTCCCGCCTCCCGCCGGAACACTGGTGTTCCGGCCAGGACGGTTACTGGGAGAGGCGACGTGGTGAGTGAACGACGTGGGGCGGACACGGAGCAAGCGCGCGAGCGTTTCCTGCTCCTTCTGACCACCGTCCTTTTCCTTCTGCTGGTCGCCGGCTCCGTCGCCATCCTCGCGACCCGCTGAGAGCCACGATGAGCGTTCTCGACGTTCCCGTGGCACGGGCCGCGGGGTCTGCGCGCTCCGTTGACGACGTGCTTGCCGCGCTCGACCGACGACTGGCGACCGAGGGGTCCACCGGCGTGGCGCACCCCACCGGGTTCATACCGCTCGACACGCACCTCGGCGGCGGCCTGCGCGCCGGTGAACTGATCGTCATCGGTGGCATGCAGGGGCTAGGCAAGACCACCTTCGCGCTGCAGATGGCCCGAAACGTCGTGGCGGCGGGTGGCAGCGCGCTCTACGCCTGCTTCGAGCACAGCGAGGAGTCCTTGCTGGAGCGCTTGCTCGTGCTGGAGGCGGGCATGGTCGCGGGCCTCGACGGCCCGACGCTGACCGCCGTACGCCGCCGGCTCACGAACGGGCGGGCCGCGTCAGGTGGACTCGCTCACGTCTTCGCCGACTATCCCGGCGCGGCGGAGGCGCTGGCGACCCTGCGCCGGTACGGCGGGCGCCTGAGGTTGCTGCGGGCCCGCGGCGACTCGACGGGCCTGGCGGCTCTGCTCTCCGCTCTGGACGACCTTGCGCCGGAGCGGCCGGTGCTCTTCGTCGACTACCTGCAGAAGATCCCCGACCCCGGCGCCGACGGCGAGGAGGAGCGGGTCAGCCGCGCCGCGTGCGGGCTCAAGGACCTGGCGCTCGACCGCGGCCTGCCGGTCGTGGCGATCGCGGCGATGGAGAGGCAGGGAGCGCAGGTGCGCCGCGCCCGCGCCCGCCACCTCAAGGGCTCGGTCACCCTCGCCTACGAGGCGGACGTGATCCTCGTCCTCAACGACAAGCACCAGATCGTCTCGCGCGAGCACCTGATGTACGGCGTCGGCAATCTCGAGCGCTACCGGGCGCAGATGGTCTGCAGCATCGAGAAGAACCGCGGCGGCCAGGCCGAGATCGACCTGGAGTTCGCCAAGCACCTTGACCAGTCCCTGTTCGACCCCCGCGGCGCCATCGTGGCCGAGGACCTGGTCGACGACCGCATCCATGTGGAGTAACGCCACGGTGTTGTCCATCGGGCTCCGCTGGTCGATCGAATCGTGACGAAGCAGGCCTCGCAGGACGTCGCGTCCTTGTGTGTTATGCGATGGCGCTGTTTGGATGCGGTTCTCGTGGGCTCGCATGCACCCCGCGCTTCGGCTCGCTCGTTGTGGCGCTCGTCTGGCCCGCTCGCGCTTCATTGGGGCACGGTAGCCGGCTGAGCTGCCCCGGGTAGCCTGCGTCTCCTTCCCATGCGTTCACGAGGGGGCCTTCCCCGCGTGCACCCGTGACCGCTACGCCGATCACCGCTTCACGACACGGCAAGCGAGCGTGTGCTCGAACCCCATGGGTCGCGTGGTTTCCCGAGCTGCGCGCCAGTGAATTTCACCCTGGGCAAGATTCGACATTGACATGTGACACCGCGGCGGGACACCGATCCCCTTGTCGGCGTCGTCCGTTATGGCTGGCCGTGACGGTACGGAGATCACGGTGTCGACGCCGTCGGCACGCGTCCGTTGGCAGATAAGCGCGCCCACAGTAGTGCGCACGACAACCACCTCTACGACGTGCTTGTCGGCGCCTTCTGTGGCGGCAGCGCCTATCGATGATCCGAGCCACGCATGGCACGGTAGCTCAGAGCGGTATAGTCTCGTGCGATTAGGCGACCATTCCGAGCGAGTCGCCAACAAATGCCCCGGTCGGGGCCGCGTCCGCGAACAACCAGCGATCCGTTCCCGCAAGGCGCTAGTGGCGTGTCGCAGAAGTCTCCTTCTGGTGGGGTGAGAGAATGACGTATGCGTGCTGCAGCACTGGGATTGCGTGACGGTGACCGTGACGAGCTGGAGGCGTGGCTGCGGTCGAGCACGATCCGGGCAGGGTTGGCGAAGCGGGCTCGGATCGTGCTGCTCGCCGCTGACGGGCTGGCGAACGCGGAGATCGCGCGCACGGTCGGGATGAGCGTGCCGACGGTACGGGCGTGGCGGGATCGCTATGCCCGCAGCGGGACCGAAGGGCTGGGCGACGCCCCGCGCTCGGGGCGCCCCAAGCAGGTCGATGACCGGGCCATCGTGGAGGCGACGCTGCGGCCGCCGCCGAAGAGGCTGGGGGTGACGCACTGGTCCTCGCGGTTGCTGGCCGCCCGGCTCAAGATTGATCACGCGACGGTGGCGCGAGCGTGGAAGGCCTACGGGGTCCAGCCGTGGCGGTGCGAGACGTTCAAGTTCTCCACCGACCCGGAGCTGGCCGCGAAGGTCACCGACGTCGTCGGCCTCTACCTGGCTCCGCCGCGAAACGCGGTGGTGCTGTGTGTGGAGGAGAAGTCCCAGATTCAGGCGCTGGACCGGACCGCGCCGATGCTGGCGTTGCAGCCCGGGCTGCCGAACGGCGCACCCATGACTACCGCCGGCACGGCACCGCCACCCTGTTCGCCGCCTTGGAGATCGCGACCGGAGAGGTCACCGCCGCGTGCAAGCCCCGCCACCGGCACCAGGAGTTCCTCGCCTTCCTCAAGCAGGTTGCCCGCGCCTACCCCGACCGGCAGCTGCACCTGGTGATGGACAACTACGCCGCCCACAAACGCGTCGAGGTCCGGGACTGGCTGGCGGCCAACCCGCGGGTCCACGTGCACTTCACCCCCACCTCCGCGTCCTGGCTGAACCTGGTCGAGGTGTGGTTCGGGATCATCGAGCGCCAGGCGATCTCCCGCGGCACCTTCCGCAGCGTCCGCGACCTCAACGCCAAGATCCGCCCCTTCATCGACGGGTGGAACGAACGCTGCCACCCCTTCATCTGGACCAAGACCGCTGACCAGATCCTCAAGAAAGCGGATCGGAAGAAAACTTCAGCGACGCGCCACTAGTGTTGCGTGTCTGAATACGTGTGGTGCGGCAAGTCGATCGGCGACCGGTTCTGCCTTCGGTGCGGGAACCGGAAAGATCGTCCCGGCCGCTTCAACTCTCTCGCAGGAGTGGCCAACGATGCCCCGGCGGGGCATAGACCGGGCGAAGCTCGCCGACCCGGTCCTTGAGCACCGTCAACGACCGCGTCCAGACGATCCGCTCCGCGATCACCGTCGCGGGGTCGATCGTGGACGCGGTCGAGCCGCAGATCCGCGACCTGCTCAGGGTGAGCCTTCCCGAAATGAGTCCTCACGACGAGCGGCCAGTGTGATTATCAAGCTCGGCCGGCGTCTTGAGCAGCTGGGGTGTCCCGCAACGCGGTTCGGCGGGCGCTTGCTCGCGATGACCCGCCGAAGTACGGGCGTGCGGTGAAGCGGGGCTCCTGCGTCGCGGACGCCGTATCGGTCCGGGGAACTCGCCCGAGTGCGATCTGTGGTTCCCAGGCTCGGCGCACCGATAGCGACGCTTGCGCACCCACACGCGCAGCGGAACGGTCCCATGCGGCAAGTCCTTCACCCGTCGTACCGGCCGCTCGTGGACGCCGACCGTGAAGACCCCGCAGCGCGGGCACGCGGCTTCGGCGGCGTACGTCTCGACCAGCACCCCGCCGGCCGCCGTCCGGCTCCACCGACACGTCCAGCACCCGGTATCCGGGCAGCGCGAACAACAACGTCGTAGCGTCATCCATGGCTCGTGGCCACTTCTGCTGTCTGGCGTAGGAACCATCAGCATGTCGAGGCCACGAGCCTCAGAGGATCAAGACACCCCGCTCAAGCTCGAAGAGCCCCTAAACGGTCGATCAGGAGCCGTCCTCGCACGGAGGTGTTCGTCACCGTCACATGCCCTTGAAGGTCTGCATGATCTGAATGACGCCGGGTCCGAGGATGACGATGAACAGGGCCGGCAGGACGCAGATCATCAGCGGGAACAGGATCTTGACCGGAACCTTCTGAGCCGTTTCCTCCGCCTTCTGACGTCGCTTGAGCCTCATCTCCCGGGACTGCTCCCGCAGCACGGCGGCGATCGGGACACCGAGGCGGTCTGCCTGCACGAGTGCCGACACGAACGTCCGCAGCTCGTCGACCGAGGTCCGCTCCGCAAGAGCGGCGAAGGACTCGGTGCGGCTCTTGCCGATCTGCATCTCCTGGAGGACGCGGAAGAACTCCCCTGCGATGGGACCCGCAGTGTTGCGCGCTACCTGCGCAAGCGCCGCATCGAAGCCGAGGCCGGCCTCCACACTGATCGTGAGAAGGTCCAGGCCCTCGGCGAGCGACCTGCCCAGCTCATCCTGACGCTTGAGGCCCCGGTTGTAGACGAGGATGTCGGGAAGGAAGAAGCCGAAGACGGCCAGCAGGACGGGACCCACGAGGAGCAGTACCCCACCCCGGTTGGATAGAACAGCCAAACCGGCAAGAGCCCCGATCAGCAGCCCGACCCCCTTGGCGCCGAGCACCCGCTCCAGCGTCCACCCCTCCGGATTGCCGGCGAGGTCGAGCTGGCGCTGGAGCCGAGCAGCAGCGCTGTGTGGCGTCAGTCGCCGAGCCAGGCTGGCGAGCGACGAGAACGCCGGTGCGATGACGCGGTCGCCGAACGACTCGTGCGCAGTGGCCGACGTTGTCCGTGGACGCAGCTCGTTGATGAAGGCGAGCGACCTCTCTACCCCGGTGGGCTGTGACGTCGGACGCATCAGCGACGAGGACGCCAGCACGAGGGCGCCGAAGAGCGCTCCGAGGCCGAGAGTCAGAACAGCGGTGTCCGTCATCAGACCTCCACCCGAATGACAGCGCGCATCCAAAAGTACCCAATCGTCATCGACATCAGGGCAGCTGCGCTCATGAGAAGCCCGAGCGGCTCGGTCCAGAGAATCCGTGCATACTCTCCCCTCATCGTCGCGAGGAAAGTGAACATGCCGATTGGGAGCGCCATGAGGATGTACATGGACAGGCGTCCCTCGGCTGACAACGCCCGCACCTGGCGGTGCAGCGCAGCGCGCTCACGGATCGTCGCGACAGTAGTCCGGAGCACGTCGGCCAGATTCCCACCGACCTCCCGCTGGATACGCACAGCCATGACGGCCCACCGGAAGTCCTTGCTGTCCATCCGGTCGGCGACGCGATCGAGGGCATCCTCCAGCGACGAACCGAGCCGTGCCTCGTTGAGCGCGCGCGCGAGCTCGGATGCAAGGGGAGCGCGACCGTCTCGAGCGGCGGAGTCCAAAGCCTGCGGCAGCGAGAATCCTGACTGGAGACTGCTCGCCACGAGTTGGAGGCCATCGGGCAGCTGCTCAGCGAAGGCCTTGAGGCGGCGTCGCGCGCGGATGCGAAGGACCGCAGCCGGGACCGTGAGGCCGAGGAGCGAGCCGACCACTCCGCCGACCAGGTAGCTGCCGGTCACCATCGCGCAGACAACCGCCCCTGTGATCGTTGCGCACGCGCGGATTACGATCCACTCGTGGGGCCGGAGACGTACGTCTGCCCGGTCGAGCTGGAGGGCGATCCGGTCGGTCATCCCACGCCGCTGCACGAATCGATTGCTCAGCTGCAGCACGGTTTGGGCGATGGAGACGGGCTCGTCTTGCGGCGCGGGGACGTTTTGTGCCGCGTTCCCTCGAATCGTGTAGGACTGCAGCTCCTGGAAGCGGCGGGCGGTCCGCGATGGCCTTGATGGCACCAGGAAGACACAAGCAAGTGCGACGAAGGCGATGAAGACCAACCCCAGGACAAGCAGGAGCGTCGGGGTCGTGGAGACCTCCGCGGCCGATGTGACCGTGGTGACCGGCGCCTGCGGCTGAGCCACCGACCGGTCGATCGGCGCGGCGATGTTCACGTTCTGCGTCGCTTTGAGGACTACGGCCTCGAAGTCTGCGGACACCGCGACGACGTGCCGACCGGCGCCCAGTTCCTCGAGCGCCGGGATCCTGAGGATCGTGCGCTGGTCGAACGCGCGTGCCGCGGTGGCGAAGGTGCCCGCGAGCTGACGCGCGTCCGACGCGGGTTGGACGCGGGCGTCAGTGGCCGCGGCAATGCGCTCCAGAGCCGCAGCCGAAGGGCCACTCGCTTGGTAGAGGACGAAGTGCGCCGATACGCCGGCACCGCGAATCGTGTCGATGGCGTCCGCAGCCGTGGATCGGCTCGTGGTGTCGGCGCCGTCGCTCAGGACGACGATGGACCGCTCGCCCTCGCCGCGGACGACGCCGGCCGCAGCGACGATCCCGTCATAGAGCGACGTCTCACCTTCGGCGCGGAGGCCATTGATCGCGCTGCGCACGGCTACCCGATCTTTGGTCGGGCGGACCGCAACCTTCGCCGACCCGGCGAACGAGACCAGGCCGACCTGGACGTCCGTCGGGACCGCGTCGAGGAAGGCTAGTGCCGCACGGCGGGCCTCGGAGATCCGCGTGCCGTGCATGGATCCCGAGGTGTCCACCGCGAGGACGGCTACTCGCTCGGGAAGGGAGTCCCGGACCACTGCGTCGTGCGACACCTCCGCCGGTACGACCGAGCCGTCGACGGTGACCCGGATGGTGCTGGGGTCGAGGCGCGCACCCGCGGGAAGGTCCTGTGCGGCGAAGGTGACGCTGCCTTCCTCGGTGTCGACCTGCTCGATGGAGCCCACCGCGTCGGCTGCACGGGCGGCGTCGATGGGCGCCACCGAGGCTACGACGACGAGCAGCAGCCCCAGAGGCCACTGCATCGGCGCCCACCTCATCGGGCGAACTCCTCGAACGCGAACAGCCCTGGCGGCACCGTTACGCCCGCGTCCGTCAGCCGATCGAGGAACTTCGGCCGCAGCCCCGTCGACTTCAACGTACCGCGGAACCGACCGCTCTCGTCGACGCCCATGCGGTAGTCGAAGGTGAAGACATCCTGCATCGTGATGATGTCGCCCTCCATGCCAACCACCTCGCTCAGATGGGTGATCCGGCGGCTGCCATCCTTGAGCCGGGCCTGATGCACCACGAGGTCGACCGCACTGGCCACCTGCTCACGGATGGCGCGGATGGGCAGGTCCACACCGGCCATGAGGGTCATCGTTTCGAGACGGGAGAGCCCGTCACGCGGACTGTTGGCGTGCACGGTCGTGATCGAGCCGTCGTGGCCAGTGTTCATGGCCTGAAGCATGTCCAGCGCGGCACCGTCACGGACCTCGCCGACGACGATGCGGTCCGGCCGCATGCGCAGCGAGTTCCGCACCAGGTCCCGGATGGAGACCTCGCCCCGACCCTCGATGTTCGACGGGCGTGACTCCATGCGCAGGACGTGCCGTTGCTTGAGCTGGAGCTCGGCGGCATCCTCGATCGTGACGATCCGCTCGTCGTCCGGGATGAACCCGGACAGCACGTTGAGGGTGGTCGTCTTGCCGGATCCCGTACCGCCGCTGATCAGCAGGTTGAGCCGGCCGCGCACGCACGCGCGAAGGAGCTCGCAGACCGGGCCGGTCATCGTCCCGAAGGCGACGAGGTCCTCGGCGGTGAACGGGTCGGCGGCGAACTTCCGGACGGTCAGCAGCGACCCGTCGACCGCGATCGGGGGCACGACGGCGTTGACGCGGCTCCCGTCGGGAAGACGCGCGTCGACCATCGGGCTGCTTTCGTCGACCCTGCGGCCGATACGACTGACGATCTTGTCAATCGTCCGGCGCAGGTGCGCCTCGCTCTGAAACGCCGCGTCGACGAGGTGCAGACGTCCGGAGCGCTCGACATAGATCTGGTCCGGTCCATTGACCATGATCTCGCTCACGTCGGCGTCACGGAGGTAAGGCTCCAGGGGTCCGTGGCCGAGGATCTCGTCCGCGACCTCCTGGGCGATGCGAGCCCGATCCGCGGTCGTGAGCGGGGTCTCCTCGTCCTCGAGGACCGTCTGCAGCGTCTGCCGAACGCGCTGCTCGAGCTCGTTGCCCTCCATCCGGGAGTCGTAAAGCTTGGGCCCGAGGCTGTCGAGCAATGCCTGGTGCACACTCGCCTTGACCCGTCGGGTCGGGTCCTGGGCCCGGGCCTGTCGGGCGCCGCTCGCCTCGGCGATCGAGGTGACCGTCGCCTCCGGCGCGACCCGGCGTACCTGATCCAGTCGCTCAGCGAGGTTCACGCGCTGCCTCCTCGGCGCAGGAAGGAAAGGGCACGCCGGTTACGGCTGCCTTCGTCATGGGTTGCGGCAGCCTGACCGGACCGGCCGTGCTGTACGGCAATCCGTCCGAGCGCCAGCCCACGGATGGCGTTGCTGACGGGATGCCCCGGCTCGTCCAGCACTAGGGGGACACCCTTGTTGATCGACGCGGAAACGGCCCTGCTGGACGGAACCTGCGCGGCGATCGGAACCTTCAGCGTCTTCTCGACGTCCGCGACGGCCAACCCCACCTTGGAGTCGGACCGGTTCAGCACCACGTGCCAGTTCTCACGTGGGTAGCCGAGGAGGTCGAGCATGTCGAGCGTGAGCTTGAGGTTCTTGAGCGCCGGGATGTCGAGCGTGGCCAGCAGGACGTAGGAGTCCGAGACGTCGAACGCGGCCAGCACCTGCTCCGTGAACGCCGGTGGCGTGTCCACTACGACGTAGTCGAACATTCCGCGCAGCGTTCGGAGCAGCTCGGCGACGGTGGCGGCGGGGATACGCTCGGCCTCGCCCGGCTCCAGCGGCGCGAGCACCGCCTGGACGCCCGGGCTGTGTGGCGTGAGCAGCGGCTCTACCCCGGTCGCGTCCATGCTGCCCTGCATGGCGACGGCATCCGTGATCGTTCGGGACGGCATGAGCTGCATCGCAATCGCCACGTCACCGAAGGCCAGATCCAGGTCGACGATGCACACGCGCCGACGTCCACCCTCGGCTAGCGACACACCGATGTTGGTGGCGAACGTGGTCTTGCCGCAGCCACCCTTGGCCGCAAACACGGTCACAATGCGGCCGGTCGACTGCTGCTCGGTGGTGGAGCTCAGTCCGAGCATCCGTTGCGACACCTCGATGGAGCGTCGGCAGGCCTGTCCCAGCTCCGGCAGATTGTCAGGGCTGACGACCTCTCGGACACCCGAGCGCAGCGCCTGCGCGAGAGTGCTGACGTCGACCCGGCGACGGGTCAGCACGACGCCCACCTCCGGACGCGACATTCGCATGTCCTCGGCCAGCTGGAGCGCGGCGCCGAGCTCCGTGTCAGGTCCGACGACCAGCAGCAGCTCGCGGGGATGGTCCTCCAGCGCTCGGATTGCGCTCGGGACGCTGTCCGCGACGAGGACCTCCGGGCCGAGGGCGAAACGCATCGCCTCGACGAGAGTGGCATCCGCCTCGATGAGGATGGTCATGGTTCAGTCCCTGTCGAAGAAGTTGAGGTCGGTCACGCCACCGTCGGTCGCGCTCACGCCGGAGTCGGGGCTCAGGAGCGCGAAGTGCATGTTGCCGAAGCGGGAGAGATGGATGATCTTCTCCGCCTCACGTTGGCCGACCGCGAGGGTGATCAACGCGGCAGCCTCGGCGTCCTGGGGGGAGTCGGTCGACGGCTCCTCCGGTGACTGCTCGTCCTGCGGGGCGGCACTCGCCTCACCGACGCCCAGCACCTGCACTCGAGCCAGGACCACGCGGGTGAAGCACACGTCCGGCGGCGCGCACTCCTCGCCAGTGGCACCCGGGTCGTCCTTCGTCCTTTCCCGACGGAGCTTGGCGCTGGTGAAGATGGCGACCTCGTCACCCGCACGGAGGAAGGGCGCGACGCGCTGGGGGTCCTCGAGCTTCACCGTCACGGCCATCTTGCCCTTCGGGATCTCCACGGCGGTCGTGAGTGGCATCTCGGTTCCGAACCGGGAGGCGAGTGCGGTCTCACCCGGCACGATCTCGGTCAGGGCCACCAAGGACTGGTTGCTCTTGTCGACATCTGCGATGGCTCCGGTCGGAGCCGCCTTCCGCGCGACCAGCTCCTTGCGGAGGAGACCCGAGTCGACGGCTCGCTTGAGGTCGGTCCCAGCGGGAACGATCCTGTCGGCGACGAATACCGTGACGGCGTCCTGGCCGGCGAGGGCACGACGGTCCGCACCCTTGACGTAGGCGAACACGGCCGTGGTCCCGACCATGGCCAGCAGTACGGCGGCCAGGACCGCGAGGATCCGACGGGTCATTTTTTTCCCTGCTCCCCCGCTCGATCTGAGCGGACTGTGAGTTCTGGTCAGCCGACCATTCCGACGACGCTGGCACCCAACGAAGGGCCCCCGGAGGTGGGCACCGCAGACGCCTCCACGAGCGCCTCGGTGAAGAAGCCGCTGATGCACGTGTTCGGGGGAGCACAGGGTGGTGAACCCGTGACCCACGACGCCTTCGTCATACCGCTACCTGGGAACCGGTATCCGGTCAGGACGAAGGCCGCGTAGCCCCTGATGTGGTAACTGCCGCCGCCACCGCCTGTGACGCCGTCGAAGACCGGGAGGTAAAGAACGGTCCTCGAGCCCCAGGCTGTAGCAAGAGCGGCCTTGCAGACACTCGATGCAGGGACGCCGGTGTCGTCACCGACCGTCCCGCCCGACGAGACGTACGCCGAGCAGTCCGCGGACGGGTCCGTGGGTGACGTGTCGTCGAGCCACCCGAACCCACCGGGGAGGTCCCAGCCGGAAGGTCCCGACATGGCGTCGGCTGCAGGACAAGCGCTTGCCGTCACCGTGTGGAATTTCAGGACCTTCTCGTACGGCCCCAGCGATGGCACGATGCCCGTGGCGGGATACGGAGGCGGTGGCGCGTACGACGTACCACCGTCGGTCATGCATTCCCACTCCTTGAGCGAGAGCGCCAAGGCCACGCTTGACGCCGCAGCAGCCACGCCACCCCATGTCGCGCGCCCGCACGCAGCGACCGGTGTGCCCGGGTCACCGGCGCCGGTCAGCGCGCGGGAGAAAGTGCGCGGGTAGAAGGTCGCACCGCTCGTCGTGCGGGTGCGCGTCCGCACCATCACGTAATCGCCACCCGGTGTGGCGGCCAGGCAGTCGGTCCAGTGCCCGGACGACGGGGTGCAGGACCCGAGGGTCGACGCGCCCTTGCGGATACAGACCTCCGTGACAGCCGTCGTGCCGTCCTTGGCGTTCACGTCGGCGTAGTCCTGCGCCATCGTCACGGCGGCGGCAGCCGACGCGCACTCCGCCTCCGCACGGGCGCAGCTCTGCGCCACAGCCAGGGCGGAGGCGTCTGCCCCGTTTTGGATCTCCCGGCGCTCCGCGTAGAGCTGGCCGAGATCCACGGTGAGAGCGGCCATGGCGAGAAGAACTGTGGTCGACAGCAGGATGGCGACGATCGTGGCGACGGCGCCGCTGTCATCCCGCCTCAGGCGCCGCATCTCATCACCGCTTGTCCGGTCAAGACGATCGAGCCACCCGGACCCGCGCCGCCGAAGATTCCAGCCATGGCGCCGATCGGGGTAACGAACGTGAAAGTGTGCGTCGAGGTGATGCTCGCGCGACTTGTCGCGGTGGGGGGCGAAGGACAGTAAGTCGCTGAGCCGACCGTGACGGTGAGCGGAAGTCCGGCGTCTGACACCCTGGCACTGACCTCGCCACTCGGGCGGCCGACAGCGGCAAGGCGGACGCCTTCGCGAGCCGCCTGCGTCAGGGAGATTTGCGCCATCAGGATCCGCCCGAAGTCAATGATGCCGAATACGAGGATGAGGATGAGGGGCAGCACGAACGCGAACTCCACGGCTACAGCGCCGCGATCGTCACGTCGCCAGGTCATCTCAACCCCTCAGAATGCGGATGCTGCGTTGGCGAACATTGTCAGGACGGCGATACCGAAATCCCGCACAGCAACGATAATCACCATGAAGATCACGAGCAGAAGGAGGGAGTACTCGACGCCCACCGCACCGGCCTCTGGATCCCGTGACATAGTGACGCCCCTTCTTCGTCTGCCGCCGAGAAGAAGCCGGCCGGCTCTTCCTTGACGGAAGAGC
>JALYMU010000256.1 GCA_030773595.1 Actinomycetota bacterium | reverse complement strand
GGGTAGACGCGGCGCTCGCCGCGACGGGACGGCCGGGCGGGCCGCCGATGGCCCCGCGGTGGCGACGGTGCGCCGGCCGGCGGCGCCTAGGCTGATGCGGTGCCCCCCCTGACCGTCGGCTTCGACCTCGACATGACCCTCATCGACTCCCGGCCCGGCATCGCGGCGGTCTGGGACGCCCTCGCGGCCGAGACGGGCGTGCGGATCGACAGCGCGGCCTGCGTGAGCCGGCTGGGGCCGCCGCTTGAGCACGAGCTCGTCAACTGGTTCCCGTCCGAGGCCGTCGCCGCGATGGGCGAGCGCTACCGCGAGCTCTACCCCGGCATCGCGGTCGGTCCTACGCTGCTGCTGCCCGGTGCGCAGGCCGCGTTCGACGCCGTGCACCGCCACGGCGGCCGGGTGGTCGTCGTGACCGCCAAGCACGAGCCGAACGCGAAGCTCCACCTCGAGCACCTCGGCATCGCCGCGGACGAGGTCGTCGGTGGGCTGTGGGCCGAGGCCAAGGGCATGGCACTGCTGGAGCACGGTGCAGGGGTGTACGTCGGGGACCACGTGATGGACGTCGCCGGCGCTCGTGCCGCCGGAGCCCTCAGCGTTGCAGTGGCCACCGGTCCGATACCTGCCGACGAGCTGCGCGCGGCCGGCGCCGACGTCGTGCTCGAGGACCTGACGACGTTCCCGCAGTGGCTCGACGAGTACGTCCTCGACGTACGCCTCGCCGACCTCGAGGCCCGGCTGCGCGAGCTCGGCCGGGTCGTGGTCGCCTACTCCGGCGGCGCGGACTCCGCGTTCGTCCTGGCCGCGGCGGTCCGTGCCCTCGGGCCGGACTCCGTCGTGGCCGCGACCGCCGTCTCGGACTCGCTGGCCTCGCAGGAGCTCGCCCCCGCGGCGGAGCTGGCGCGCCGGCTCGGCGTACGCCATCTCACGCCGGCGACGCGGGAGATGGAGCGGGCGGGCTACCGCGCCAACGGCGGCGACCGCTGCTACTTCTGCAAGGCGGAGCTGCTCGACGTCCTCGGGCCGATCGCCGCCGAGCTCGGCGCCACGGTCGTCACCGGCACCAACGCCGACGACGCCGTCGCGGGGTTCCGCCCCGGCATCCGAGCCGCCGACGAGCGAGGTGCGCAGGCGCCGCTGCGCGAGGCCGGCCTCACCAAGGACCAGGTCCGGGCGGCGTCGCGGCGCTGGGACCTCCCGACGTGGGACAAGCCCGCCGCCGCGTGCCTGTCCAGCCGGATCGCCTACGGGCTCGAGATCACGCCGTCCCGGCTGGCGCGGGTCGACCGGGCGGAGGCGGCGCTGCGGACCGCGCTCGCCGACGCCGGCATCCCGGTGCGCGACCTGCGGGTCCGCGACCTGGGCGACCGCGCACGGGTCGAGGTCGACGCCCCTGCCGTCGAGGCGGTCGCGGCGTACGACGGGGCGCTGGCCGTCGTACGCGCCGCGGGGTTCGCGCAGGTGGAGGTCGACCCGCGGGGCTTCCGCAGCGGTTCCATGAACGATGCGCTCGGCGCGCGCACGTCGTGAGGCCTCAGCGTCGGCGGGTCGCGCGGGCCTGGCGCACGAGCCCGGCGAGGGCGAGACCGAGCCCGGCCGGAGCGAGCATCGACAGCACGTAGACGGCCGTCGGCATCGGCTCGGTGCCCAGCAGCAGCGGCGCGACCGTCACGAGCGCGGCGACGAGGCCCGCGGCGAAGACCACGACGCCCGCGGCGACGAGGCGGTCACCGGGACGGCGGCCGCGGGCGCGGGGGTCCGAGGTCGCGTCCATGGCGCCAGGCTACGTGGCTTCGTCCGTCGGCCAGGCGTACGGAGACGGCCCGTACGGACCGGTCCTGTGCGCCCGAAGCGGAATCCGGCCGGCCTCCCGTGGGCGCCGCGTTAGCATCGGGCGCCCGGATCTCGACGAGCAGAGGACTTCCCGTGCCGAGCGGCAAGGTCAAGTGGTACGACACCGACAAGGGCTTCGGCTTCATCACCTCCGACGAGGGAGAGGACGTGTTCGTCCACTCCTCGGCGCTGCCCTCCGGCGCGACCGCCCTCAAGCCGGGGGCGCGGGTGGAATTCGGCGTGGTCGAAGGCCGGCGCGGGGTGCAGGCGCTGTCCGTGCGGATCCTGGACCCACTGCCGTCGGTCGTACAGGCCACCCGCAAGCCGGCCGACGACATGGCCGTGATCGTCGAGGACCTGATCAAGCTCCTCGACGGTGCCTCCAACTCGCTGCGCCGCGGGAAGTACCCGGACAAGCAGGTGGCGCGCAAGGTCGCCGCGGTGCTGCGCCGCGTCGCCGACGACCTCGAGGCGTGATGGCCGTTCCCCTTGGCGCCGAGCCGTTCGGGATGGAGAATCCGCACTCGTGACGTCCGCGACACCTCCCGAGACGACGCGGCGCCCGCGTGCCCGCACGCCCCGCGCGCCCGTCCGCGACGCCGCCTGCCTCGCGGCGGTCGACCTGGCCC
>JALYMU010000255.1 GCA_030773595.1 Actinomycetota bacterium | reverse complement strand
GTCCGGGCCCGGTCGACCGTCCCGGTGGCCGAGGGACGGCGGCGCCGGGACACCCGCGCCTGCGCCACGGGGCTCAGCAGCGCGACCAGCCGTGCGAGCTCGGCGCGCTCCCGCTGGTCGAGCCTGGCCACGTCGCGATGGCGTAGCACCTCGACCTCGGATGCGGTCGCCGCACGCGCCTGCTCGGGGAAAGCGTCGCCGGGCGTGCCGCCTTCCCCGCCAGGCACGGCGACGGGACGGGTGACCTCGACGGGCGGGGAAGCGGGGCGACGGCGCGCGACCAGCCCGCCGAAGTAGGCGTCGAAGACCCGGTCGTAGCGGGCGATGTCATCCGGGCTGGCGCAGAGCGTGACCCGTCCCGCCCAGTAGACGTCGTCGCAGCGGGTCACGTCGAGGCACGCCACCGCGCCGAGAAACGCCTGACCGCGCTGCGGATCCGCACCGACCCCTGCGGCACGCGCCGTGCGGACCAGGCCGGTGAGGACCTCCACGACGTCGCGGTCCGCACCGCCACCGGGCGCGCAGTCGTGAGCCACGTCAGCGCCCCCCGGCGACGTGCAGCGCAGCGTCGAGCAGCGGCCCGCCGCGCACGGTGTCGTGGTCCTCGCGGTACTTCAGCAGCGCGCCGAGCGTCTGGGCCACGAGGTCGGGCTCGAGCCGGCGCGCACCGAGGTGGACCAGCGCCTCGGTCCAGTCCAGCGTCTCGGCAACGCCCGGCGGCTTGAGCAGGCGCCCCTCGCGCCGGATCGCGCCTCCCGCGGCTGCCACCTGCGCCACGAGCTCGGCGCTCGCCCCCGGGTGCCGGCGGCGCAGGATCGCCACTTCCCGGTCGTACGACGGGTGCTCCAGCCAGTGGTAGAGGCAGCGCCGTTTCAGCGCGTCGTGGACCTCACGGGTGCGGTTGCTGGTGAGCACCACGGTCGGCGGCCGCTCGGCGCGGATCGTGCCGAGCTCCGGGATCGTGACCGTGAAGTCGGAGAGCACCTCGAGCAGGAAGGCGTCGAACTCGTCGTCGGCGCGGTCGACCTCGTCGACGAGCAGCACGCTGGGAGTCGTCTCGACCGCCTGGAGCAGCGGGCGGGCGAGCAGGAAGCGCCGGTCGTACAGCTCGCCCTCGACGCGGTCGGCGTCCCGGATGCCGGCCGACTCGGCGGCGCGCAGGTGCAACAGCTGGCGCGGGAAGTCCCAGTCGTAGAGCGCCTGGGTGGCGTCGAGCCCCTCGTAGCACTGGAGCCGGATCAGCGGCGCGTCGAGGACCTGCGCCAGCGCGCCGGCGAGCGCGGTCTTGCCGACGCCCGCGTCGCCCTCGCAGAACAGCGGGCGGCCCATCCGCACGGCGAGGAAGGCCGCGGTCGCGAGCCCGTCGTCGGCGAGGTAGCCGGCGGCGTCGAGGCGCGCGCGCAGGTCCAGCGGCGAGGCGACGTCGGTGAGGCCCGGCATGGAGGAAGGCTACGCGGCCGCTCCGGGCACCTGCCGCCCACGCGATTCGTCAGGTGTCGCGCCCGGTGCGGCTGTGCTCGTGCACCAGCCGCGCGAAGCGCCGCGCCTGGCCCCGTGCGTAGTCCCCGTCCGACCCCTGCACCGCCATGGCGGCCAGCTCCGTGCCGTCGGAGAGGTCGAGCACCAGCCACGGCGCACCATGCGGCAGCCGCACCCCGAGGATCTCCGGCCACTCGAGGTCCCTGGCCCGGACGATGTTGACGACGCGCACGCCGTCCTCGCGCGCCTCGATGCGGACGTCGGCCAGCCGGTGCAGGAACGCGGCGATGACGACCCCGATCGCGAAGATCGAGACGCGGTCGGCGACGGTGTAGCCGGTCGCCGGAAGGGCGATCACACCCGCCGCGAACGAGGCCAGCACGAGCCCCGCCACGGGGTAGATCACCCGCCGGGCCCACCGTGGACGGAGGACCGCGACGGCGGCGCGCGCCACTACAGCCGGCAGGCGTGGATCCCGGTGACCAGGATCGCCCGTGCCCCGAGGTCCCAGAGCTCGTCCATGACCCGGTTGGTGTCCTTGCGCAGCACCATCGCCCGCACGGCCACCCACCCCCGGTCGTGCAGCGGCGAGACGGTCGGCGACTCCAGCCCCGGGGTGATCCGGACGGCGTCCTCGACGATCTCCGCGCGGACGTCGTAGTCCATCAGGACGTACTCCCGGGCGATGATGACCCCTTGCAGCCGGCGGACGAGCTGGTCCACGGCCGGCGACGCGGCCGCACCGGCCCGGCGTACGAGCACCGCCTCGGAGCGCAGGATCGGCTCGCCGACGACCTCGAGACCCGCCTGGCGCAGCGTCGTCCCGGTCGAGACGACGTCGGCGATGACGTCGGCCACCCCGAGGCGTACGGCGGTCTCCACCGCGCCGTCCAGGCGGATCACCTCGGCGGTCACGCCGTGGTCGGCGAGGTGCTTGGCGACCAGGCCGGGGTAGGACGTCGCAACGCGGTGGCCGGAGAAGTCCTTGACGCCCGAGGCCGTGCCGGGCCGGGTGGCGTAGCGGAAGGTCGACCCACCGAAGCCGAGGGTGAGGATCTCCTCGGCGGGAGCGCCGCTGTCGAGGAGCAGGTCGCGCCCTGTGATGCCGACGTCGAGCTGCCCGGCGCCGACGTAGGTCGCGATGTCCCGCGGACGCAGGAAGAAGAACTCGGTGGAGTTGTCGGGGTCCTGCAGCACCAGCTCGCGGGAGTCGCTGCGCTGGCGGTAGCCCGCCTCGCGCAGCATCTCGCTCGCTGGCTCGGCCAGGCCGCCCTTGTTGGGGACAGCGATGCGCAGCACGGGTCCTTCTTCCGGGGTCGGCATGCCGGTCACAGGTGGGCGTAGACGTCGTCGAGGGTGAGACCGCGGGCGAGCATCAGAACCTGCACGTGGTAGAGCAGCTGCGAGATCTCCTCCGCGGTGCGCTCGTCGGACTCGTGCTCGGCCGCCATCCACGCCTCGGCGGCCTCCTCGAGCACCTTCTTGCCGATCGCATGGACACCGGCGTCGAGGGCCGCGACCGTGCCGGACCCGGCCGGCCTCGTCGCGGCCTTCTCGCTCAACTCGGTGAACAAGCCGTCGAACGTCTTCACACGTCTCCTCCCACAGGCGCGGACCATCGTCCCACGACCGCGGGGAGGCCCGTCTCGCCCTGGCCGTGCCGCATCTCGACGAGGACCTGGCCCGGCGCCACGCCGAGCCGCGAGGAACCGCGGCGGCTCAACTACGGAACGGTCGCGCGCACGCCCGGTTGCGTCTCGCCGCAGCCGAGACTGTCCGGCTCGCGGAGATTGGCTCGCGCGACGAGGCGGCGCGGACGCTGCCCACGCCAGTCCCAGCTCGAGCATTGCCGGTGACCTCCCCGCGCCAGGTCCCTGACGGACTGCGCCGCCTCACAGCGCTTCTCGACACCACGCCGGCGCTCGCCCTGCCAGCAGGACGCCCTGGCCGGCGCCGCCTGCGAGCGGATCTTCACGGACAAGCTGTCCGGGGTCCGCGAGGACCGCCCGGGGCTGGCGGCGCTGCTGGACTACGCCCGACCCGGTGACACGGTCGTGGTCGTGGCGCTGGACCGGCTCGGTCGATCCCTGTCCGGGGTGATCCGGACAGTGGAGACGCTGTCGGGTCGGCGAGGTTGCGTACCCCGACGCCGCGGCCGGTGTGAACTCGTGGATGAGGTTCAGCGTGTAGCGCACCGTCCGGCCGAGCCGGTCCAGGATGTGCACCACGATCACGTCCCCGTCGGGTCGCGTTCCTCACCCGGCCCCTGAAGGCCCCGACGCTGCGCGATGCCGCCCCGCGGCTCGCCGAGCGGGCCCGGGCCGAGTCGACGTTCGCGGGGGCGCATGGCGTGCCGGCCGCGGACGGCGGCGAGTTCGTCGGCGTGCTGTTCGACGCGGCGGCGCAGGGCCAGGCGTGGGTGCGCGCGAAGGTCGAGGCCGGCGAGCCGGCGTTCGTGCAGATGTGGGAGACGTACGGCCTGGCCGACCGCCATGCCGCCGACGCGACGTGGCTCGCGGAGAACCGCGGCCGCATGGTCGCAGCGTTGCAGTGAGGCGCCGGCCGCTCAGCGAACCGGGTGACCCGCCTCGGCCAGCGTCTTCTTCGACGTCCGGGATGCGCAGGTCGCCGAAGTGGAAGACGCTCGCCGCGAGGACGGCGTCGGCACCGGCCCGCACCGCCGGCGCAAAGTGCCCGAGTGCCCCGGCCCCGCCGCTGGCGATGACCGGGACGGTGACCGCGGCCCGGACGGCGCCCAGCATCTCGAAATCAAAGCCGGTCTTGGTCCCGTCGGCGTCCATGGAGTTCAGCAGGATCTCGCCGGCGCCCCTGTCGGCGCATCACGCCGCCCGCTCCACGGCGTCGATCCCGGTGCCGCGGAGCACGTCGCTGCTCGAGGCGGCGAGCTGGTCGCGGACCGCGCGCGGGCGACGATCACCGTAGGCACACACGCCGGCTGCACCTACGACGCGCTGCGCCCGGAGCGGCTGCTCGCCGACTTGCTGTAGCGGCCCCGCGCAGCGCCGCGGCGTGCGGGCCACATGCTGGCTGCGACGACGCAGCCGTGGGCATGACGGCGCGCGCTACATTCCCGCGCCGTCACCGGCGTCCACGATGCCGGTCGTCGTGCCTGCGTCTTCCCCATCCGGCCAGCGCCGGCACGACGTGAGCGATTGGCAGCTTCCCCATCTGCCGCGGAGCGTGCTGATTCATCCGCGACGTCCCAGTTCTGAACGGGCAGCGGGGCAGGATGGGTTCGTGAGGACGAGTAGTTGGTTCGGAGGGTTGAGGGTCGCAACGCCGACGAGGCGGCCTTCCTGACCGCGCTTCGTCGTACGGCTGAGGGGTGGACTCACCCTGACGTGGACCCGGAAGCCGACTCCGCTGTTTACGAGTGGTTCCCTCCTCTCTATCTGGTGCTCGCGGTGCCGAATCTTGATGCCACACTGGACACGCTCGAGATCACGTATCTCAGGAGCGGGCCAAGGGGGGCGGAGCTGGCTGGGGTTGGGGCAACGACGGGTGGCCGCTCGACGACACAACCGAGGACCTCTTGGTGCGCGGGGTAGCCGCAGGCCCGGAGGAGATGGCGGGCTTGGCCGCCACATGGCTCGACGCTCAGCTCCGGCGGACTGTGCGGGTCGAAGAGTGGCTCCACGCAGACGGCCTGGCCGCGCGTCGTTGGGTCCGAGACGACGGCGAGGTACTCGGCGACACTCGCCGAATGATGTGGCGGCTGAGGCGGCGCCGGCCCGACCGCGTCACCCTCCTCCGGGGCGAGCCCTAGACCCCTTGCGGCTGCTGTTGCACCGCGCTGCAACATCCCCTCATGCCGCGGTGCGGGTGCGCAGGCGCCACCTTGCGCAGTAGGACCTCCGCATCTACTGCTGCACGTCGCATGTCGCGCAGACCGCCGGGGCGTCTCCAAACGGCGGCGGTCTCAATCGGTCAATGCACCACGATGATCTCGTCGTGGTGGAGGCAGGCGTGCGCGTGTACGGGCTCTCCGTGGAGCAGCAAGAAGAGGTATGGCGGCGGTGGCGAGAAGGGGAGGCACCGCGCAGCGTCGCAAGGCAGCTGGGGGCGCCGGTACAGCACGTGCGCCGCTATGTCGGCCAGAACGGCGGGGTCCGGCCTCGGCCGGCGGGACGCTCGGCGCGGCACCTGTCGCTGCGCGAACGCGAGGAGATCTCCCGAGGGCTCGCCGCAGGCTGGACCATGCGCCGGATCGCCGCAGGGCTGGGCCGGCCCGCCTCCACGGTGTCGCGGGAGGTCGCCCGCAACGGCGGCCGCCACGCCTACCGAGCGCACGACGCGGACACCGCCGCGTACGAGCGAGCTCAGCGACCGAAGCCCTGCAAGCTGCGGGCCCAACACCAGGCCTCGCGGCGGTGCAGCACGGGCTCGAACTGGAGTGGTCCCCGCAGCAGATCAGCCACCGGCTGCGCCTGGACCACCCCAACGACCCGGGCCATGCGGGTGTCGCACGAGACGATCTACCTGAGCCTGTTCGTGCCGGCGCGCTCGCCGCTGTCA
>JALYMU010000254.1 GCA_030773595.1 Actinomycetota bacterium | reverse complement strand
GCCCCGGCGCTGGCTGGGCATGCCGGTCTGCCGGCCTGTGCCGCGCGCCTCACCGGCCATGCCGCGTGCCTGCGGGAGGCCGTCGTGTGCTACGCCGCCGCGGACGAGCTCGGCGAACGCGCCACGGCGGCGAGGCGAGCGCTGCTCGGGGCAGGGTTGCCCTTTGCCGCTCCCGTCGTCGTGGGCGTCGGTCTTCCGGTCCTGGCCGGGTACGGCGTGGTCACCGGCCGCTCCCCGTCCCAGACGGTTGCGAGGCTGACGCCGTGGCTCCTGGACCATCCCGGCCTGTTGGGGGAGCTGGTCGGCATGGGTCCCACCGCCATCACCGTCACCGTAGGGGTGGCGCTCGGCGCCTTGGGCCCGGTCGCCGACGCGGCGGTGCGCCGCAGCACCGGGGAGCGGCTCTTCCCGCGGACCGTTCCCGACGCCGCCCGCCTTCTCGCACTCGCCTACCCGCGCACGACGCCGTCCGTGCGCCCGGCACCCGTCTCCGCCGGCCCGGACGTCCCCGCGGCGGGAGTTGCCGACCTCGTCGCGTCGCTGCAGCGGACGGACGCCGCCGCCCGCGGGACGCGGGCCGGCGAGATCGCGGTACGCCGGGTCACGTCATCGGGCCCGCACGGGCCCCGGGTCGCGTGGATCGTCGACATTCCAGGCACCCGCAGGTGGAGCGTCGACCCGCGTCGGCCTCGGACGTCGCTCAACGACCTCGCGACGAACCTCGAGACGATGGGTGGTTCACCGAGCGCACGCGTGGACGCTGTGGGGCTGGCGCTGCGCCGCGCCGGCGCACGGCCGGGCGAGCCGGTGCTGCTCGTGGGGCACAGCCAGGGCGGGATGGTCGCGGCGAGCGCCGCCCGCCGGTGGCGCGGCCGGGGACACTTCACCGTCACCCATGTGCTGGCGGTCGGCTCACCGGTCGGGCAGGTCGACGTGCCTGACGGCGTGCACGTCCTCGCGGTCGAGGACGAAGACGACCCAACGGTCCAGGTCGACGCGCGGGACAACCCGGACCGACCGACCTGGACGACCGTGACGACCGACGTGTCGGACGACGACGGTCGATCGTGGGGGACGCGGCACTCGATCGAGGCGACCTACGGACCCGCCGCACGAGCCGTGGATGATGCCGCGCCGTCGAGCAGGTCCATCCGCGCCTATCTCGACAGCGCAGAGGTCTTTCTCGCTGCTGACGGTGAGGTGGTCGAGGTCGACACGGTGGTCTACGACCTGGTCCCGGGACCCCGCGCGGCAGCTGAGGCGCGACGGGTTGATGCAGCGACGAGCTGAGCCCGCCGGAGCGTAGCTACGCCGACGGATGGCCGATCGGGTCGGTCGCCTCGCTCCAGAGGTCCTGCTCGGCCCGCGTCTGCTGCACCCGACGCCACGCGGCCAGGGATCCTGCAGCGGCGGCTGCGACGACGAGGAGCTTCTTCACGCGGGGCACCTCATCCAGGGAGGGAGTGGGCAAGCTGGTGGGCCTAAGTGGACTTGAACCACTGACCTCTTCCTTATCAGGGAAGCGCTCTAACCGACTGAGCTATAGGCCCGCACCGCACGACGCGCGCGCCGTGGAAGATTACCGCACCCGGACTGGCGTCCCCAAGTTCGGTCCGGCGCGCGGTCAATCGTCCGAGGCGAGGGTGACGTTCAGGCCGCCGACGAGGGAACCGCAGATGTTGTAGAGGAACGCGGCAAGGGTCGACAGGGCCGTCATCAGGATGATGTTCACGACGGCCAGCATCGTGGCCACTCCCATCACCTTGTTCAACCCGACGTACTGCATGATGTTGATGCCGGCCATGTCCGACACCAGCTTGCCGACGGTCGCGAAGACGCCCATCGCGTCGAGGGTGTACCACACGGCGGCCACCGCGACGAGGCCGACGATCCCCATGGCGATCGAGAGCAGGAACCCGAGCTTCATCACCGACCACGGGTCAACCCGCGAGACGGCGAGACGTGCGCGGCGCGTTCCGGTGGCTGCTGCGGGCTGCGCACCGGAGCCCGACACACCGGCACCCTGCCTTGCGACGTGCTGGACAGCCGGACCCTGGGCGGCGGAGCCCGTCACACCCGTGGGCGGCGCCGAGGCCGCGACGCGCCCCGCGTCGGGCGCCCCGGCGGAGG
>JALYMU010000253.1 GCA_030773595.1 Actinomycetota bacterium | reverse complement strand
AGGTGTCGCTGACGACGAGCGGGGATGTCACCCCGGCGTCGGGCCTCGCCGTGGACCGGATGCCGGTCGGCAGTGAGTCCTACGACCGGACCTTCTCCGTGCCGGGCAACTTCAGCGTCGAGGACCTCGAGGACGGCGTCATCGTCCAGCACGGCATCGACGTCAACGGCAACGGCAAGTACGACATGGAGGCCGAGATCGGCAAGTCCGAGCTCGACCCGAGCCTGCCGGCCGAGGCGACGCACCCGGCGACCTGCGGCGCGCTGAGCATGGCGGGTGCGGGTGGCATGGACACCGGCGCCGGCGGCACGTCCGGTGTCGAGGGTGCCGGCCTGCTCGGCGCAGGTGCGGCGAGCATCGTCGCAGCAGCCGCCCTGCTCCTGGTGGCGCGGCGCAGGACTGCCGCCGAGTAGTGAGTAGGACTCGCGACCGCGGCGGCCGCTTGGGGACGGTTCTCCGGGTGGCCGCCGCGGTGCTGCTCCTCACCGGAGGGGGCTTCGTCGGTGTCGCCGTGGCGGGCCAGAAGGGCGCGCCGCCACCGGTCCCGGCGACGTCCATGCGCGGGAGCGCATCCGACGCGGCGGCCGTTGCCGCGCCGTCCGTGCGCGGAGCCGACAGCGTCCTGCTCGCGGCCCGGGGAGAACGCCGGCGCGCAGCACACGCCCCGAGGAGAGTCGAGCCGAGACCGACGGCGGTGCCCGTCCGGCTGGTCGTACCGTCGCTGCGCCTGGACGTGCCGGTGGGGCGGCTCGGCGTCACGTCCGCCGGCGAGATCGAGGTCCCGCGGGAGTACGACCGCGTCGGGTGGTTCGCGAGAAGCCCTCGCCCCGGTGACCGAGGTGCCGCGGTGCTCGCGGGGCATGTGGACTCCGAGAACGGTCCGGCCGTCTTCTACCACCTGTCCGCGCTCCAGCCCGGAGCCGAGGTGGTGGTCGAGCGGGCGGACGGGTCGTCCGCGACCTTCCGGGTCGACCGGCTCGCCACCTACGCGAAAGACGAGTTCCCCACGGTGGAGGTGTACGCCAGCAACGACCGGGCCCTGCGCCTGATCACCTGCGGCGGGAAGTTCCGTGACGGTGAGTACGAGGACAACGTCGTGGTCTACGCCACCCTGGACAACCCGGTCTGACCGGCAGCCGTCGCGGCTTCCTGCGTCCGCTCAGCGGAGTGTGATCACGTTGCCCGTCACCAGCGCGGCCGCGTCCGAGCACAGCCACCCGATCACCTCCGCCACCTCCTCCGGCGCCGCGACATGCACCAGCCGCGGGTCCCGGCGTACGACGTCGCGCATCGCGTCGGTGACCCAGCCGGTGTCCGTCACGGGCGGGTGCACGACGTTCGCCGTGATGCCGAGGTCGGCCAGCTCGGTGGCGGCCGACATCGTGTAGTTGACCTGCGCAGCCTTGGCTGCGCCGTAGGACACCTCGGACGGGAAGCCCTCGGGGCCACCCGAGGTGAGCCCGACGACCCGGCCCCACGTCGCGCCGCGCTCGGCGTGGCGACGCGCGAGCTCCGCCATCAGCAGCGCGGGGGCGACGGCGTCCACGGCGAGCAGCCGGTGGGCCACCTCGGACGTCACCGGCTGCATGCGCCGGCCGACCTCGTCGCGGTGCGCCTGCCGGAACGTGTCCTGCGCCCAGGCGCTGGCGTTGTTCACGAGGATGTCGACCGGACCGAGCTCGCTGTCCGCGGTGTCGAACAGCCGCGGCGCGTTCGACGGGTCGGACAGGTCCGCCTCGACCGCCACGGCGCGGCCTCCGCCGCTGCGCACCGCCTGGATCACCTGCTCTGCGTCGGCCGCGCGCACGGTCCCGTACGCCTCGGGGAGCCCTGGTTCCGGCTCGGGGTTGATGCGGAGGTAGGTCACGAGCACGCCCGCACCGCGCGCGGCGAGCGCGAGGGCCGTCGCGGCGCCGATGCCGTGGTTGGCGCCGGTGACGAGCGCGACGTGACCGTCGAGATCGCGGGAGAGAAGGCACGCAGGGGATCCTCGCCGCGGCCAGCGGCTCGGGCAACGTGATATCGGGGGCCACTCGTCAAGGAGGCACACCAAGTCGCGCACGCCGCGCCAGACGCCGTCCCTCCCGTCGTCGGCGTCTCGCGCGGCGTCTCGACGTGGACGGCCCACCCGGCCGGACGCAGCCCCTCCGCAACGCCCGGCCGAGCTCGCGACCGTGACGGCCGGTGTCCGAGGACGTGCCGGCCACCCGTCGAATCGCACCGGTCCGAGGACCGTCTGCCCCTTGCCCACGGGGGTTGCCGCCCCGGCGAACCGGTGCGCGCAACCCCACGCACTTCCTCCAACGACCGTCCCCCGCTCCGGGTTACGGGCGGCGGCATACTTTCTCAGCGGCCGCGGTCGCGGGGAGACACCACGGACAGGAGCCACGTGCGCGCCAAGCTGGGGACCATCGTCGTACGCCGGGACGCTGCGGCCGCCGCGCCGACGCGCGCCCGGCGGCTGGTCGCCGCCCTGCTGGCTGCCGCCGCGGTTACGACGTCGTGCACCGTCACGGGGCCCGACGCGCGCGAGCGGGCCCAGGCAGCCGCCACGGAGTTCCTCGAGGCGTGGGCGGCGGGCGACCACGGCCGCGCCGGCGCTCGGACGGACGACGCCGCGGCGGCGACGGCGCTGCTCGACGAGGTGAAGGACCGGCTCGGCGTCATCGGCGTGAAGACCTCGCCGCCGCGCGTCACCGTCGGCAAGGACGAGACGTCGGCCACCGCGGCCTACGACGTCACGCTGAGCCTCGCGACGCTGGGGAGCTGGACGTACTCCTCCTCCGCCCCGCTCGTCCCGACCGGGGCGGGCAGCCGCTGGGTGGTGGACTGGGCGCCGAAGGTCGTGCACCCGGAGTTGACGCCCGAGACGCGAGTGGGACGGATTCGCCGCCTCCCCGAGCGCGCGCCCATCCTCGACCGGGACGGGCGGCCGGTGATGGAGGAGCGACCCGTCGTCGAGATCGGCATCGAGCCGCGCCGGCTGACCCAGCCGGCGCGTGCCTACCGCGCGCTCGGGAAGTACGACGTCGACGCGGCCAGGCTGGCGGCGCGGGTGAAGGCGGCGCGCCCGGACGAGTACGTGCCGGTGGTCACGGTGCGCCAAGAGCAATTCACCACCGCGGAGCCTCGGCTGCGCGCGATTCCGGGCCTGATGTTCCGGGAGAGCACGATGACGCTCGGGCCGACACCCACGTTCGGACGAGCCCTGCTCGGCACGGTCCGTCCGGCGACGGAGGAGACGCTCGGGGCGGCCGGTCCGCTGGCCTCGGCCGTGGACCAGGTCGGGGCGTCCGGGCTGCAGCTGGCCTTCCAGCGGCGGCTCGCCGGCGAGCCCGGCGGCGAGATCCGGCTCATCGACCGGCAGAGCGACGAGCAGGTCCAGCTGCTGCACACGTTCCCGGGCAAGCCGGGGCGGCCGCTGCGCACGACGCTGGACGACGAGACCCAGGCCGCCGCCGAGCGGGCGCTCGAGGCGGTGCAGACCCCCGCGGCGCTGGTCGCCGTACAGCCGAGCACAGGAGAGGTCCTCGCCGCCGCGAACACACCCGCCGACGGCCTGAACCGCGCCTTCGCCGGTCGCTACCCGCCCGGCTCGACGTTCAAGACGGTGACGACCGCGGCCCTCGTCACCCACGGCATGGACGTCGACAAGGTCGTGCCCTGCCCCGCGACGGTCACGGTGCACGGCAAGAAGTTCAAGAACTACGACGCGCTCGGCGCGCTGGGTCGGGTGCCGTACCGGCGCGATTACGCCATGTCCTGCAACACCGCGCTCATCACCGCGGGCGCGACACTGCCGGACGAGGCCATCGCCGAGACCGCAGCGAGCCTCGGCATGGGCGCGCAGTGGGACCTCGGCGTCCCGGCGTTCAGCGGAAGCGTCCCGGAGCCCGCCGACCCGGTGGAGAAGGCCGCGACCGCGATCGGGCAGGGCAAGGTCCTCGCCAGCCCGCTGGCGATGGCGATGGTGACGGCGGCCGTCGCCGACGGCACCGCACGGCACCCGGTGCTGCTGCCGGAGGAGGCGGCAGGTCCGGGCGCCGCGGCGGGCACCGCCGTACCCGCGAAGGTCTCCTCGACGCTGCGCAGCCTGCTGCGCGAGACGGTGTCGAACGGCACCGCGTCGGTCCTGAAGATGCCGGGCGAGCCGGTGGGGGCGAAGACCGGCACCGCGGAGTACGGCGAGGAGGTCCCGCCCCGCACGCACGCCTGGATGGCCGGGTACCGCGGCGACATGGCCTTCGCCGTGATCGTGGAGAACGGCGAGTCGGGCAGCAAGACGGCCGGTCCGGTCCTGCGGGAGTTCCTGGAGTCGACCGCGCGCCGGTGAGGTGGCGGCGGGTCCACTACCCTGGACGGACCGCCGCCGTCCCGCGAGAAGGCCCCGCCAGCCGTGACCCTGCCGCTCGACGCGACCGCCGGCTCCCCGGCCGCCGCGACCTCGCCCGCCACGGAGAACGACCTCGTCCTGGTCGTCGACTTCGGCGCGCAGTACGCCCAGCTCATCGCCCGCCGGGTCCGCGAGGCCCGCGTCTACAGCGAGATCGTGCCGCACACGATGCCGGTGGCCGAGATGCTGACGCGCCGGCCCAAGGCGATCGTGCTCTCCGGGGGTCCCGCGAGCGTCTACGCGCCCGACGCCCCGGCCGTCGAGCCGGCGCTGTTCACCTCCGGCGTCCCCGCCTTCGGCATCTGCTACGGCTTCCAGGCGATGGCCCAGGCGCTCGGCGGCCGCGTGGAGCGCACCGGCCGGTCGGAGTACGGCGGGACGCCGCTGACGGTCACGGCCGGCGACTCGACGCTGTTCCACGGCCTCCCGCGCGAGCAGCAGGTGTGGATGTCCCACGGCGACGCGGTCTCGCAGGCGCCGGAGGGCTTCACCGTCGTCGCCGCGACCGACGGCGCGCCCGTGGCGGCGTTCGAGGACGCGGCCCGCGGCCTCGCGGGGGTGCAGTTCCACCCCGAGGTGCTGCATAGCGAGCACGGCCAGGCGGTGCTGGAGCACTTCCTCTACGAGGTCGCCGGCTGCCGGCCGACCTGGACGATGGCGAACGTGATCGAGGACCAGGTCGCGGCGATCCGCGCCCAGGTCGGGGACAAGCGGGTGGTGTGCGGGCTGTCCGGCGGCGTGGACTCCGCCGTCGCGGCTGCCCTCGTCCAGCGCGCCGTCGGGGACCAGCTCACGTGCGTCTTCGTCGACCACGGCCTGCTGCGCCAGGGCGAGGCGGAGCAGGTGGAGCGGGACTACGTCGAGGCGACCGGGGTCTCCCTCAAGGTCGTCGACGCGTCCAAGCGCTTCCTCGACGCGCTCGCCGGGGTGACGGACCCCGAGCAGAAGCGAAAGGCGATCGGCCGCGAGTTCATCCGCGTCTTCGAGGAGGCGGCGTCCGAGGTCGTGGCCGACGCCGGCACCCACGGCGAGTCGGTCGAGTTCCTCGTGCAGGGCACGCTGTACCCCGACGTGGTCGAGTCCGGCGGCGGCACCGGCACCGCGAACATCAAGAGCCACCACAACGTCGGCGGCCTGCCCGAGGACCTGCAGTTCCGGCTCGTGGAGCCGCTGCGGACGCTGTTCAAGGACGAGGTACGCCGGGTGGGCCTCGAGCTGGGGCTGCCCGAGGCCATCGTGTGGCGCCAGCCGTTCCCTGGCCCGGGGCTGGGCATCCGGATCGTCGGCGAGGTGACCGGCGACCGGCTCGAGACGCTCCGGGCCGCCGACGCGATCGCCCGCGAGGAGCTGTCCCGCGCCGGGCTCGACCGCGAGATCTGGCAGTGCCCGGTGGTGCTGCTCGCCGACGTCCGGTCCGTGGGTGTCCAGGGCGACGGGCGCACCTACGGCCACCCGGTCGTGCTCCGGCCGGTGTCGAGCGAGGACGCGATGACCGCGGACTGGACCCGCGTGCCGTACGACGTCCTCGCCCGCATCTCGACGCGCATCACCAACGAGGTGCGTGAGGTCAACCGCGTCGTGCTCGACGTCACGAGCAAGCCGCCGGGCACGATCGAGTGGGAGTGAGCAACCCGACGTGACCTGCGGGTCGGGCCGGGACGGCCTCACGGTGGACTACTCCTGTGCGGGGGCAGTCTCAGACGGCGGTCAGCAGGTGCCGCCAGGGGCTGAGGTCCGGTGCGGCGGCGTCAGCACGCGGCATCGCGGGCCCGTCGCCCGGCTCAGCCGCTCGTCGAGGGTGAGAAGCGGAGCCGTGAGAAGCTCGGCAAGCGCCACGTAGACCGCGTCGTAGACGGTGACGTTGTCCCGCAGGGCCCATGCGCGCTCGGCGAGCGGCTCGTACGGCCAGAGCTCGATCGGCAAAGCGAGCAGGTCGGCGTGCGCGGATGTCGCTTCCGCAGCCTCGAGCACCCCGTGACGGGCCTGTCGACGGAGGACGTTCGCCACCTCGTAGAGGACCAGCTCCGGGGCGGCGAGTCGCTTGGCGGCGACCTCGGACGCCACCCACTCACCCATGTCGCCGCCATCCGCCAGCAGCGCCACGAGCGCCGACGCGTCGAGGACGAGAGCGGCCGTCACCGACGGTCGGCGTCGCGGGCTTCGAGAATGGAGGCCGCGGCCAGGTGCCGCCCCGCGGCACGGGCGCGAGTGCGGGCGCGCGCGATCACGTCGTCGGGATGCGGCCGGGAGACCATCTCGGCCAGGTGGGCGGCTAGGTACTCCTGCAGAGATCGGCCCGACCGGGCGGCGCGTGCAGCCAGCTCGTCCCGAACCTCGGCCGGGACGTTGCGAATGGTGATCGCCGGCATGCATGGACTATAGCTGCACTCCGTGACGCGGACACCACGCCGGCCTTCCTCACCGTGCGCGTGCCAGGGCAGCCAACCCCTCCCAGGTCCGCCACGGGAGACTCCGTGTGGGCGTAGGGCACATCGGGTATGCGCGGAACGCCTGTTGTCCGCACGACCGCGTCCATCCCTCGAAGGAGGAGTCGTGCAGCCCTTCGTCCTCAACCGCCACGGGCGTCTGGTCTTCCCGTCGAACTTCCTGCCCGACCCCGACTTCTCCGTGATCGACAGCCTCGAGCAGCTCGAGAACGTCATCCGCCGCGACTTCGAGACCAAGGCGCCGACGGGCACCGACATCCTCGAGCGGATCGAGACCGGCTCCTACGGCACCCGCTTCGAGCTGATGCGGGACATGGCGCTCAACCTGTTCTGGGCGAACCGCTTCGCGCTGACCATGTACGAGAAGCGGCCGACCCGATGGGCCGACGTGCCCAAGCACCGCGACGACGTCTTCCTCTCCCTCGTCACGCCCTGGGAGAACGGCGAGCGAAAGGTCGCCGCGGTGGGCTCGGCGTTCGCCGAGCTTCCGACGACCTGGGACGCCGACGCGGAGGAGCGCATCTTCCGCGTGCTGTTCGACGTCTTCTCCAACCGGAAGCACGACGCCCGGGAGCTGCCACCGGTCAAGGCGACCGTCGCCGAGGCGCTCGCGGACCCCACGCGCCAGACGTTCCACCTGACGACGTACGACCCGGACTACCCGACGTACAGCTACGACGCGATTCTCGACTGCAGCGAGGACGTGCCGGAGCTCGAGGCGCTGCACCGGTGGGCGATGGTCCTGCACAACCAGTACCCGTGGGACCGTGAGCAACTCTGCCTGACGCCGCTCGCGGAGCTGCGGGACGACGACTACGTCGTCGTCTTCCACCCGCGGACACGCGAGGTCGACCGATTTCTCCGTCGCCTGCGTACGGCGGGACAGCCGGCGCCCCGGGCCCAGCGCGCGGCGCCGGAGCCGCGGCCGCCGCGCACGCCGTACCCCGCCGTGCACGTCCCGACCCAGGTCGAGGTTCTGCCGCGCCTGGATGCGCTTGCGGTGGCGAAGGGGGACGTCGTCTGCTCCAACGACGACCTGATCCGCAACACGGCCTACAACTGGTCGCCGATGCGCGCGGAGGAGATCGCGCGCAAGACCGGCATCGAGGCGCGCCTCTACAGCACCCGCACGCTCGACGAGCTGGCGCTCGACGCGGCGCAGAAGGCACTGGCGCACGCGGATCGCGAGCCCGACGAGATCGGCGCCGTCCTCTTTTGCTCCTGCACGAGCGCCCGGATGATGCCGTCGGTCGCCACGTGGCTCTCCGGCGAGCTCGGCATGGTGCAGACCTACGCGTCCTACGACCTGGTAGCCGCGTGCGCCGGCATGCCGTACGGGCTCTCCGAGGCCGTCCGGCTCCTCCAGGAGATCCGGCGGCCCGTCCTCGTCGTCTGCGGGGAGAAGTTCTCGGACAAGATCGGGACGGTGCGGCCGTCCCGCATGATCTTCGGCGACGGAGCGGCGGCGATCATCGTGGCGCCAGCCGCGGAAGGCGAGCCCTCCGACATCGAGTACATGAAGACCTACGCCAGCGGTCCGGTGAGCGAGGTCAACTCGATCGTCTGGCCGAACCCCGCCTTCGACAACAACCTCACCGTCTACGGGCCCGAGGTGAAGTCCCTCGCGGGCCGGTACCTCCGGCAGATGATCTCCGAGCTGGGCGAGCTGCCCGGCGACGGCGGCGAGGACTCCTCAGTGCTCGACACCATCGACCTCATCGTCCCGCACCAGGCCAACAAGACGATGGTCATCGACCTGGCGACGAAGGCGGGGCTGTCCCCGGACCAGCTCTTCTTCAACATCGAGCGCGTGGGGAACCTCTCGTCGGCGAGCATCCCGACAGCGATCTACGACGCCGTCGAGTCCGGAGCCATTTCGCGGCCGGTGCGGGTCTTCGCGCCGGGCTTCGGTGCGGGTGCGGTCGGCGGCTACACCGTCATGCGCGTCGACCCGGCCATCGTCGCCCTCGACGGGGACACCGACCGGGGGTGGGAGGCGACACCGGCCCAGGGGGCGGGCTCGGTGTCGGCGCGCTCCGCGCCGACGCAGGCGGCGCCCGGACCGGCGTCGGAGGACGTCCGCGTCGCGTTCGCCGAGTGACACAGTCGCGCCCAGTGGCCTCCATCCGAACTCGCAGGAGGAAGAGATGTCGGACTACCACGTCGGCATGATCGTGCCGAGCTCCAACCTCACGATGGAGACGGAGCTGCCGCGCATGCTCCGTGACCGCGAGGACGTCGTCCCCGGCGAGCGCTTCGTCTTCCACTCCAGCCGCATGCGCATGAAGCACGTGACGCCGGAGGAGCTCGTGCGCATGAACGCGCAGACCGAGCGCGCCTCGCTCGAGCTCGCGGACGCCCGGCCGGACGTCGTGACGTCCGCGTGCCTGGTGGCGATCATGGCGCAGGGCGCCGGCTACCACTGCCATGCGGAGGCGCAGATCACCGGCGTTCTCGAGGCCGAGGGCCTCGACATCCCGGTCGTGTCGAGCGCCGGGGCGCTCCTGCGGGGCCTCGAGGCGCTCGGCGCCCGGCGCATCGCGATGGTGACCCCGTACATGAAGCCCCTCACCAAGCTCGTCGCGGACTACATCGAGGACGCCGGCGTCGAGGTCGTCGACGCACTCAGCCTCGAGGTCTTCGACAACCTCGCGGTGGCGCGCCTCGACCCCGAGGGTCTGCGCGAGCACTGGCGCAGGGTCGACACGAGCGGGGCGGACGTGCTCGTGCTGTCGGCCTGCGTCCAGATGCCGTCGCTGCCGGCGATCCAGCCGGTCGAGGACATGGCCGGTCTGCCGGTGCTCTCCGCCGCCACGGCCACGGTGTTCACGATCCTCACCGAGCTCGGCCTCCAGCCGGTGGTGCCCAATGCGGGCCGCCTGCTCGGCGGCGAGGTGGCCGCGGCACCGGCGCCACGGCCCGCGGCGGAGCCGGTGCCGACCTCGAACGCGGCTCCCGCTTCAGGTCCGACGCCGCCCGAGGTGCAGGGCGAGCCGGCCATGGCGCAGTAGGACCGCGCCCGACCGGACAGCGATCCAACAGACAGCGAGGGAGTCGCATGCGGGCGGTCGTCGTCGAGCAGCCGGGCGGTCCGGACGTGTTGGTCGTCCGTGACGTCGCGGAGCCGTTGCCGGGGCCCGATGAGGTGCGCGTCGACGTCACCGCGGCCGGCGTCAACTACATCGACGTCTACCACCGCACGGGGAAGTACCCGCTGCCTACGCCGTTCGTCGCCGGCTGCGAGGGAGCGGGCGTCGTGACCGCCGTCGGCCAGGACGTCACGGGCGTGGGGGAGGGCGACCGCGTCGCCTGGGCGATGGTTCCGCGCGCCGGCTACGCGGAGCAGGTCGTCGTGCCCGCACATCGCGTCGTGCCGATCCCCGACGGCGTGAGCGACGAGACCGCTGCTGCCGTGATGCTCCAGGGCCTCACGGCCCACTACCTCACCTCGTCCACCCATCCCTTGCGCCCGGGCCACGTCGCTCTGGTCCATGCGGCGGCCGGCGGCGTCGGCCTGCTGCTGACGCAAGCCGCGGTCGCGAGGGGCGCCCGCGTGATCGGGACGACGTCCACGGGGGAGAAGGCGGACCTCGCGAAGGCGGCGGGCGCGTCGGACGTGATCCGCTACGACGAGGTGGCCGTGCCCGAGGAGGTTCGCCGCCTGACCGGCGGCGCGGGCGTGGACGTGGTCTACGACGGCGTTGGGCGCGCAACGTTCGAGGGGAGCCTCGACAGCCTGAAGCCACGCGGGATGATGGTCCTCTACGGAGCCGCCAGCGGTGCACCGGCACCGGTCGACCCGAACGTCCTGAACACCAAGGGTTCCCTCTTCCTGACGCGGCCGTCGTTGGCGCACCACATCGCCACCCGCGAGGAGCTGCTCGCCCGCGCAGCCGAGCTCTTCGCGTGGGTGTCCGGCGGCGACCTCGAGGTCCGGGTCGGCGCCCGCTACCTGCTTCCCGAGGCCGGCCGTGCGCACGAGGACCTCGAGGGGCGACGTACGACGGGCAAGTCGCTCATCCTGCCGACGGAGTGACCGCCGCGGATGTCGTCGCCGTCCTCCTCGCGGGCATGGCGGCGGGGACCATGAACGCCGTCGTGGGCTCCGGAACGCTCGTCAGCTTCCCCGTCCTGCTGTTCGTGGGCCTCCCGCCGGTCACGGCGAACATCTCGAACACCATCGGGCTCGTCCTCGGGTCGGTCGCCGGTGCCTGGGGTTACCGCCGCGAGCTGGCGGGGCAGCGCCGCCGCGTCGTCGTCCTGGGCGCCGCGTCGCTCGTCGGCGGCCTCACCGGCGGCGCGCTGCTGCTCGTCCTGCCGCCCCAGCTGTTCCGCAGCGTCGTTCCCGCGCTCATCCTGCTCGCGCTCGTGCTCGTGGTCGTCCAGCCGCGCCTCGCCCGCCTGGTCGCGGCGCGCAGCAGCGCCCGAGGCGGGGACGCGCCGGGGGCGGGCGCGACCCTCGGCTCGGCGGTCTTCGCCACGGGCATCTACGGCGGGTACTTCGGTGCCGCGCAAGGCATCGTGCTGCTCGGCGTCATGGGCGTCCTCCTCGACGAGGACCTGCACCGGGTCAACGCCATCAAGAACGTGCTCGTGGGGCTCGTCAACCTCACCGCGGCGCTGTTCTTCGCCGGCATGTGGGCTCTCGGACTCGCCTCCGTGTCGTGGCCGGCGGCCGCACTGCTCTCGGTCGGGGCACTGATCGGTGGGCTCGTCGGCGGACGGGTGGGCCGGCTCATCCCGCCTGCGGCGCTCCGGGCTCTCATCGTCACCGTCGGCGTGGTCGCGATCGCGTGGCTGGTGCTGGCGTGAGTCGGCGGTCGCGGCCGGAGCCAGAGCATCGACCGGACTCCGCGCGCAGCTGGGCCACGGCCGCGGTCGCGTTCGCCGCGATGTTCGTCTCGGTCGGCACCGGCTTCAGCTACGGCTCGCTCGTCCTGCCGCTCACCCGCGACCTCGGGATCGGGCACGGGTCGGCGTCGGCCGTCTTCGCCGTCACGGTGATGGTCTTCTTCCTCGTCGGCGCGCCGACGGGGATGCTCGCCGACCGGCTCGGGTCCCGTGCCGTGCTGCTGCTCGGGACGGTCGCGACGGGTGGCGGGCTTGCGCTCACTGCAACCGCGCAGGGCGCGCCACGCCTTTTCCTCGGGCACGGTCTTCTCGTGGGTATAGGGATGTCCACGACCTTCGTGCCACTCGTTGCCCTCGTCGGCGCGTCCTTCCAGCGCCACCGCTCCATCGCCGTGGGCGTTGCCGTCTCCGGCATCGGCGTCGGGACGCTCGCCATGGCCCCGATCACAGCGTGGCTCATCGACGAGTACGGCTGGCGGCGTGCCTACCTCGTCCTGGCCGCCGCAGCAGGACTGGTGATGCTCGTCTGCGTCACGGTGCTGCCGAGGGGACGAGTGGGCCCGCCGTCGATGCAGCCACTGGGGCGGACGTTGCGGAACCGGGAGTACCGGCTGCTCTACGGCGCGCAGATGCTGCTCGCCGTCGCGGTGTTCATGCCCTTTGCACATCTTCCGGCGTACGCGGAGGAGTCGGGGAGCGATCCGGTGTCCGCGGCGGCGCTCGTCGGCGTCATCGGAGCAGCGAGTGTCGCCGGGCGTCTCGCGCTGGGACCGGTAGCCGACCGCGTGGGCCTGCTCCGGGTCTACCGCAGCTGCTACGTCGCGATCGGGCTCAGCTTCTCCTTCTGGCTATGGCCGGGCGCGCCGCACCAGGCACTCCTGGTCCATGCGGTGGTGTTCGGCATCGGGTACGGCGGGTTCGTCGCTCTCCTTCCCGCCGTCGTGGCGGAGCGCTTCGGCGTGCAGCGGCTGGGCGGGGTTCTGGGTGTGCTCTACACCGCGAACGTCCTCGGCGCAGGAGCCGGTCCGCTGGTGGCGGGACTGCTGATCCAGCGGCACGGATATGTCCCCGCTGCCGTCGGGGCGCTGTGCTGCGGCCTCGCCGGCGCGGCGGTCCTCGCGCGTGTCGGTCCAGGACGAGTGCTGGCCTCCCCGGAGTAGGGGCCCCGATGCGGTTTCAGTCTCACCGTGTCCAAACCGGTACGAATCCGGCACGGCGTGCAGCGTTGACTCGGTCATTGTGGGTACACGAGACTCGCCCGAAGCGGGCCGTCGTCCACGTCGGGCGCGGTCCGGTTCACCAGCGCCGATTGTGTCGACCATTCGATTGTCGTCGTGAAGGGAACCTTCCCATGACCACCGCCCGGACTGGCTCACGTGTCCTCGTCGGCCTGACCGCCACGTCCGTGCTCCTCGCCGCGTGTGGCGGTGGAGGCGGTGCCGGCGGCGGCGGTGGCGGCGGTGACAAGGTGACCCTGCGGCTGTCCCACCAGTGGCCCGCACCTGCCGGAGACAAGGGGGACTTCCGCGCCGTTCTGGCCCAGAAGTTCTCCGACTGCGTGAAGGAGAAGACCGGCGGCTCGGCGGACGTGAAGATTTTCCCCAACAACACCCTGTCGAAGGCGACCGAGCAGTACGACGCCATGCAGACGGGCGCCATCGACATGTCGGTGTTCCCCCTCGACTATGCGTCCGGTCGCGTCCCGCAGTTCGGCGTCACGCTGATGCCGACACTTCCGCGCAGCCACGAAGAGGCTCAGAAGTGGCAGGACGCGGAGATCGGCAAGCGCGTCACGGAGGTCGCGGAGAAGAACGGCGTCAGGATCCTGACGTGGATCTGGAACGCCGGTGCGGTCGGGGCCAAGGGCGAGCCTGTGGTGGCGCCGGAGGACGTCCGGAAGGGCATGAAGCTCCGCGCGGCCGGCGCCCTCGTCGAGGAGATGCTCCAGAAGGCCGGAGCCGGCATCAGCAGCCTGCCGTCGTCGGAGATCTACAGCGCCATGCAGACGGGCGTCCTGGACGGCGCGGTGACCTCGACGAGTTCCTTCTCGTCCTTCCGGCTTCAGGAGCAGGTCGACAGCTTCACCTCGCCGACCAAGAACTACACCTTCTGGTTCATGTTCCAGCCGCTGATCGTCAGCATGAAGGCGTGGGAGAAGCTCAACCCTGAGCAGCAGCGAGCCTTCACCGAGTGTGGCAAGGCGCAGCAGGAGTTCGCCTACTCCGCCTCCGAGGAGGACGACATCCGCGTGGAGAAGGAGTTCCAGGAGGCGGGCGTCAAGGTCGTGCCGATGGACGAGGCGGCTTTCGCCAAGTGGCAGGAGCTGGCAAAGCCGGTGATGGAGAAGTTCGCGACCGACGTCGAGGGAGGGAAGGAGCTCCTCGAGCTCGCCCAGAAGACCTCGCAGGGCTGAAGTCGAGCGGATCGACGTGAGGACGCGACGATGTCAGCCGTGAAGTACGTCCTGTCGTTCCGATGGGCCAACGCGCTGTCGGAGGCGGCCGGCTACATCAGCGCCGTGTGCCTGGTCCTGGCCACTCTGGTCATGCTGCACGGCGTCGGTTCGCGGTACTTCTTCGGCCGAGCGACGGTGTGGCAGACCGAGACGAGCATCTACCTGCTCCTCGTCGTGACGTTCTTCGGGGCTGCCTACGGCTTGAAGCACCACGCGCATGTAGGCGTCGACCTGCTGGTCGACAAGCTCCCCGACCGGGGCAAGCTGGTGGCACGCATCACGACGTCCCTGCTCTCGCTGGGGCTGATTCTCGTGGTGCTCTACTACGGCACGCATCTGTGGTGGGAGGCCTACGAGGGTGGCTTCCGTAGCCCGACCGCGCTGCGGGCACCGCTTTCACTGGTCTACGCGATCCTGCCGATCGGGATGCTTCTGGTCGCCTTGCAGTACATCGCCTTCATCATCGAGGCAGTTCTCGCCCTCATCGGGCGGTCTCCGACCGAGCACGCACTGGCCGCGATGGAGCAGAGAGACCCGCTGTCCGAGGTCCCGGAGCAGCTCGACGAGCACGCGGATGCGCACCACCGTCCCGAGGTCGAGGCCAAGCCATGAGCCCGCTCGCCACCGGCGCGGTGATCGGGACCATCGCGATGGTCCTGTTCCTGACCGGCATGCCCATCGCCTTCGCCCTGGGTCTCACCGCGGTCATCTCGATCGCGCTGTTCCTCGACCCGGAGCAGATGGACCTGTTCGCCAAGCTCGTCTTCGACTCGCTGAACGACTTCTCGCTGCTCGCCATCCCGCTGTTCATCCTGATGGGCGACCTCTTCGGCGGGTCGGTCGCGAGCCGGCAGCTCTTCGAAGCGGGAGAGGCGTGGCTCTCCCGGATCCGTGGCGGGCTCGGCATGAGCAGCGTCGGGGCGTCCGCCATCTTCGCTGCTCTCACCGGATCGAGCCCGGCGACCGCGGCCGCGATCGGCCGGGTCGCCATCCCGGAGATGCGCGCCCGGGGCGTCTCCGCCCGCATCGCTACCGGTGCCGTGGCGGCGGGGGGAACTCTCGGCATCCTCATCCCCCCGAGCATCACGCTGATCCTCTACGGCATCGCGGCCGAGCAGTCCATCGGGCAGCTCTTCGCCGGCGGTGTGATCCCCGGCATCATGATCACCCTGATGTTCATGGTGTGGATCTTCATCGCCACGACTCTCGAGGGCCGTCGGCGCGACCGCGCCGGGGCGGCGGAACGCGAGCTCGTGACGGTCGGGGCGGCGTCGCGGACGGCCGGCGGTGGGGCAACGGCCGTCGACGTCGCCGAGCGCCCGCAGGCCTACGTCGCGCCGACGTACACGTGGGGCGAGCGGTTCGCGTCGCTGGTGAAGGTCCTCCCCTTCCTCGCGATCATCCTCGCGATCCTCTACGTCCTCTACGCGGGCGTAGCCACGCCCAGCGAGGCCGCGGCCGTCGGCGCTGTGATCGTCCTGATTCTCGTCGGGGTCCTCTACCGGGGCGTGACGCTCGGCGGGCTCAAGCGCATCCTGCTCGAGGCGACGAACCAGAGCACCATGATCTTGATGATCACGGCGTTCTCGGCCGTCATCGGGACGGTCTTGGCGTTCCTCACCGTCCCGCAGGAGCTCGCGGCGGCCGTCACGGGCCTTGAGGTCAACAAGTGGCTCGTGCTGCTGATGGTCAACCTCGTGCTGCTCGTGCTGGGGATGTTCCTGCCGCCGGTCGGCATCATCGTCATGACCACCCCGGTGCTTCTGCCGCTGATCACGGCTCTCGGCTTCGACCCCATCTGGTTCGGCGTCATCATGACCGTGAACATGGAGATCGGCCTCATCACGCCCCCCGTGGGGCTGAACCTCTTCGTCCTCAAGGGGATAGCCCCCGACATCCCGCTCAAGGACATCATTCTCGGGACCATGCCCTACGTCGGCGTGCTGTCCCTGGCGATCCTCGTGATGGCCATCTTCCCCGGCATCGTGACCTGGCTGCCGCAGCTGCTGTTCTGACCCCATGACCCGCGTGCCGGTCGTCACCTTCGACGTGTTCAGCGCTCTGGTCGACTCGCGCACCGGGGGCGGCGCCCAGCTCGACCGGTGGGCCCGGGAGCGCGGCTGGCCGCGAAGTGGACCCGACGTCTACGACCGGTGGGACGCCGAGAACAAGCGACTCCATCGCGACCGGTCGCACTGGGTGCCGTTCGCGACCCTTGCCCGCGAGGCTCTCGCGACGACCTACGACGAGCTGCACCTCGACGGCCGGGTGGACGACGACGCCGCAGCGCTGCTTGCCTCGATGGCGCAGTGGCCCCTGTGGCCGGACGTCGGGCAGGGGGTCGCCGACGTTTCCCGCCACTACCGGGTCGGGCTCCTGTCCAACATCGACGACGCCCTCCTCAGCCGCACCCGTGTCGCGGGCCTACCTGTGGACCCCGCTCTGGTCGTCACGTCGGAGCGGGTGCGCGCCTACAAGCCACACCCCGAGATATACGAACACGCCCGACGGATGCTCGGATCTTTCGTCCACGTCGCGAGCTCCGCCCGTGACGTCCGAGGGTCCGTGGAAGCGGGCGTATCCGTCGTACGCCTGCGGCGGCCAGGGCACGAGCTCGATCCCGGGGGGGGCGCGCCGGCGCGGGAGGTCGCCTCGACCGTCGAGCTCGTCCCGGCACTGATCGAGATGCTCGGGAACCAGGGGGACAGCGCCCATGGCGATCCAACCGGCTGACGTCCCGGCGTACGTCGCCCGGGTCGAGGAGTCCCAGCGCGCCCTTGTCGGCTCGCTACGTGACCTCCGCGACGCCGACGCCCGGCAGTCGTCGGGGCTGCCGGGGTGGACGCGCGCGCACCTCCTCACCCACATCGCGCGCAACGGGGACACCCTGGCCGAGATGATGTCGGGTGCGATGCGAGGCGAGGTCGTGCCGCAGTACGGCGGGTCGCGCGAGCAACGCGACGAAGACATCGCTGCCGGCGCCGGCAGGAGCGCAGCGGCGCTGGTCGAGGACGTCGCGCGCAGCGGGGAGCGGTTCCGCTCGGCGGCCGGCGAGATGACCCCCGACGCGTGGCGCGGCACGCTCGTGTGGCTCGTCGCCGAGCTGCCGGCGACCTTCGCCCTGGAGTCGCGGTGGCGGGAGGTTGAGGTCCACCGGGTGGACCTCGGGATCGGCTACTCCCCGGTGGACTGGCCCGACGAGTTCGTCGCCGCGAACCTGCCCCGTGAGCTCAAGCGGCTCGAGCGACGCGCGCCCGGTGTGGAACGCCCCGACGGGCTCGGCGACGCCGAGACCCTCGCGTGGCTCTTCGGTCGCCCGACGCCGGCGGACCTCCCGGCGCTGCCGCCCTGGGGCTGACCGGACCGTCCTGCCTCGGGTCGTGACCGTAGTT